>CALLSB010000176.1:0-18248 GCA_938014225.1 uncultured Collinsella sp. | reverse complement strand
CTGCGCAAGACGAAGGCCACATTAAGTGGCCTTCTTTGCGTGCGGAACTCGCGATGAACTTCGTGCCCCGCCGTCCGGGAGGACGCCTCTTTATTGATGGGAGGCCTGATAGGTCGATGGTTCCGTGCCCGGATGCGTCCAAAGTGGGACGGGCTTTCCGGATGGGCAGGCTTTCGAAAAATGCGTCCCGGAATTTGCCTTTGGAATGGGACGTAGTTTCCCGTTGAGGTGCTTTGCGGAAAGTGCATCCCACTCTGGGCGGTCGAAGTGGGACACACTTTCCCAAAGGCGCTCCAACGGGAAATTGCGTCCCATTATTCGGTCAAGAAACGGGATGCATTTTCCCAATGAGAGCAAAACCGGAAAATGCATCCCACAATCAGCCCTCAAAGTGGGACGTCGTTTCCCAATGAGGCTCAAGCGGAAAATGCGTCCCGGAATTTGCGCTCAAAGTGGGATGCGGTTTCCGGTTGAGGGTCTAAGGGGAAAATGCGTCCCAGAATCGACGCTTGAAATGGGATGCAGTTTCCCGATGAGGCACTCGACGGAAGATACATCCCAGAAATGGCCTTTGAGCTGGGATAAGATTTCCGCGGCATCTCGGATTCTCAAAAATGAGACACGCCGTTGGCGAAAATGAGACACGTGATATCGGGCATCGGATGTATCATTTGCAAAAATGAGTCCACTCCACTCGAATAAAGCGAGGTCCCTCATGTACGTTCCACACCCCCGTATCCGTAGGCTGTCGAAAATCCCGCTTGTTGGGACGGCGGCGCTTGCTGCGTTGATCGCCACGAGCGTCGCCTGCTTCACGGCCACGCCCCAGGTTGCCCAGGCGGCAGACGCGCCCGCAATCACCGATATGACCGAGCAGGATTATCAAGCCCTGGGTCTGGGCACGAGCGAGGACATTCCGGCCGATACCGTTGGCCCCTATTCCACTGATACCCCCACGACGTTTGCCACGCGCAGCGAGGTCTATATGGCAGCTAACGGTAGCCATGGCAATCGCTACACTCTGCGCGACAAGCTCGAGAACGTCGAGCGCGTTGACATTGGCGGCAGCAGCAAACTCACCGATGGCTATGGAAGTGTGTGGGGCGCCGCAAAGTTCTGGCAAAACGTCAACAACTTCGATACGAACAGCGATCTCTACAAGCATAGCGACTACGGTGGCGGCACCTGGTCGTACCTAAGCAACAATGAGTCCTCAACAGTACTCGCCAACGACAACAACGGTTTCTCGGGCATTCACGCCACGAGTGTTGAGTTCTGCAGCGACGCCAGCACGGGCAAAAAGAGCCGCGTTGCCGAGCTCCGTGCCTACGGCGACAGTTCCTCCACGACGATTGACGGCAAGTCATACGCCGGAAAGGTTGAGCTGGTCCTCTACTCGTTTAGCAACGGGCGTACGCGCACTCTCGACACACACCTGCCGGTGACGGTCAACACTAATATGATGTACGAAGGCCGTTTTAAGTACCTGGATGCCGGTTACCTGCAAGAGCACGACGCCGTCTTTGATGTCGAGGCGGGCGATGTCGATGGCGACGGCGTCGACGAGCTTTTTGTCTACGCGGGCTGCTATGTCGACGAGAACGGCGTGCGCAAGGCTGTAGTCGACATGTATGACTTGGAGGGCGGCAACTGGAAGCAAAGCGTCGTCAAGATCGATGCCGGTAACGCCGCGGACTACACCACGCACAACAAGGGCGGGAACGACTCCTGGACGCAGCTTCAGTCAGCTCCTGTCGTTTCGCTAGCGGCCGGCGACCTCGATCGCGATTTTTGCGATGACCTCGCCATCGTGGTCTCGGCACCCTACGGCAAGAAGAATATTGATAAGTCGACGCATTGCGAGCTGTTTTCGTGGGATGCATCCAAGGGTGCGCTCGTCCATGTCGATGCTCTGGGCGACGCGGGCGCAATCTCCCTCTCCGCGAACGGCAAGACCATGGTCGCTGCGAATGCGACGTTCGGCACGTTTGCCGCCTACGATGAAGAAGGAAAGAAGACGGGTGAAACCGTCACGGGCCTTATTCTTGCGGGCTATGACTGGCAACGCAGCGCTTTTGATTACGGCGCTTCTGACGGCAGCAAGGGGCTGTACGGCGCGCTGTACCGCTACGCGTATTTTGACTCGGAGTCTGGCGAGTTCAAGCTTTCTGATTGTAAGGAATACAGAGACGGGCTCCTCGCCTCCTATGGGCTGATGCATGTGCCCAACAGCGCATGGAAGGATAGCGCTCAGGATAAGCGCTATCCGTGCACCTTGGCGCCTATTGCCCTTGCCACTGCCAACCTTGACGGCCTGTCCGAGCAGCTGGCGGTTGACGAGGTGCTCGTGGGCGGCGATGTGTTCCGCGACTTTGCCTGCAACACGGCACAGAGCGGGGCTCAGGGCTTGGGGTCCATGGTCGGAACCATGAGCATGAGCGGTCAGCAATACAACAGCAGCAACAAGCATGACCACAAGGGTATAGAGCAGGTGTGGATCAGCGACGTCAAGGCGGGCAGCGTCTCGGGTTCGGACCGCTATAACGAGAGCTTTATCGCCGTGGTGGGCAAGCACCGCGACGAGGACCTGCGCAAGAACGATGACTACTATTGGATGACCGCCTCGCATTTTTCGCTCGACGAGAACGGAAAGGTGCGCCGCGGCGAGGAGCAGGTGATTAGCGAGAGCAACCGTCGCGGCACTACCTACGGCACATTTATCTCGCTCGCGCTGCCCGATGTCGACAACGACAGCGTCAAGATCACGTACAAGGACCGCTACAAGGTCTATACCAACCCGCGCGTGCTTGCCGTGCTGCAGGATGCGCCCTATGTTGAGGATCTGGAGCAGGCATACGGCTATCTGGTGTTGGGCGGCACGTCATACGGAGAGGAAAAGGGCACGGGGACATCCCAGGGCTATACCATTGGCGCCGAGTTGGGCGTTGCCGTCGAGGTGCAGACCGGTCCGCCCCTGGTCGCGATGAATGCTTCAGTCGATTTTGCCGCCGAGGGATGCTATGACTACCGGAGCGAGCGCACGGTCAGCGCAAGCGTAAGCTATGAGTCGCATGCCGGCGAGGGTGACAAGGCCGTGCTCTACACGATTCCGATGGTCTATTACGAGTATGAGATCGAAAATGAGGAAACTGGTGGCAAGGGCGTGATGGCGGCGCCCGTGTCGCTCGGCGCGCAGACCTCGGTCGTTAATGTCGAGGCCTATGACCGCATTGCCAAACAGCACAATATGACGCCGCTCAGCTACTTTTTGACCAACCGGTCGGGAGAACCCGGAACCTATCAAACGACGCTCAACGGCGAGACTCCCGTTGGGGATTCCTTTGGCCTGGGCAAGCCTGGCGTAACGCGCGCCTACACGCACGATGGGTTTAACGGCGCCGCCGCGCAGTCGGGGGCGAGCATTGAGCAGACCATCGAAGTCGAGGAGGGCAAGGATTAGGAGCTCGAGCTCGGCTTGACGCTGAACGGCAGCGTTGTCATGGGCGCGAAGCTCGCAAAGCACGAGTTGTTTGGCGGCCTGTGCTTTGGTGCCAACGCCGGCTTTACTACGGGTAACTCCTCGAGTGAATCGACCGAATACGGCGGCACCGTCGACAACCTGCCCGAGGCCGCGCAGGGCAAGTACGGTTTTGTGTGGCGTCTGGGCGTCAACGCGGTGGATGTCGACAAGTTCGAGGCAGACTCGGGCGACAAGCTCGGCACCAAGGACACCGACCAGTTCTGGATCGTGGGCTATGACGTTAAGGACGTCGAGATGCCCGACGCGCCGGCCGTGACGGGCTTTACGGCAAACGCCGTCGATTCGACCAGCGTTACGTTTAGCTGGGACGATGTACTCGCAAACAAGAGTGGCTTTAGCTACGGCGTGGGCATGCTGCAGAGCAATGCGGCGGATGCGGTCGTCAATAGCTGGAAGATTGCCGACAACACGCAGACCTCGCTCAAGTGGGATGGGCTGCAGCCCAATACGGAGTATCGATTCGCCATCGCCGCCGTTAAGAATGGATCCACGACCGAAACAGGTATTCGCTCGGCAATCATCACGGTCAAGACCATGCCCGATGGCATGACGATGACCGTGAGCGGACCTGCGGCGGATGCTGCGGAGGGGTCGGATCTTGGATACGACTCTTCGGTTGAGCGTGCGGCGGGAAGCCACCTGACGCTCTCGGCGATTGGCCATGTGAAGCAACTCGGTGCCGACGATAGCGAAACAGGGCTGGCACCGACCTATATGTGGTACCGCAAGGGCCGCGGCGAGACAGAGTTTAAGCTCGTGGGTGCCGATGGCAACCTCGCGGCTGGAACGGCCTCAAAGCTCGAGATTGACCTGACCGCAGACGATGACGGTGCGCAGTATTACTGCCACGTGGGATACAACGACGTGGGCCTCGACACCGGCACGACGCTCGTGAATATCGAGGCCGAGGAGACGGCGCCCACAACGGTGAACGCCACCCCGATCCGCACGCGCCGCCTGTTCTCACAGGCAAGTGCGGGCGCCAAGAAGTTCCTGGACCATACGCTGGTAAACACCGCCGGCCCAACCGATTCCGAAGGCTCAAAGGACCCCGAGACTCCTGAGACCCCGACGAACCCGGACAAGCCCAAGTCCGACAACGGAGCTAAGACCGACACCAAGGTCAAGACTACGACCACAGCGAAGAACCTCGCAAACACCGGCGACCAAACATTCGCCCTAGTCGCCACCGCAGCAGCAGCGGGAGCAACGCTCGTAGTGATAGCCCTCATCATGCTGATCAAGCGCCGCAAGACCCACTAGTAGCCAGTCGAACATATCGACAACCCAAAAACCCGGGTAGCCAAAAAACAGGCCACCCGGGTTTTCTGTTGAGTGGAGACTCCGCAAGCGGAAACTGCATCCCACAATTAGCGCCCGGAACGGGACACATTTTCCGTCAAGCCCTCATCCGGAAAATCCATCCCAGTTTGAGCGCCCAGACCGGGACGCACTTTCCCAAAGGGTCCTCAACGGGAAACTGCGTCCCATAATTAGGCCGAGAAATGGGACGCACTTTCCCAACGAGCCTCAACCGGAAAATACATCCCGGAATCCAGCTGAATAGTGGGACACACTTTCCCAATCGGGTCCCAAGCGGAAACTGCATCCCATTCCAGACAAGAATTCCGGGACACACTTTCCGCAAACAAAGAAGGCCACATAACGTGGCCTTCAACTTATATATGTTCAGCGGATACCCCTATGACAAGCCGTGTCCCAACAACAAGGCGTCTGTCCGGGCGGAGGTATGTAAGGTTCATCGCGAGTTCCGCACGCAAAGGGGGCCACTTAATGTGGCCCCCGTCTTGCGCAGGACTGTCCGAGCAGGGAACCTTACATACCTCCGCCCGGACAGACGTTTCAGTTATGAACTCGCAGCTAGTCGCTACTTGATCTTGGTCGTACCCGGTGCCAAGTTGGGGTCGGTCTCGTTGGCCTCGGTCTGGAAGTGCTCGGTGTACACGTTCTTGCCGTCGCGGAACATCTCGTAGTACTGCATCTTGGCGTAATCCTCGCGCGCCTTGGTGGCGGCTGCCGCTGCGGCGTCGTCACCGGTGACGTTGGAGGAAAGCGCCCAGCGCAGGCTGGCGTCCTCGTAGCCCACCGAGTTGATGGCGGGCAGCGACTCGCGCAGCGTCATGTGCGCTTTCTGGTAGTCGGTCAGCGGTGCGCCGATCAGCTGCATAAGCTGCGTGGACAGGTAGTTGGTGGACAGGTCGTCGACCTCGCTCGTCTGGTCGCAGCCGGCAACGTCGTAGTTGGCCCAGATGATGTAGTCGGTCTGCCACAGACGTTCCTGGTGGGTGGCGTCGTCCTCGTCGGTAAACCACTTATCGTTGAACTTGGACGGGAAGAACGGCTGGTGGTCGCCCCAGAACACCACGACCACCTTACGGTCGAGCTTGCTCAGGGCGTTGAGGAAGTAGCGAAGCGCCTGGTCGGACTGCTCGATGCACGAGACATACTCGTCGACATCGGAGAGCGTGCCGTCCTCGACGGTCTTGGCGTCCAGGTCGGTCGTGTCGATATTCAGGTGCATCTGCTTGTCGACCGGCAGCAGACCCGTGTCGTAGCCCGAGTGGTTCTGCATGGTCACGTCGAAGATAAACTGCGGATCGGCGTTCTGGTCGAGCAGCTCAAGAATCTTGTCGTAGGTAGCCTGGTCGGTCACCATGCCGCGCAGGGTATCGGCGCCCTGGAAATCGTTGATGGACAGGAACTGGTCAAAACCAAAGTCCTTGTAGACGTTCTCGCGGTTCCAGTTGGTGGCGTGGTTGGGGTGCATGGCCGTGGTGGAATATCCGAGCGACTTGAACTGCTCTGCCAGGTTCCCGGTCGTTTCCATGTTGTAGATGGTGTAGGGGTACACGCCCGAGCCCAGGTTGGCCATGGAGTTGCCGGTCATAAACTCAAACTCGGTATTGGCGGTGCCGCCGCCGTAGGCGCTCACGTAGAGCTTGCCGCGGCTGAGGCAGTTGGACAGGCTCTTAAAGTACTGCGGACCCTCGTAGCCGGCGCGCATGTTCTGGTAGATCGACAGATCCGAGAACGTCTCGTTCATGATGGCGATGACCGTGGGCTTCTCGCTGTCGAACTGTTCCTTTGCGGCGGCGCGCTCGTCGCTCTTGGCCGCGTCGGACTTGTCGTAGGCCTTGGCGTACTTTTTGAGCGTTGCCTTGGCATCGTCGACGGAGTAGTCGGCGGGTTTGGGCGGCTTGATGGACTGCGCTGCGCTAATGAAAGCGGGCAGGTAGCCCTCGCGCCAGTAGCTCTCGAGCGGGCGCCAGGTGTAGACAGTGATGCCGAGGGTGTTGTAGTAGTCGATAAGCGTGACGTGCGCGGTCACGCCGCCCAAGCACAGCACGGCGACGAGCAGGTTGGTGAGCAGCATGCGCGTGGCATTGACAGCGCCCTTCTGACGGTGCGGTGCCACCAGACCGGCGTACTCGCATAGCAGCATGGCGATGGCGGTAAAGCCCATGGACAGCACGCAGAACAGCGAGATCGAGAAGGTGTAGCCGTTGCCGGCGACTGCGGCGGCGGTGGAGATGGCCGAAAGGTCGCCCGGCTGGATGGGCATGGATTTAAACGTGATGACGAAGAACTCGGCAATGCCCAGGATAAAGAGGGCGAAGGCCAGGACGGCCGGAGCTGCGCCGTGGCGCTGGAACAGGAAGAACAAGCCGGTCATGAGCACGGTGATGATGGCCCACTCGAGCAGGATGCACAGGGGGTAGATCCAGGTAAAGTCGTGGTTGGACGATACCTCCATGCCCAGCAGCGCAAAGACGCCGGCGAGCAGCAGGCACAGGACGGCGGCGACGAGCGGTTTGCCCACAAAGGCGCCGCGCAGGCGGGCGAGCTTGCCGGTGGGGGCGGGGGCGTCGGGCGCGGTGAACGCAAGGACGCGCGGGGCGATGCGGTCGCGTGCGATGCTGGCCCAAGCGCAGCCGGTGAGGATGGCGTTGGTCAGGATGAGCATCACAAAGGCGAGCGGCTCGTTTTGGGCGACGAGGCCCACGGCGCCCCAAATAGTCAAAAAGACCTGGAACAGGCCGAAGGCGACGCTCCACCCAAGAGCGCTTTTGGCAACGGTGCCCGACTGAGCGCGAATGGCCTTGGCCTCGCGCAAGACAAGGTAGACGGTCGCCGCAAGACCGACGAGCGAGATGGCGGCAGCGAACATGCTGAGACTCCTCACAAACTAAAACGTACGAAAGCGGGGGTTTACCCGATTGTTACCAAGATATGCGCTGCAATTGGTGTCTGCGCACAACAACCAGCCATATTAACGCGCACGTGTGGCGGTGTGGCGCAATGTAGTGGCGACCTGCGCGATAATGGACGGGAATTACACGGAAACGTAAAGGCTTCTTAAAGAATTAGCGAGGATGAGGCGATGAACGAGCAGGTTTGCACCAAGGCTGTGGATACGAACGGTTATCCGGTCGAGACGACGGGCAATGCGGTGCTGGACACGTTGGAGCACCGTTCCTCCACGCGTGTCTTTGCGCGTGATGACGACGACCGCCCCGTGGCGGTGACCGACGAGCAGCGGGCGGCGATTCTGCATGCGGCGAGCCGTGCGCCGTCGGCAGGCGCCATGATGATGTATTCCATCGTAAGCATTCGCGAGCAGGCTACGCTGGACCGCCTCGCCGACCTGTGCGATCACCAGCCCATGATCGCCAAGGCGCCCTGGGCACTAATATTTGTGGTCGATTATGCCAAGTGGATCGATCTGTTTGAGCACGTGGGCTGCTTTGAGCCCGAGTTTGTCGAGCGTACGGGCAAGGCGCCCCGCCGCGCGCCGGGTTTGGGCGACTTTGCCATCGCGGCCCAGGACGCCGTGATCGCTGCGCAAAACGCCGTGGTTGCCGCCGAGGCTCTGGGCCTGGGGAGCTGCTATATCGGTGATATCGTCGAGAATGCCGAGGAAGTTGCCGAGCTGCTCGGTCTGCCGCTCTATACCATGCCGCTGTCGATGCTCATCATCGGCACGCCCCGTAAGGAGCGTCCGGCCATTGCGCATCCTGTGGTGAACCTGGTGCACGAGGAGCGCTACTGCCGCGCCGATGCTGCGACCATGGACGCGCAGGTGGCCGAGATGGACGCGATGTTTCGCCCGCATGCCCGCGAGGTGGGCGAGCGCGTGGTGGATATCTACACCCGCAAACACACGAGTCCCTTTATGGCCGAGATGAGCCGATCCATGGAATGGTGGTTCAAAAACTGGCTTGGAAAATGACGAATGTGACAAAGGGACAGTTCCTTTGTCACATTCCATATCGCGGCGGTGGCCTAAAGGCCGTATAAATGTTTATCTAGCTGGGAAAACAGTGCATTAAAACATGGACCGATTACCTATAATCCCTTCGAACATTAAAGTTGGGAGGAAACCGGCTTATGGAACAAAAGGCCAAGGAGGCAGCCTCGCACGCTGCGATTCCTGTGAGCATCTCGGCGATGCTCGTCACGCTGGGCGTGGTGTACGGCGATATCGGCACCAGTCCTATGTATGTAACCAAGGCGCTCGTTGCCGGCAACGGCGGCATCGGAAGCGTCACGGAGGAGTTCGTGCTCGGCGCGCTCTCCCTTGTCGTGTGGACGGTCACGCTGCTGACCACCATCAAGTATGTGCTCATCTCGCTGCGCGCCGATAACCATGGTGAGGGCGGCATCTTTGCCCTGTACAGCCTGGTCAAGCGCTGCGGCAAGTGGCTTATCATCCCCGCCATGCTGGGTGGCGCCGCGCTGCTCGCCGACGGCATCCTGACGCCGGCCGTTACCGTTACCACGGCCATCGAGGGCCTGCGCACCATCCCGGCGGTCCATGCCGTGCTGGGCGATGACCAGGGCCGCGTCGTCGCCATTACGCTCGCCATCATCATCGTGCTCTTCTTGGTACAGCGCATCGGTACGGCCAAGATCGGTCACGCCTTTGGCCCCATCATGACGCTGTGGTTCCTGTTCCTGGGCGGCACGGGTCTGTTCTTTGTCTTCCAGCACCCCGCCGTGCTGCTGTGCCTCAACCCGGTGCGCGGCATCGCCTTTTTGCTGAGCCCCAACAACCACGCGGGCATCATGATTCTGGGCAGCTGCTTCCTCGCCACCACCGGTGCCGAGGCGCTCTACTCCGACATGGGCCACGTCGGCCGCGGCAACATCTACGCTACCTGGCCGTTCGTTAAGTGCTGCCTGCTGCTTTCCTATATGGGCCAGGGCGCTTGGCTTATGAACAACGCTGCCAACCCCGAGCTCATGGGCATTGCCGACCTCAACCCGTTCTACCAGATGCTCGCCCCGGGCCTGCGCCCGTTTGCCGTCGGCCTTTCCACCGTCGCGGCCATCATTGCCTCGCAGGCGCTCATCACCGGCGCATTCTCGCTGGTGTCCGAGGCCAGCCGTCTGGACCTCATGCCGCACATGCAGGTCTTCTACCCTGCCGAGACCAAGGGCCAGCTCTACATCCCCATGGTCAACAACGTCATGCTTGTCGGCTGCGTCATCGTGGTGCTGCTGTTCCAGAACTCGGCGCATATGGAAGCCGCCTACGGCCTTGCCATTACGCTGACTATGATGTGCACCACGCTGCTGCTCTTCTTCTACCTGCACGAGGAGCGCAAGCTCAAGGTTGCTCCGTGGATCTTCGCGGCCTTCTTCCTTTTGCTCGAAGGCTTCTTCTTCGTGAGCTCACTTACCAAGTTCTTCCACGGCGGCTACTTCACCATCCTCATGGCCGCGCTCATCATGGGCATCATGGTGTGCTGGTACAACGGTACGGCTGTTGAGCAGCGCCAGTTTACGCTGCTGCCGCTGCGCAGCTACCTGCCGCAGCTCAAGCGCCTGCGCGACGACGACCGTTACGAGCGCATGAGCGACAACGTCGTGTACCTGACCAAGGACACCCATACCGACTACATCGACCGCGATATCGTCTATTCGATCTTGGACAAGCATCCCAAGCGCGCCCGCGCCTGGTGGTTTGTGAATGTCGAGACCATGGACGAACCGCACACCTTTGCCTATTCGGTCGAGACGTTCGGCACCGATTACGTGTTCCGCGTGCATCTGTACCTGGGCTACAAGATCAACCAGCGCGTCAATGCCTACCTGCGTCAGGTCGTTCAGGACCTGGCTGCCACCGGCGAGCTGCCGCCGCAGACGCATGACTACTCGGTCTACAAGGATCCGGGTAACATCGGCACGTTCAAGTTCGTCCTGATCCGTAAGCTTCTGGCGCCCGAAAGCGATGTGGAGCCGAGCGAGCGTACGGCCATCACGCTCAAGTACATCATCCGCCGCGCCGCCGGCACGCCTGCGCGTTGGTACGGCCTGGAGAACTCCAACGTGAGCTTTGAGTACGTGCCGCTGTTCACCAAGTTCAAGGCCGTGAACAAGATGCAGCGCCTGGCCCCCAACGAGCGGCCGTAGGCGCCGACAGGTTGCACGGAGTTGGTTTTTGATGGACAAGATTGAGACCGGGGAGGCAAACATGGATGCAAAGGCGCTCGATGGCCGCGAGGCGGTGGTCGAAATGGTGCGTGAGGCGCGTGTCGACGCCGCCGAAGATCGGTTCCTTACGAACCGTGCCAACATGGATATGGCCGATCGCGTAATTTCGATCGTGGCACTGGTATTTGGAGCGGTGTGCGTGTGTGCCCTGCTCGCGCACGTGCTGTTTGTCTAGCGACCGCCGGTTGCAAAGGCTATACACTTGGAACCACCACAAGGGAAACCACCACAAAGGTGCCTGTCCCCTTTGTGGTGGTTTTTGTTTTTGAGAGAGGGGCGGGACGCTGATGGACGTCCGTACGGACGGCGATATTGCCGATAGCTTTTGGTGGCGGCGCACAACGCTGACGCGCCGCACTCCTCTGTATGACGCCTGCGTATCGGTGGGGCTGCTGGTCGCGGCGACGATTGTGGGCGCGCTGCTCGACCATCCGGGTCTCGCGCCGAGCATCATGATCGTCTATGTGTTCGCTGTTCAGCTGTGCGCATTCTTTACCTGGAGTCGCCTGTATTGCTTGCTGAGCTCGGCTGCCGCCGTGGCGCTCTACAACTTCTTGTTTGTCGACCCGCGCTACTCGCTGTCGCTTATCGACCGCGGCTATCCCGGCATGTTCTTCATCATGTTCGTGGTCTCGCTTGTGTCGAGCTCGATTGCGTTGGCCCTGCGCCGCGCCTTGGCACAGGCTGCCGCCAGCGACCGCCGCACGCATATGGTGCTCGAGACCAACCGCATGCTGCAGCGGTGCGCCGATCAGCATCAGATCGTTCACGCCATGGCCACGCAGCTGGCACGTCTTTCGGGCTGCCCTGTCGTGTGGTACAGCGCCGACGCCGAGGGCGATGACCTGCTGCCGCGTGCGACATACACGGCCGTGGGCGATGCCGCACCGGTGCACGAACTGGCGCCGCAGATGCCGCCGCGGCTCTCGGCGTCCGCCTATGTGGGAACGCCGCTCGACGCCACGTTTGGCGGCTCGGCGTTTTATGGCATCTACCTGACGGTTCGCACGGGCGACGGCTTCGTGCGCTCGGGCGACCCCGGCTCGGTGGTGGGCGTGCTGGCTATCGTTGCCGAGCCCGACGTGCTGACACATGAGGAGCGGACACTTGCCGATGCTATCGTGAGCGAAGGCGAGCTGGCACTCGATCGCGCCCGCGCCATGGAGGCCCGCGAGGAGGCGGCGGTGCTTGCCAAAAACGAGCAGCTGCGCGCCAACCTGCTGCGCTCCATCTCGCACGATCTGCGTACGCCGCTCACCAGTATTTCGGGCAATGCCGACGTGCTGCTCGATCAGGGCTCGACCGGCACCGCGGTGCTCGATGCCCAGACGCGCCGCGGCCTGCTTCTATCCATTCGCTCGGATGCGCTGTGGCTCAACGCCACCGTCGAGAATCTGCTCGCCATCACCAAGCTCGAGGGTGGCGGTATGCATCTGTCGACAACGCTCGAGCTCATGGACGATATCGTCGAGGAGGCGCTGCGTCACGTGAACCCTGCCGTGCGCGAGCACGACCTTAAGGTGGTGGCGTGCGATGAGCCGGCGCTCGTCAACGTCGATGCGCGCCTGATGGTGCAGCTGGTGGTCAATCTGGTGAACAACGCCATCACCTATACGCCCGCGGGCTCGCATATCATGATTTCGATTAGCGTCGACGATGGACGCGTGGCGTGCTCGGTGGCCGATGATGGTCCGGGCATCGCACCCGAGGACCGCGAGCGGATCTTCGAGTCGTTCTATACCGCCAACCACGGTCTGGCTGACAGTCACCGCAGCGTGGGCCTGGGTCTTTCGCTCTGCCGCTCCATTGCGCTGGCGCATGGCGGTAGCATAGAGGTTGCCGCGGCGGACCCGCACGGCTCGGTCTTTACGATTGAGCTTCCTGCCGCCGACGTTTCGTTTGATAAGGAGTAGCGCTGTGCCGAACTCTGCCGTAAAACCGCTCATCTTGGTCGTTGAGGACGACCCCGCCGTCCGCAATCTTATCGTTGCCGCGCTCGAGGCGCACGGCTTGCGCCATATGGCTGTGGAGACCGCCCATGCCGCTATCGCCGCCGCCTCGTCGCAGACGCCGAGCATTGTGCTGCTCGATCTGGGCCTGCCCGATATGGACGGCGTCAAGGTGGTGGAGTCGGTGCGCGCATGGTCGGGCATGCCGATTATCGTGGTCTCGGCGCGCAGCGAGGATGCGGACAAAATCCGCGCGCTCGATGCCGGTGCCGACGACTATCTGACCAAGCCGTTTTCGGTCGAGGAACTGCTTGCACGCATTCGCACGACGCTCAGGCGCCTTTCGTATGCGCAAACGGGTGGTGTTGCCTCCGAGGGCTCGTTCGATACCGGTGAGCTGCATATCGACTTTGATGCCGGCATTGCCACGATGGATGGCGAGGAGCTGCATCTGACGCCGATTGAGTACAAGCTCTTGTGCCTGCTGGCACATAACGCCGACAAGGTACTAACGCACCAGTTTATCCTGCACGAGATTTGGGGCACGGCAACTAAGAGCGACCTGGCGAGCCTGCGCGTCTTTATGGGCACGCTGCGCAAGAAGATCGAGTCCGACCCCGCGCACCCGCGCTATATCCAAACACACGTGGGCATCGGTTACCGATTGGTCACCCAAGGCTAGATCGCCAACCACCGTCCCAATATGAGTTGCGGTGAAATAGTTCCTGTTTGGGCCTTTACCAGGCTTTTTTAGGAACTATTCCACCGCAACTTTGTTATTTGCCCTTGGGCTTGCTGGCGTAGAACTTCTTCTTTTTGGGCTTGCCGGCAGGAGAGGGTTTGCCGGCAAAGTTCAACTTGCCGTTGCCGGCCTGCGCGTGCGCGGGTACTGCCGCACGGGGCTTGCGGGCTTCGGGGCTGCGCAGCTCCTCGGTTCGCTCTGCAATCTCCTCGGCGCTAAAGCCGACCTCGGCCATGGCGTCCTCGATGGGCAGGCGGCGCACGATATAGCAATGGTGCACCTTCTGGTTGCGCGCGAAGTCCTCGGGGATGGTCTGTGCCGTAATGTCCTCCAGCACCACGCCCGCGCGTGCGAGCTTGCGCGTTTCGGGGCGGAAGCCGCGCAGGTTGCAGCTAAAGATGGCATGGCCGCCCTGCGCGAGCAGGCGCGATACGCCGGCCAAAAGCTCGACATGGTCGCGCTGAACATCCCAGGTGCGACGGCCCATCTTGGACGAGTTCGAGAACGTGGGCGGGTCGACAAAGATCAGGTCCCAGCGGTTGCGCGTCTGGCGCTGGTCACGAATCCAGGCGAGCACGTCGTCGCGCACAAAGTGATGCTGCGGCCCCACAAAGCCGTTCTGACGCATATTGCGCTCGGCCCAGTCCAGGTAGGTGTTGGAAAGATCGACCGTCACGGTTTCCTCGACGCCGCCGTCTGCCGCATAGCAGGTAGCGGTGCCGGTGTAGGCAAACAGGTTGAGGAAGCGGCGCGCCTGCTTGGCGTGCTCGCGCACTAGGTTGCGGGTGACGCGGTGATCCAGGAAGATGCCCACATCCAGATAGTCGTCAAAGTTGACGGCAAAGGTGAGGCCGCCCTCTTCGATGAGCGGCAGGCGACGGCGAGCGATGTTGGCGCGCTCGCCCGATCCGCCCTTGCCGGCGCCCTGCTTGCCGTACTGCGAGCCGCCGCGCGAACGCATGCGGGCCTTGGCATGCACGTGCTCGGCCGGAACATCCAAGATGCGGGGCGCGATGGCCAAGATGTCGAGCATGCGGGCCTGGGCAAGCGCGGGGTCGATAGTCTTGGGCGCGGCGTATTCGGCGATGACGAGCCAGCGGCCCGGCGTCTGCGGGCAGCCCTCGTACAGATCGATGGCGGCGGAGTAATCGGGCAGGTCGGCATCGTAGACGCGGTAGCAGGTAACGCCCTCGCGCTTGGCCCACTTGCGACGCAGACGGGCATTCTTGCGCAGGCGGTTGGCGAACTGCTCCGACTCGGGGATGAGCACGGGCAGCGGCTTGCCGTCGCCCAGGTCGAGTGTGGCGGCAGGCTCGGGCATGGCGGAAGCTGCGGCGTTGTCGTTGACTTCGTCGGCATCCGTGACCTCGGCCTCGGCATCCGCACTGGTCGCAGCCTCAAACGCTGCGGCGGCGTGGTCGAGCGAAGGCCAGACTTCGACGGTCGCCTCCTCGTTGTTGGGCATGACGGCGATCGAGCGCTCGGGCTCGGCGTTGAGCGCGCGGGCCAGCAATCCGTCGCGGGTGAGCGCGGCGACCGGCGCCGCGGCAAGCTCGGGCGCGCGGCGCAGCTCGCCGACCAGCGTCATGGCGTCATGCATGAGCGAAAGCGGGGTCTCGGTCGTATCCGCGACGAGGGCGGCACCGGCGACGGCGCCCGCGTGGTCCAGTACGGTGGCGGACTTGGCGGCGCAAAAGTCGACAAAACGCTTGTAGCCGGCACACTTGACCATGCGCTCGGCAGTCTTGCGGGCGGCGGGGTCGATGTCTACGGCCACGATGCGCGCCTGGCGTTCGCGCGCTGCCGCCTCGCGCTCGCGCGCCTCGGCAAGCAGCTGCTCCCACAGAGCGGCGTCGTGCAGCTGCCAGCCCTCAAAGCCCCAGCGCTCGCGTGCGGCGCCCGGGGCGCGGTCGGTCAGAATGTTCACGGCTTCCAGCAGCAGGCCGCCGCCGGCGCACGAGGCATCGATCAGCGTGGGAAGGGCTTCATTTTCGTAATCGTCGGCCGTCAGCTCGCGCTCGCATAGCGCGGTCCAGCCGACCTGCGCCAGCACCAGGGCGGCGTAGTCGGGGCGCAGCACGTGCGCGCCCTCGCCGGCGCGGGTCGCTGCGGGCGGCAGGCGTTTGAACAGCGGGTCGCCCGAAAGGTCTAGGCTTATGCTCGCGCGGCGCTGGCGCAGCGAAAGCAACAGGTGAACGTCGGGATCGGCAGCGTCGACATCGGCGCGACGGCCCGTGGTCTCGGCCAGACGGTCGCACAGCGCGTCCTTGGCGCGCAGGGCCGAGAAGCGCGTGTTGCGCAGCTGCTCGGTCACGCCGCGGGCGGTGATGGCAATGGTGGCGCCGGGGCGGACGATGTTCTCCCAGGCGATGTCGTAAGCGCTATCGTACAGCTCATCGGCATCCTGCGCCTCAAAGCGCCCGAGCACCGCAAACACGCGGCTCGCTAGGCGCGACCACAGACAGGCGCGGTAGCCTTCTTCGAGCTCGCCCTCAAACGTGGCGCGGCCCTTCAGCCGGCGAACATGCGAAAGCCCGAGGCGTTTAAGCTCATCGGCGAGTGCGGACTCAAAGCCTTCGGGGCAGCTTGCGTAAAATTCCATGGGTGACCTCTCTGGTTGCGTCGCTCCATTATATGATGGATGCTTCGTTTACCCTTATCCTCGAAAGGAACCCATATGATTGATGCGTGTCCCGAACCCGCTGTGCTCTTTTTTGACGTGGACGGCACGCTGACGTCGTTCGATCCCGATAACATGACCGACAAGGACTTTTCGGCGGTTCGCCCCTCGCAGGCGGTCGTCGAGGCGTTTCATCGTCTGCGCGACGCGGGACACAAGGCGTTTATCTGCACGGGTCGCCCCCTGTGGCTCATCGCCGATAGCTTGCGTGCGCTCGACCCCGCGGGCATCGTTGCCATGGCGGGCGCCACGCTCGAGGTCGAGGGCCGCGTGGTGTATGAGGACTGCTTTGACGAAGACATTGTTGAGGAGCTTGCGCGCCGTATGGCCGCGGCAGGGATTGAGGCCTTTTTCGAGACCAACGTGGCTACTTTTGCCCTGGAACCCGCGGGTGTTGAGCAGTCGTCTCTGATCGGCACTTCTGTGGTGCACAGCACCGGGGAAATGCGCGTCGACGGCCGTCTGCGCGTGGGCAAGGTGTGCATCGTCGCGAGCGACCTGGCTCGCGTGGCCAACGATGACGGCTTTATCGATCGCGAGTTTGAGCTGTGCAACACCGGTGGTCAGAATCGCGAGCTGAGCCCCAAGGGCATTGACAAGGGCGTGGGCGTGGCGCGAGCGCTGGAATACCTGGGTCGCACCGGCAACGCGCGCACCTTTGGCTTTGGCGATTCCGGCAACGATCTGGGTATGCTCGCCGTTGTCGAGACGGCCGTGGCCATGGGCAACGCCATGCCCGAGGTCAAGGCGCTCGCCGACTACGTGACCGACGATGTCGCACACGACGGCACCGTCACAGCGATGCAGCATTTCGGCCTCATCTAATGAATCCCGCGTTCTGACGTTTGCTCAAACTGCGACTCTTTGCTTTTGCATGCTCAATCGATTTATCAATCCAAACACTGAGGTGTTTATACCGTTCGCCGAGAAGATAAAAAACCGCAGTTCACGCCTTGATAAACGTAGGTAAAGTGTTTAGCAGTTTAACGCCCATGTGCAAGCGAAAGGAATCAGGCAGATGGCAATCAAGGTGTTCGCTGACGGTGCAAACCTCGAGGGCATGCTCGACATGTACGAGAACGGCAACGTTCAGGGTTTCACGACCAACCCGTCCCTTATGAAGAAGGGCGGCGTGACGGATTACCGTGCGTTTGCCAAGGAGGTCCTGGCTCACATCACCGATGTATCCGTCTCGTTTGAGGTCTTTGCCGACGACGTCGAGACCATGGAGGTCGAGGCGCGCGAGATCGCTACCTGGGCCGAGAACGTCTACGTCAAAATTCCGTGCGTGACCACCAAGGGCGAGTCCACCGCCGAGCTGGTCCGCAAGCTTTCCGCCGACGGCATCAAGGTCAACGTTACTACCATCTTTACGCCTGCGCAGGTCGATGAGATGGTCGAGGCCGTTGACACCGAGACGCCGTCCATCATCTCGCTCTTTGCCGGCCGTATCGCCGATACCGGCGTCGACCCCATTCCGTTTATGACGGAGTCGGTCCAGAAGGCCGCCGCCAAGCCCAACTGCGAGGTCCTGTGGGCGTCCACGCGCGAGCTCATCAACATCTACCAGGCCGAGGCCTGCGGCTGCCAGATCATCACGGTGCCCAACAGCATCCTGGCCAAGCGCAAGAACATTGGTCGCGACCCGTACGAGGTCTCGCTCGACACCGTCCGCGGCTTTGCCAAGGATATCGCCTCGCTCGGTTTCCATATCCTGCCGTAGCGCGAACACTGACTACGCCTCGGGCTGCTCGCCCCGGCCTTTCCTTTCCCTATCGCTCACGCGCTTCGCGAGGGTCGCGCTAGGCAAAGGAAAGG
>CALLSB010000175.1:0-9871 GCA_938014225.1 uncultured Collinsella sp. | reverse complement strand
TGTCCTGCGCCCCCGTTCTCGGGCGTTATTCGTTCCCTGCGGCAGAATTTACGCCGCCTCGTCGAACTGCGAGTTGTACAGGTCGGCGTAGAAGCCGCCCTGGGCGAGCAACTCGTCGTGCGTGCCCTTCTCGACGATGTCGCCGTCGCGAATTACCAAGATCACGTCGGCGTTGCGGATCGTGGACAGGCGGTGCGCGATAACAAAGCTGGTACGGCCCTGCATCAGCGCATCCATGGCACGCTGAATAAGCTCCTCGGTACGAGTGTCAACGTTGGAGGTTGCCTCGTCCAGAATTAGCGCCGGGCGGTCGGCCAAAATGGCACGGGCGATGGTCACGAGCTGGCGCTGACCCTGCGACAGGTTGGTGCCCTCCTCGTTGATCATAAAGTCGTAGCCACCAGCGAGCGTATGAATAAAGTGGTCGCAGCGTGCGGCGCGCGCAGCGGCCTCGACCTCGGCATCGCTTGCATCGGGGCGTCCGTAGCGGATGTTCTCGCGGATCGTGCCGTTAAACAGCCAGGTATCCTGCAGTACCATGGCAAACTCGCCGCGCAGTGCCGCGCGGTCCCAGTCGCGCACGTCGATGCCCTCGACGCGCAGCGAACCGCCGTCCACGTCGTAAAAGCGCTGCAGCAGCTTAATGAGCGTGGTCTTGCCGGCGCCGGTGGGGCCGACGATGGCGATGGTCTGGCCGGGCTGCGCCTCGCAGCTAAAGTCGTGGATGATGGTCTTGTCGGGCGTATAGCCAAACTTCACATGGTCAAACTCCACGTGGCCGGGGCGCTTCTCAGGGATCTGCGCGTCGGCCTTCTGCTCCTCCTCGGGTGCGGCTAAAAACTCAAACACACGCTCGGTGGCAGCTGCCATCGACTGCATCGTGTTGCTCACGTTGCCCAGCTGCTGCACGGGTTGCGTAAAGTTGCGAACGTACTGGATAAAGCTTTGAATGTCGCCGGGCGTGGCATTGCCGGTCAGCGCGAGCTGCGCGCCCACCACGACAACGCCCACGTAACCCATGTTGCCCACCAGGCTCATAAGCGGCATCATCAGGCCCGACAGGAACTGCGAACGCCAGCCACTAATAAACAGGCGGTCGTTTTGACGGTCGAACTCCTCGATTGAGGCCTCGGCGCGGTCGAACACCTGAATGACGTTTTGACCGGCAAAGTCCTCCTCGATAATGCCGTTGACGGCGCCCAGGACCTGCTGCTGCTCGCGGAAGTACGGCTGCGAGAAGTGAATCATCACCATCAAGATAATTGCGGCTGCCGGCAGCGTGAGCACGGTGACGCCGGTGAGCGGCAGGCTGATCGACAGCATCATGACGAGCACGCCGATAATCTGCGTCACCGACGTGATGAGCTGCGTCACGCTCTGGTTGAGCGACTGACCCAGCGTATCGACGTCGTTGGTGATGCGGCTGAGTACGTCTCCCTTGCTGTGGCCGTTGAAGTAACTCATCGGTACGACGGCAATCTTGGCGGCGATTTCCTTGCGCATGCGGTAGCAGATCTTTTGCGTGACGCCGGTCATGAGCCAGCCCTGGACCAGGCTGCAGACAGAGCTCGCCAGATACAGGCAGAGCAAAAAGCCGAGCGTCTTGGCGATCCAGTCAAAGTCAACGTCGCCGGTGCCGTTGACCTTGGCGACCAGGCCTTCGAACAGCTTGGTCGTAACCTGGCCGAGCACCTTGGGCCCCACAATGTTAAAGATGACCGAGCACACGGCAAAGGCGACGGCGGCAAACACGGCAATCTTGTGCTGGCCAATATAGCCGAGCAGCTGCCTCATGGTGCCCTTAAAGTCCTTGGCCTTTTCGCCGCGACGCATGCCGCCCATGCGGCCCATGGGACCACGCTGGCGGGTGGGCTTGGGAATCTGAGTCTTGGTCTCGTCTGCCATTAGCGCTCGCCTCCTTCCATAACGGCTGCAATCTCTTCTTGGGTAAGTCCCAGCTCCTCGGCGGAAAGCTGCGACTGTGCAATCTCCAGGTACGCCGGGCAGTTGTGCAGCAGCGCCTCGTGCGTGCCGGTGCCCACCACGTGACCGTCGTCGAGCACGATGATCTGGTCGGCGTGCATGATAGTGGCGATGCGCTGGGCCACGACCACGAGTGCGGCGTCGGTAACGTTTTTGGCCAGCTCCTCGCGCAGGCGCGCGTCGGTCTTGTAGTCGAGCGCGCTAAACGAATCGTCGAACACCACGACCTCGGGCTTCTTGGCCAGGGCGCGGGCGATGGCCAGACGCTGGCGCTGACCGCCCGAAACATTGGAGCCGCCCTGGCTGATGGGGGAGTCGTAGCCGCCCTCGCGCTCGGCGATAAAGTCCTCGGCCTGGGCGATGCGTGCCGCCCGGTACATGTCCTCGTCGCTCACCATGTCGCCGGCAAACTTAAGGTTGCTCTCGACGGTGCCCGAGAATAGACGACCCTGCTGCGGAATATAACCGATGCGGCGGCGTAGCTCGGAAAGGGTCATATCGCGCACGTCGATGCCGTCGAGCGAAATGCTGCCGCCCGTGACGTCGTACAGGCGCGGAATCAACTGCACGAGCGTGGACTTGCCCGAGCCCGTGGAGCCAATGATGCCGAGCATCTGACCGGCATGCGTGGTGAAGTTCACGCCGCTAATGACGTCGGCGCGGGCATCGGGATACTGGAAGCTCACGTCACGGAAGGTGAGCTCGCCGCGCGGCGCGCTGGCAGCGGGCAGTTTGGGCGAGGCGGGGTCGTTGATGCTCGTGGGGCAGGTGATGACCTCTTCCACGCGCTCGGCTGCGACCTCGGCGCGGGGCAGGATGACCGAAACCATGGTGAGGATCATAAACGCCATGACGATCTGCATGGTGTAGGAGATAAACGCCATCATGTTGCCGACCTGCATCACGCCGTCGGACACGCCCTGCGCGCCAAACCAGACGATAAGCACGGTGATGCAGTTCATGACGAGCATCATGAGCGGCATCATAAAGCTCATGGCTCGGTTGGTGTAGAGCTGCGTGGTCATCAGGTCGAGCGAAGCCTTGTCAAAACGCTCGAGCTCATGTTCCTCGCGGTTGAACGAGCGGATGGGCATAAGGCCGTCGAGCAGCTCGCGGGCGGTAAGGTTCACGCGGTCCACAAAGCTCTGCATCTTTTTGAACTTGGGCATGGTGAGGCCCATGAGCACGCCGACAACGGCCGAGACCGCGATGATGGCCACGGCGATGGTCCACTCCAGGCCGGTGTGGTTGGCCAGGACGCGCATGACAGCGACGATACCCATGACCGGTGCCATCAGGCACATGCGGATAAACAGGGTTGCGGCCATCTGGATCTGCTGAATGTCGTTGGTGCAGCGGGTGATGAGCGAGGCCTGGCTAAACTTGCCCACCTCGGCCGGCGAGAAGTGCATAACCTTGTTGAAGGTCTCGCGGCGCAGGTCGCGGGCGATGGAGCAGGCGGTGCGCGAAGCCACGGCACCGGTCAGGATGGTGGCGACGAGCGACACCAGACACAGGCCGAACATCGTGGTCGCCATGTGGCTCAGGTAGGCGTTTTGCACGTCGGCGGGATCGATGCCCTGTGCCTTGTACTCGTCCTGTACATAGCTCACGGCGCGCTGGGTGACGATGGAGCCCGACATGGAGCCCATTTTGTCCGCCATTTGGTTGGCGCCCTCGACGAGCTTGCTTTGGTCTACCAGACCGCCCTCGACACCCAGGCGCAGGCTCTTCATGGTGATCTTACCGCCGTCGGCATCAATCTGCTTTTGCATGTTCTGCGCCGCTGCGGCCTTCTGCTGCATCTCGGCGAGCTGCTCGGGCGTCATCGCTGCCATTTGCTCGGGGGTGGGCATGGCCTGGGCAGCGTTGTTGTCTTTCTCGCTGGACGAGCCCATCATGTCGCCCATGGAGTCGGCGTCAATGCCCTGGTCGAGCGAAAGGACGACAGTCTCGGGCAGGCTCATAATGTCGGCAATCTTGCCTCCATCGGCACGCTCTTCCTCGGTACCCTTGTACGTTCGAATGCCGTTTTTGTCTGCCTTGCCAAACGCAGCCTCTACCGTCTTGGCGTCCTTGGTGCTCATAAAGAGTTCAAGGTCGTCGAGCGATTCGGCGCGGATGGTGTCGGGTACGGGCGAGGCGATGCCGCCTTGCTGCACACCCACGTCGACGATGTCGCTCATATAGGTAGGCAGCGCCAGATCGGCGTTGCAGCTGATTACGATAAGCACGATAGCTGCGAACAGTGCCAGGATATGCTTTTTAAAGAGCTTGAGAATCCTCACTCGGCATCTCTCCTTTCTTGATTGCGGTCGATAATTTCGTTGGCACGCCTAAGAAGGCGCACCATCTCTTGGGTATCTGTTTCGCCGAGCTGCTCGAGGAAAGCCGCAGTGCGGGCCTCGAATTCCCGACGTTTGATTTCGAGATCCTGGAATCCCTTGTCGGTCACTATGACGTGTACGCGACGACGGTCAGTCTTTGAGTGCTCGCGCTCGACCCAGCCCTTGGCTTCGAGAGCGCGTAGGATATTGGCGATGCGGGCACTCGAGACCCAGGCGCGATCAGCGAGTTCGCTCGGCGTGAGCGAACCGCCGGCGAGTATGAGGGCGCGCATGACGGCCATCTCGCCGCCGAGGGCTTTGTCCGCAAAACGCGAAATGCGCTGATGCATGCTGCCGAACTCGGTAAGGAGCTGACGCCCAAGTTCGCGGAAATCGGTATCTTCCACCGAAAACCCCTAACACTAGAAACTATTTTCGGTAAAAGATGATACCCCCATACGCGGGCCTCATACAGTGGGCAATATTAAGAGCTCATTAAGACTTAAAATCATTCAATTGCTGAAGCGTTTCAAAGAACTAATATGCCCGCGGTTAGGCGAGGGGTTGTCACCACCATGACGACTGGGACTCATATAATCGCCACGTGCGATGCTCCAACTTCCCGCAAGGAGACACCTTACATAAAGGGGGATGGAGTCATGGCATTTGACTTCACGGGCAAGACCGCGATTGTCACGGGCGGCACTCAGGGCATTGGCCTCGAGATCGCCAAGGGCATCGTCGCGGGCGGCGGACATGTCGCGCTCATCGCAAGGAACGCTGCTAAGGGCGAGGCCGCAGTGGCCGAGCTTGGCGAGGGCAACAAGTTCTATCAGCTCGATGTCGCCGATGCACCCAAGGCGCGCGAGACCGTCGAGCAGATTTTTACGGACCTGCCGCAAACCAATATCCTGATCAACTGCGCTGGCGTCATCAGCACCAAGAAGTTCGACGAGATCGATGACACCGAGTGGCGTCGCACCATCGACATCAACCTCAACGGTACCTTTACCATGATGAACGCCGTGTACCCGCACTTTAAGGCGGCCCATGCCGGCACTATCGTCAACGTGAGTTCTGTTGCTGGCAAGATCGGCGGCGGCCTGCTCGGCACCGCGGCCTACGCGAGCTCCAAGGCCGGTGTCAACGGCCTGACCAAGGCCGTCGCCAAGGAGGGCGGCAAGTTTGGCGTCCGCTGCAACGCTGTGTGCCCGTCGCTCACGTTGACTGATATGACTTCGATTCTCTCTGACGAAAACTCTCAGCGCATCATCAACGGTATCCCTCTGGGCCGCGCCGCCCAGGCCAGCGAGCCTGCGCAGATGGTGCTGTTCTTCGCTTCCGACCTCGCCAGCTTCGTGAACGGCGAGATCGGTGACTGCGACGGCGGCATCGTCTTGGACGGGTAATACCCCGCGGTGATCGTTTGGCGGCGACCCTGGCGACTCGGGGTTGTCGCCTTCTTTCTGACATAGGCGCGTGCGGCTACGATTCGCATGCATCCAAAGGAGATATATATGAGTGAATCGACTGCGGTGGAGGCGCCGGCGGCAAAGGAGCCGTTCTTTAAGATGTCCTCCATCCCGGGTGCCAATATTTTGGTGCCGCTTTTGCTGGGCTGCCTGCTCAACACGCTATTCCCTGACCTGTTCAAAACGCTCGGCAGCTTTACGCTTGGCATGACCCAGCAGGGTGCAGGCCCGCTCGTGGGCGCTTTCCTGCTGATCGTCGGTACGACGATTTCGTTTAAGAGTGCTCCCGCCGCCGCTGCCCGCGGTGCCATCATCATCGCCGTCAAGCAGATCGTGGTCGTTGCCGTGTCGCTGCTCATCCTTTATGTGTTCAACGACAACCTGTTTGGTATCTCGGCCATGGTGATGCTGGCGGCTTGCACCGGCGCCAACAACGCTATGTACGCTGGACTGATGGGCACCATGGGTAACGAGGCCGAGCGTGGCGCCGTCGCCATCACTACGCTGGTTGTCGGCCCTCCGGTCACGATGATCGTGCTCGGCGCTGCCGGTCAGGCTCCGATCGGCTGGTCGCTCGTGGGCGCCATCCTGCCGATCGTCGTCGGCATTATTCTGGGCAACCTCTTCCCGAGCTTTAAGAAGATGATGGCTCCTGCACTTTCCGCCATCATCGTGCTCGTCTTCTTTGCCATGGGCTCGACCATGACTTTTGGCCAGCTTATCAACGGCGGCCTTCCCGGCATCCTGCTCGGCGTGATCTGCTCGGTGGTCTTTGCAATTCCCGTCATCGCGGTCGATAAGCTCACGGGCGGTACGGGTGTCGCAGGTGCGGCTATTTCGAGCTGCGCCGGAGCCAATGTGGCCACGCCTGCCGCCATGGCAAGCGTCAACGAGGCCATGTACGGTGGCGCCGTGCTCGCGACGGCTACGGCGCAGGTTGCAGCGTGCGCTATCGTGACGGCCATTTTGACCCCGCTCGTTACCAGCTGGTGCCACAAGCATTTTGAGGGCCAGCAGAGCAACACCAAGGCAGCGACCGACAAGGCCGCCTCAGCCGCCTAATGCCAAGCGGCAATCAAAGCTAAAAAACTAGCCACGCCACAGGGCGGCCGCGGGGGAAATCCCGTGGCCGCCCTTCAGTTTTCGAAGGGTCTCTGGGACACTTTACCCTGGTAAAGCTGGCATAACAGCTAGAGTGATGGACGTACAAAGGCAAGGAAAAATAACATACAAATCGGTGAACGGTAGTTGTTCGCGCTCGCATTTCCTGCGGGTTTGTAAAAAACGCCCTTATGATATAAAAAAAGAAACATATAACAGCCCAGATGGAGAGGGTCGCTATGTTATCCTTCTCAAACGGGTGAAATCTTGGGTTTTGGGTTGTAGTTCCAAGGTGGACAAACGTTTTTCCTGCACCAACGTGTGGTGAAGAACGGAAGAAGCCGGTAGTGCAAGCCGAACATTCAAGAATTCAATAAGCAGCGGTGTGAGAGAGCGCCGCATTACACGTAACTAGGAGCGTGGTTACACAATGCAGGAGGCATGGGAAGGCTTCAAGGAAGGTATCTGGACGGGAGAGGTTGACGTCCGAGACTTCATCCAGAAGAACTACACCCCCTACGAGGGCGATGAGTCGTTCCTCGTAGGTCCGACCGAGCGTACCAAGGAGCTGTGGGGCGAGGTTCTCGACCTGCTGCTTAAGGAGCGCGAGCAGGGTGGTGTCCTCGATATGGACACCAAGACCGTCACGGGTATCGTGAGCCACCCCGCTGGCTACATCGATAATGCCCATCGCGACAAGGAGACCATTGTTGGCCTCCAGACCGACAAGCCGCTCAAGCGCGCGCTGCACGTCAACGGTGGTATCCGCATCGCTTGCCAGGCTGCCAGCCAGCACGGCTACAAGGTCGACGAGAACGTTGTCGAGCGCTACACCTTCGAGCGCAAGACCCACAACGCTGGCGTCTTCGATGTCTACACCCCCGAGATGCGTGCTTGCCGCTCGGCTCACATCATCACCGGTCTGCCCGATGGCTATGGCCGCGGCCGCATCATCGGCGACTACCGTCGTGTTGCCCTGTACGGCGTCGACTACCTGATCAAGGACAAGGAGGCCCAGAAGGCTTCCACTCCGACGGTCATGACCGCCGACAACATCCGCGATCGCGAGGAGCTGCAGGAGCAGATCCGCGCCCTCGGCGAGCTCAAGATGATGGCCGAGACCTATGGTTTCGATATTTCCAACCCTGCTACCAACACGCAGGAGGCCATCCAGTGGATGTACTTCGCCTACCTTGCTGCCGTCAAGGAGCAGAACGGCGCCGCTATGTCCATCGGCCGTACCTCTACGTTCATCGACATCTATGCTGAGCGCGACCTTGCCAACGGTACCTTCACCGAGGAGCAGATCCAGGAGTTCGTGGATCACTTCATCATGAAGCTCCGCATGGTCAAGTTTGCCCGTACCCCCGAGTACCAGGCCCTGTTCACCGGCGACCCGCAGTGGGTCACCGAGTCCATCGGCGGCATGGGTGTCGACGGCCGTACGCTCGTTACCAAGATGAGCTACCGCTACCTGCACACGCTCGAGAACATGGGCACCAGCCCCGAGCCCAACATGACCGTTCTGTGGTCGACCCGTCTGCCCGAGAACTTCAAGAAGTTCTGCGCCAAGACTTCTGTCGCCAGCTCCTCGATCCAGTACGAGAACGACGACCTCATGCGCGTCTATCACGGCGACGACTACGGCATTGCCTGCTGCGTGTCCTCCATGCGCATCGGCAAGGAGATGCAGTTCTTCGGTGCCCGCGCCAACCTGGCCAAGTGCCTGCTCTACGCACTTAACGGCGGTGTTGACGAGGTCTCCAAGAAGCAGGTCGGCCCCAAGTACCGCGCCGTCGAGGGCGACACGCTCGATTACGACGACGTTGTGGCCAAGTACAACGACATGATGAAGTGGCTTGCTGGCGTGTACGTCAATTCGCTGAACATCATTCACTACATGCACGACAAGTATTGCTACGAGCGCATCCAGATGGCTCTGCACGACAAGCACGTGCACCGCTGGTTCGCTACGGGCATCGCTGGCCTTTCCGTCGTGGCTGACTCCCTGTCCGCCATCAAGTACGCCAAGGTCCACCCCGTCCGTGATGAGAACGGCATCATCGTCGACTTCGAGACCGAGGGCGAGTTCCCCAAGTACGGTAACGACGACGACCGCGTCGACCAGATCGCTCACGACGTTGTGCACCAGTTCATGGAGTACATCCGCATGAACGACACCTACCGCAACTCCGTGCCCACTACCTCGGTTCTGACCATTACCTCCAACGTCGTATACGGTAAGAAGACCGGCTCTACGCCCGACGGCCGCAAGGCTGGTCAGCCGTTCGCCCCGGGTGCTAACCCCATGCACAAGCGCGATAGCCACGGCGCCATCGCTTCGCTGTCTTCGGTTTCCAAGCTCCCGTTCCGCGATGCTCAGGACGGCATCTCCAACACCTTCTCCATCATCCCGAGTGCGCTCGGCAAGGAGGACCAGGTGTTCTTTGGCGATATCGACCTTGATCAGCTGGGCGAGTAACTATTGTTGGTGCTATACTAACAATAACGATTACTGATTAGCGCGCCGGTTTCGGCTGGCGCCTATCAATCGAAGGAGTCACATTATGAAGGTTTCTGAAGTTTCCGAGACTCAGGCCGATAACCTGGTCCACATGCTCGACGCTTACGCCGAGAAGGGTGGCCACCACCTGAACATCAACGTCTTCAACCGTGAGACGCTGCTCGACGCTCAGGCTCACCCCGAGAAGTACCCGCAGCTGACCATCCGCGTTTCCGGCTATGCCGTGAACTTCCACACGCTCACCAAGGAGCAGCAGGACGAGGTCATTTCGCGTACCTTCCACGACAAGTTCTAAAGGGTTCAACTCCTGTAGGATTACTGGGGCCGGTTTTGGGTTATTTCCCAAAACGTCCTCGGACATGCAAAGAGGCTCCGCTGCGCGCGTTGCGCGGCGGAGCCTCTTTGCGTCCTGACGCTCCTATTTGGCAAGGTGTTTTTTAGAATCCATTTTGCGCTCGGCCTCG
>CALLSB010000174.1:0-13506 GCA_938014225.1 uncultured Collinsella sp. | reverse complement strand
GCCATTGCCGATAAAGAAGCCGACCACGGCAGCGATCACGACTGCGACCACAAAGGCGGCAATCATCGTCTTCTTGTGCTTTGATGCATGGTCGTCCGCGTCGGAGTCGTCGTCCTCGTCCTGTTCCTCGGGCATGAGGTTTTCGTCGGCGGCGTCCGCGACGATCTTTGCCTCCAGGCGAGCGTCCTCCTCCTCGGCCGTCGTACCGGCAGCAATGTGCTCGGCAGACGTACCGGCGACCAGATCGATCTTCTCCTCCTCATCACCGTCGGGGCCTTCGCCGCGCTCGATGATCTGGATGCCGTCGATCTCGTCCTTCTCGTCCTTCTTTTGAATCAGACCCATATCAGTTACTCCTTGTTAGGAAACATAGTCCGCAATAGAATACGCCCGACAGAGCGCCGGGCGTATTGATTCTCAGGTTATACGCAAACACTTAAGTACTATTTAGGCGTTTGCAGTCTGCATGCCTTAGGCCAGGTGCGCGATAACGGCATCGGCAAAGGCCTGCGTGCCCACAGCGCCCTCAACGGAGCCGGTCTGGGCACGACGAACGTCGCCGGTAACCTGCTCACCCTCGTCGAGCGTGGCAGAAACGGCGGCGCGAATGCGATTGGCCGCGTCGTTCTCGCCCAGGTGATCGAGCATCATGGCCGCAGAGAGGATCTCGGCCGTGGGGTTGGCGATATCCTGGCCAGCGATATCGGGCGCGGAGCCGTGCGTTGCCTCGAAGATGGCGCAGTCGGCACCGATGTTGGAGCCGGGGGCCATCCCTAAGCCGCCCACCAGGCCGGCGCACAGGTCGCTCACGATGTCGCCGTACAGGTTGGGCAGCACCAGGACATCGAAGTCGTTGGGGTTCTGGACCAGGCCCATGCAGGTGGCGTCGACAATCTTGTCGTTGAACTCGATATCGGGATAGTTGGCGGCCACCTCGCGCGCAACGCGCAGGAACAGACCGTCGGTCGCCTTCATGATGTTGGCCTTATGCACGCCCGTCACCTTTTTGCGGCCGCAGCGGCGGGCATACTCAAAGGCATACTCCACAATACGGCGGCTCTTGGAGATCGGCTTGATTGAGATGGCGGAATCCGCAGCGAAGGTCTTCTGGCCCGAGCGCTCGACGAGCTGCGAGAGCTCCTCGACCTCGGCAGCGCCCTCATCGAACTCGATGCCGGCGTAGAGGTCCTCGGTGTTCTCGCGCACGATAACCAGGTCGACATCGCGGAAACGCGAGCCGTCGCCCGGCTGCGACAGGCAGGGGCGCACGCAGGCATACAGGTCGAAGTGTTTGCGCAGGGCCACGTTGACGCTGCGGAAACCCGTACCGACCGGCGTGGTGATGGGGCCCTTGATGGCAACCTTGGTCTCGGCGACCGCATCGAGCACGTGCTGGGGCAGTGGCGTGCCAAACTCGTCCATGACGCCGGCACCGGCCTCCTGGACGTTCCAGTTGATCTGGACACCGGTGGCCTCGACCACGCGGCGCATGGCCTGCGTAATCTCGGGACCGATACCGTCACCGGGGATCAGGACTACATCGTGCGCCATAATCTGTTACTCCTCGTCTTCGGCGTCGTCAGATTTTTTAACGCTAGCACGCTTCTTCTTTTTGGAGAGATCCAGGCCAAAACGTTTAACAAGCATTTCGCAAATCTCGCTCGAACGGGCCTTGAGATAGCTGCCCTTGCCGTTCTCGGCGTCGAACTTAAGGCGCAGCGCGAGCTTCTCGGCAACCTCGGCGTCGATCTCGCCCTGGCAAAACTCGTACAGGCAACCGAGCATGTCGCGATACTCAAGGTCGCCGTGGTAGCACTGGATGGCCTCGTCCAGGATGGGCCAAGCCTCGCGCGAACGCTCGACGCTCGTGGCACCCCACACGCACAGCAGGCGGAAGGCGGCATAGCGCAGCGTGGAGGAGATCTCGTCGAACAGTGCAGTCTCGGCGCCCTCAAAGGCATCGCCCAGCTGCTCGGGGCAGGTGGTGGCGAGCGCCGTCAGGGCATCGAGGGACTCCCAGCGGGTCTGCGCCTCGGGGCGGTCGAGCGCCTCGATCAGCGCGGGCACGCAGGGCACGACGCGCTGCGGATCGCGCTCGGCAAGCAGGTGCAACACGCGGGCGGCAAACTGGCGGATGCGGCGCGTGGGGCAGCCGAGCTCCTTGACCAGACGGTCGACGGCGTTCTCGTTCTCCTCTGCCAGCTGGAGCTGTGCCAGCTCCTCGTCGGTGAGCTGTTCGTCTTTGTTTTCTGCCATAGTTACCTCTTCTTACTATTTTTAGCGTGCTTGCCAGCACCCTTGCTGTCATCGGTGACCGAAATGAGCTGTCGGTCGGCCGCGCCATTGCGACGCGCACGGCGGCGCTCCTCGGCGTCGCCCGCGTCGGCGGCGGCGCGATGAGCCTTGTTGACGTTAAAAACCTCGTCGTGCTTGCGCCATGGGCCGACGGACTCGCCAAAGCTCATCTTAAGGCCGGCGATAAAGCCGCCGAGCCAGCCAATCGGCGCAAACTGCACCAGCGGGAACAGTGAAAACACCCAGGTCAGCAGGACGACTGCCGCCGCTCCTGCAAAGTTGGCAATCCAGTAGTCGCGCTTGGTGATCACGCGCTTTTCGCACGCCCACTGGCCGCACAAAAAGCCGATGTAGATCGCAAAGAGAAAGAGCACCAGCGCAAGCACCACGAACGTCCAGCTCATGGGCACTACTCCCCGTGATGGTGGCCGCAGCAGCACTCGTGGCCGTCGTCATGGCCGTGGCCGCCGCAGCACTCGTGGTCCTCGCCGTGATGGTGACCGCAACCGCACTCATGGTCGTCGCCGTGCTCGCCGCAACCGCAGCCGTCCTCGTGAGCGCCATGCTCCTCGGGACGATACTGCGACCAGTCCAGACCGGCGGCGATGGCGTCGGCCTCCTCCTTGTAGAGGACCGTGATGGCCTGGGTGCCCAGCTTGGCGCCACCGATGGCGTCGAGCATGTCGTAGAGCGTAAAGGCGACGTCGGCGCCGGGCAGCGCGAGCTCGCGATCGTCAGCATAGGCGAGAGCCAGGCGCAGGTCCTTAATGAAGTGCTCGACCATAAAGCCGGGTTTGTAGTCGCCGTCGAGCGCCTTGGGAGCCAGGCTCTCCATGGCGCCGGACTTACCAGTGCCGCCCAGGATCATCTGACGGGTCTTCTCCAGGTCAAGGCCGCTCAGCTCGGCAAATGCCATGGCGTCTGCCATGCCGACCATGCAGGCGCCCAGCGACACCTGGTTGGCGAGCTTGGCAGCCTGGCCCTTGCCGGCGCCGTCGAAGCAGCAGATGTTTGCCGCAAAGGTGGAAAGGATATCGCGGACCGGCGCGATGTCGTTCTCGGTAGCGCCCACGATAGCCGTGAGCGTGCCGGCGATAGCACCCGACTCGCCGCCGGTGACAGGGCAGTCAAACGCCATGCGACCAGAAACCTGGGCGGCCTCGGCAATGTCACGGGCGAGCTCGGGCGAGCTCGTGGTGAGGTCGATCAAGACCGCGCCCGGCTTAGTGCATGCGAGCAGGCCGTCGCCCGCCAGGTAGAGTTCCTCGACCTCGGAGGGATAGCCCACCATGGTAAAGACGACGTCGGCGTTCGCCACGGCATCTGCCGGCGTATCGGCCCAGACAGCGCCGCGCTCGATAAGCGCTGCGGCCTTGGACTTGGTGCGGTTGTTGACCGTGACGGGATAGCCGGCGTCCAGAATGTGGCCGGCGATGGGGGCACCCATGATTCCGGTGCCGATGAATGCGACGGAGAGCTTGTTTGCCATGAAACCTTTCCTTTTGGGTTGGGTGTTGTTACCAGGTTGAATACTCGGTGCCAGCGTTTGGGCTGTGAGTCGAGGGCGATTACGGACGCAGCGCTTGCCTACTGACCGCGCACGCGGCGGGCGATACGGTCGGAAAGCGACGCCTTGTCGGCGCGGTTCTTACCCCAAAACGCGCAGCCCACCATGCCGGGGCCCACGTGCGAGCCGATGGTGGGACCCACGGAGCCGCGAATGATCGTGACGTCGGCGCAACCCTCCTCCTTGCGGATGGCGGCTTCGAGCCAGTCACCATCCTTTTCGGCATCGGCCGTCATGATGGCGATGGGCATGGTGCGATCGGGCACGTAGTTCTCGCGGAACGACTTGAGGATGGACTTGAGCGCCTTCTTGCGGCCGCGGTTGACGCCGATCAGCGACAGCGAGCCGGCCAGGTCGTAGGAGAGCTCGGGCTTGACGTCGAGCTTTGCCGTGAGCTGCGCCGCCGCGGGAGGAATGCGGCCGCCGGCAGCCAGTGCGTCGAAGCTCTCGAGCGTAAAGTAGCCGTGCACGTAGGTCTTTGCCTCGTTTGCCCAATCGACCAGCTGCTTGGCGGTCAGTCCCGCCGAACGCTGGCGCACGGCCTCGAGCGCCAAGAGCGCACCGGTCGCGCAGGGCAGAGCGTTGTCGACCACGTAGAGCTCAAAGTTGGGATACTCGGCGCGCACGACATCTGCCGCCTGGCACGCGGAGTTGTAGCTCGACGACAGCGCCGAGGTAAAGCACAGGTAGACCGTGGGCGTGCCCTCTTTGGCGCACTCGGTAAAAAACTCGATATAGCGACCGAGCGACACAGCCGAGGTGGACACGCGGGCACCGGCGCGCATGCGATCGTAGAACTCCTTAGGTGTGATGCTCGACCAGATGTCATCCGTGCGCTCCTCGCCATCGATAATGAAGGGAAAACCCAAGATATCGACATCGAGGTTCGCGGCGACCTCGGGGCTAAAGTCGCAGCAGGTATCGACGACGATGCGGCAGCGGTCAGAATGGCCGGTAGATGCAGCCTTGTCTATCAAAGCGACTCCTTACGTAAAAAGGCGGCCACCCGCATGGGATGGCCGCCAACCGTTAACTCATGCAAGTTAACGTATTTTACTCGTCAAGTGTTTCGATGCGGGGCTTGATGATGCCATATCCACCATTCTTACGGTGATACACCACATTGATGAGACCGGTCGTCGCGTTCTCGAACACGTAGAAGTCGTGGCCGAGCAGATCGGTCTGCACCAGCGCCTGCTCCTCAGTCATCGGGGTGACGTCGATGACCTTCTCGCGGACGAGCAGGTCGTCCTCCTCCTCGGGCAGCAGCAGGTCGGCCAGATCCTCGACGCGCTCGACCGGCGCGACATCCGCGGCGCTGGCACCGCCCTGGCGGTTGTCCACGACCTTGGTCTTGAACTTGCGCAGCTGGCGGGTGACCTTATCGGCGGAGAGATCGATGGCGGCATACATATCTGCGCCGTGCTCGGCAACGCGAATCACAGAACCGCGGACACGAACCGTGACCTCGACGATTGCCGGGTTGGGGTTCGAGGGGTTCTTCTCATAACGAAGCACGACGTCGACTGTCATGGGCTCGATATCGAAAACCTTGAGCGCCTCGCCGATCTTCTCATCCACATGCGCACGCAGAGCATCGGTTACCGTCGTCTTGCGTCCAGAAACCTTGATATCCATACGTGGCTCCAATCTGCCTCGGGGACTTACTGTACTGGCTATGTACCCATTGCCGTGCATTTAATCACCCGAATTCCCAAAGACCCGAATAACGATTGCTTGATACCGCATACCGAAGTCTCGCACTTTTCCGTGGCAAAGTGCGCTATAGGAAGGCGTCGGCAAAGCTAGTTTTTCTTCTGGAAATCAGCTTTTACCTGCCGTTTTTACCAAAATAGAAAAGCCGGGCTCCCCTATTAGGGAGGCCCGGCTATGCGTGTTGAAACCGTGAAGAAGCGCCTCGTTCAATGTATGGCAGGCGCCACCCCTACCAATAACTAGCTATTGAGCTTGTTGATGTCATCGTCGGTGATGGTGCCCTCCTGGCTAGACGACGGGCTGTCGCCGTTGTTATCGGAGACGCCGTCATCGGAGGACTCGGTCTTGTTGGACGTGGAGTCGGATGCCTGCACATTGGCCCCCGAAACGGTCTTGGCGGTAAGGTCATAGGGCATCTGTCCGTACCAGACGCAGTGGACCGCCTCGAGCGTGCCGTCGACCGTGATGCCGTCGAGGGCATCACTCACGGCACGGCACAGCTCATCGTTAGAGCTTAGGCCTGCGACGCCAAGCGTGGAGGGTGCCTCGAGCGTACCGACATAGGAGATCTGGCTCATCAGGCGCGCGAGGTAACCACCAGCCGTGGAATCACAGATCACGTAATCGACCTCGCCCGACTCGAGCGCCTCAAAGCACTCATTGATGTTGGAGAAGGTCTTTTGGTTGGCGGTGATGCTTTGCTTGGCGAGCGCCTCCTGCGAGGCCGAGGAGGTCTGAACGCCCAGGGTAGCGGTGTTAAGCGTTTCGGTGGAAACGCTCAGCGACTCGCCGTCACTGCTCTTGCCGAATACGGCGGGGGCGTCGTACAGACAGGTGCCAAGCGAGCTGATGTCGCCGCCTGCAGACTTGATGTCGCCAATGAAGATGTCGGCCTTTTTATCGCTGAGCACGGAATCGGCCGAGGACGCATCGACAAAGACGACCTTGAGACCCATGCGGCATGCGAGGGCACGAGCGGCATCGACCGCATAGCCCGTGAGGTTTCCGTCGGCATCCTGCATGGCCTGCGGGGCGTCGGACGTATCGAGAGCGACCGTCAGGGTTCCCGGCGCGACCAGGGCATCGTCCGGTACCGTGGGGGTGACGGTCTCGCGCTCGATCTGGTCGATCGTGGGCGTCGTGAACGTGGACAGTGGATTGAACGCGCATCCACTCAGGCCCAAAACGGCAATGACCACCGCGGTCCCAGCACCTAACCGAGCCGCATGCATCAAGCTGCCCCTCACCATGTCCGCTACCCTGCCTTCTGTGTCGTATACGATCCGTGCCCTGCACGGAATATCGGGTTGTTCCCACCAGCTGACCTGGTATTTGACCCCACACTTGCGCACCGGGGCGTTTGCTCGGGAGGCCGCAGCCACCTTCACGACTGGCCCGCTCGCCCGCGAGGCGGTATTGCCCCAAAGAAAGTAGAACGGACGGTGCGGCTTACATCTAGGACGCGCCATGATCGCGCCGCGCGCACGCGGTCGCTTACGTGGATCCCTTTGACCGCGTCTGTCTTGGACTAGGATGGGCATTTCGTCCGTCCGCAACCACAGCCTGGCAGGAACGTAGCGCATTATAGCTAAGTTCAAGCTATAGTTTAAGGTTAGGGACGTTATTCGCATCGCGAGCACAGATTTCGCAGGTCGTAGCGGGCCACACGTGCCCTGATTGAGCCCGTTACTCCCCTATGGGGAGCCCCGAGGCACCCGCCTTAGGGTGCCGTGGCCAAAAAATAGCAAATATGAGTACTGTTATCAAATTAGTGGCAGGAATTTTTGGCTCTGCAAACAATTTTCACGCTCCGTGACGTCGGATTGGTGCCAGGATATTCCACATTTGTTTATTATCTTTCTAATCTACACCGTCTTTCAATCCCAAAATCCCTGATTTTGCTGTTACTTATTTTGTAGCAGTACTCATATTTGCTATATTTTGGCCAGAGTGTATATCCAACCCCCTGTTTTCTAGCATTGTTAGGCGGGTTTAAGCCCAAAACACGCCCGCAGCGTGTTAAATAGCGCCTCTTGTTTCTTTCTGCGAGCGTCAACACGGTTACGATATCGCTTACTCATGCGCTGGTGGATGCGCCATGCGAGCGCCTCCATTGCCTCCATGTCGCAGAGCATCTCGTTATTGACCGTCGCGACCTCGATTCCCATAGTAATCAAGCCCGTGTTGCGTTTTTCATCATGGATACGTCCCCTCCGGGAGGAATGACCCAGCTCACCGTTGTATTCCAGGTCAAACCGGGCTGCTTCCTGATACGCATCGCAAACTGCATGCGGCATCCCCGAGATTGCCTGCGCACGGTCATCGAACTCGATCTTGTAGTCGGTCTTAAAGGGACCGCAGGCAAATCCGCCATAGAAAAACGGAAGCGAAAACAGAGCGAGCATGATGCACTCCATGGGCGAGCGCAGATTTTCTGACAGGTAGGGACACAGGCGCAGCAGCTGTTTGGCCACATTCCCCTTGCATGCCGCGAGGTAATCTACCAGGCAATCGGGTGTCAGCACGGACTCGACCTCAAAGTAACCGACATCTGGCGGCTGGTCTTTGTCCTTTGCCAATTTGTTCACGACAGGCGAGGTGTAGGGAGGCAGATACTTCCCGCGGTCACTCAGTGAAATCTTAGAGCACAGCTCCTGGGCCAGGGCAAATGCCTGGATGCAGCCGACCTCGCGCGCGACGGCTACGCAAAGGGCCTCGGGAGATAGACTGTACACCCCCGGTTCCACCTCTAGAATCGAGCCGGCGGGCAACTCGGAGCATACGGACCAGCTCACGCCAAGAATACGGCGGCGCTGCGCTGCAGATCCTACCAGCAAGCACAAATCCTCTTGCACCTCGCCGCTTGCGGCCCCAATCCGCACCAAATCGGGAAGATAGATGTCCTCGGTCGAGGGCGACGACGTGCGCAGCACACGGCACTCCTCCTTGGGATCAAGGTCCTTCCAGCTTATGTAGCCCATCTGCCGGCGCTCGGCGCGCATCATGCGTAGCGCCGAGGCGCCTGTTAGGATTACGGAAGCCGCTAGCTGTTCGTCTGTCGGCTCGTTGCACCGCTCAATCTTTACTGCCACAAAACCACCCCTACCAAACGCGTGCGATAGCGAGGCCATCGACTGCTGCGGCGCCGGCGCGCTTGAGTTCCGCCGAAGCCGCTGCCATCGTCGCGCCCGTGGTGATAACGTCATCGATAAGCAGCAGGCGCTTGCCCCGCACGTCCTCAACCGTCTCGTACATGCCTTGGGCACGCTCGCGGCGCTCCTCACGACCGAGTTCGCGCTGGTCGCCATGCCCGTACTTGACGAGAGCATCGAGCAAGGGAACACCCGACAGCTCGCAAAATGGGCGCGCAATGGCCTCCATATGATCAAAACCACGCCGCCGAAACGCTGCCGCCGTCGCAGGCACAAACACCACCGCATCCGCGCCGGACAGCACACCTCCGTAGCGATCGGGCGCTACGACCTGGGCATGCAGGGCGGTGTCGTAGAGCAGCTCCGCCAGATACGGAGCCAGACGTCGCTCGCCCGCGTCCTTGTACGCTTTAATGATGCGCGGCAGCGGATGCGCATAGACGGCGCACGCCAGGCAGCGGTCGAGCGCCTCCGCCATTGCCGAGGACGTGCCCTCGACCGAACACTCAGTGCACAGCAAATCCCCAAACGGGGCGCCGCATCGGGTACAGCTATGACGTGGGTCAATGAGCGTGAGCGCGGCCAGGCAGTCTTGGCAAATAAGCGCACCGGCGCGCTCGCAGCCGGCACATCGTGTTGGCGACAATGCCTCGAGCGCCTCGCGTGCCACCCGCTCGGCAAACGGTAGCAATTCGTCCGCAAACGGTAGGGCACCGGCACCCTGCAGACAGCTCAATATGTTCAGATGGCTCTTCAAGACACAACCCTCCCTACGCTCGGTCGCAGGGAGGGTTGTTGATTCAGCGCTATGATACCCCAATGCGCTCGGGGCAAGGCGAGCTAAATCCGCTCGCGGGCGTTATTCGCCGGCGGGCGGTTGTGGTGCGGACGAAGACGGGGTCGAGCCCTCGCCACCATCCTGGCGCGGCTTGCGGGAACGGCGACGGCGACGGCGCTTTTGACCCTGGTCGGCCGAGCCCTCGCCACCGCGCGGCTCGCGTTCGTCGCGAGCGGCGCCATGCGAAGCCTTGGCAGCCGCTCCCCCGCCATCTCCGGGACGACGGCGCGTGACCTTGACCTCGCCATCCGAGACCTGATCGGCCACGGAGGGCACTGAGGGCTTCTGCTGCGCGCCCGAGGAATGGCGACGGCGCGGACGCGGCGCGCGCTCCTCCTCGCCACGTGACTTGCCACCCTTGTCGGCAGGCGCATCGGAACCCGAACCACCCTTGGGGGCGGCACCAGCCTCGCGAGCAGCTGCGGCGCGGAAGGCGTCCTCGCGCTCCTCGCTCGACAGATGACGGCGGCGGCGACGTGTGGGGTTCATGCCGCCGCCGCGATTCTGCTGCTGGGGCTGCTGAACCTCGCGCTCGCGAGAGGCGTTCTTGCCCGCGGCTGCAACCTCGGTAGCATCGCCCGAGCCCGCGCGCTTGCGACGGCGACGGCCATCGGCCGCCCCCTCGGCCTCGGGTGTCTCGGCCTTGCCGCAGCCCTTTCCGCGGCCACGGCCCTCGCCCTGGCCCTGGCCGGAGCGAGCATCGGATTCGGCATCGCGACGACGGCGCTTGGGCATCGACGTGCCGGCCAGACGGTCGGCACTCGACAGGCCATCGCCCACGTCGACGCCGCTTTCGCGATCGAGCTCCATGAGCGCCAGGCGCATCTCGGGCGACTCGATGCGCTCGAGCACGTCGCGCGTCACGCAGTCGGGGCGGCAGTTGCAGCCCTGCTCGGCGGCCTTCTTTTTGCAACCCTCCGAGCACGTCATATCGGCCAGGTTGACCTTAAAGACTTTACCGTTCTCCAGGCGCAGCACCAGCTGCTCGCGCGGTGTGTCATATTCTTGGATACGCGCCTTGCCAAGCGGCGTATCGATGAGCGTCTTCTTTTTGGGCGCACGGCTCTTAAAGTCCTTGTAGGCCTCGAACTCGTAGCGCAGGCAGCACATCAGGCGGCCGCATACGCCGCTGATCTTGGACGAGTTGAGCGGTAGGTCCTGCTCTTTTGCCATGCGAATCGAGACGGGCTCAAACTGTCCGCCAAAGCGCGTGCAGCAGAGCTCCTGTCCGCATTGGGCATAGCCGCCCACCAGGCGGGTCTCGTCGCGCACGCCGATCTGGCGCATGTCGACGCGAATGTGCAGCGTCGAGGACAGGTCCTTGACGAGCTGGCGAAAATCGACGCGCTCCTCGGCTGCAAAGTAGAACACGGCCTTCTCGCCGCCAAACAGGTACTCGACGCCCACCGGCTTCATCTCGAGGTCGAGCTCCTTGACCAGGCGGCGGAAGTCGACCATGGCCTCGTCGCCCTGGATGGCCAGGTCATCGGCAAGCTGCAGGTCGATGTCGCTCGCCACGCGCAGCACGGGCTTGAGCGGCTGACCGATCTCGTCTTGCGGCACCTCAAAGGGATCGGCAGTGACCAGGCCGATCTCGGTTCCGCGCTCGGTGGAGCAAATGGCATAATCGGCCTCGAGGATATCCAGATCCTGCGGATCGAACCACAGGTCGCGCGAGGCGTAGGTAAACTTAACGGGTACGACTAACGGCATTTCAGTGCCTTCCTGATATCGAACAGCATGACCTCGATGGCCAGCTGGGGAGTAACGTTTCTGGCGATGTTGCGCTCGGCGGTCGCGACTGCCTCGAGCGCCCGGGTGGCACCCGCAACATTGGTCGCGGCGGCAAGCCGACCGATCGTGTCGCGCACGTCTTCGTTCACCACGTCGGCTACCTCGTCCTGAAGCGTCAGCAGCACGTCGCGCATGAGCGTCCGCGCGCTCGCCAGCGCTTCCATGATACCCGAACGCTCGCGCGCGTTGAGTTCGCGCTTGTTGCGGTCCTCAAGCTGCTTCAATGCTCCACGCGACAGGTAGTCGGCGTTTTGCTCGAGCACCTTTTCCTGTGTGGACTTGACCTCGGCGAGCGGTGCCTTGACGGCGACAATGAGCGACTTGGCGCGGCTGAGCACGTCGGCCTCGTCGGCGGCGATGAGCGAATCGATGGCGCGAACCATCTGACGGCGGGCGTCCTGGCGCTCGGCGCTCTTGAGGAACTCGATGCCACGCGTGGGGCTTCCCGCCACGGCGACGGCCATGCGACAACGCGCAGGATCCTGACCGGTGGCGCGGCTCACGGCCTGCGCGGCGACGGCGGGCGACACCAGCCGAAACGGCACGCACTGGCAGCGGCTCACGATGGTGGGCAACATCACGTCTGCCGAGGTGCCCAGCAAGATAAACATAACGCCCTCGGGCGGCTCCTCGAGTGTTTTGAGCAGTGCGTTGGCGGTGTTGGCGCGCAGCTGCTCGGCACGGTCAATGATGTAGACCTTGGCCTTGGCGCGGATGGGCGCCAGGGGTACGTCGTCGAGTAGCTCGCGCGTCTGGGCGATGAGGTAGCCCGTGGCGCTCTCGGGCGTGTAATAGTGCACGTCGGGGTGCGTATGGCGGGCGACGCGCACGCAGCTATCGCATGAGCCGCAGCCATCCTGCTCGCACAGGAAGGCTTGGGCGAGCGCCCACGCGGCGTCGAGCTTGCCCGCGCCGGGCGCGCCCAAAAACAGGTAGGCGTGCGATGCGCGACCGCTGGCGACGGCATTGGTCAAAAAGTCGCGCACGCGCTCTTGGGTGTCAAGCTTGGCCAGCAGGCTTGTCTGAGCGGGGGCCATGTTACTCGGCCTCCTGGGCAAGCGCGGCGGTGACGGCGTCCTGGGAAATGTCGAGGCCGTAGACGCGAACCTGCTCGACCGTCCGCGCGAAGACGTCCTCGATGGACGCGGTCGCGTCGATGAGCTTTACGCGGTTTGGTTCCTCGGCGGCGATGGCGCAAAATCCCTGGTAGACACGCTCTTGGAAGGCCATGCCCTTAGCCTCCATGCGATCTGCCGCGCCACGGGCTGCCATGCGCAGCGCCGCCTGCTCGGGCGTGATGTGATAGACGAGCGTGAGCGCCGGGTGCGTCCCCGCGACGGCCAGGTTGTTGGCATCGCGTACTATCTGGCGATCGAGGCCATCGGCAAACGCCTGGTAGCAGGTCGTGGAATCGTAGAAGCGATCGCACAGGACCACCTTGCCGGCAGCAAGGGCGGGCGCGATGACCTCGTGCATCAACTGAGCGCGTGCCGCCTCGTAGAGCAGCAACTCGCAGGTGTCGCCCATCGCCGTATTGGCAGGGTCGAGCAGCAGAGCACGGATCTTTTCGCTGATGGCGGTACCGCCCGGCTCGCGCAGGCTCACAACCTGGTAGCCAGCGAGTTCGAGCGCACGGGCAAGCAGGCGCGCCTGCGTAGATTTACCGGCGCCATCGACACCCTCGAGCGTAATGAAGCTATGTTGAGCGGGCTCAAAAGCCATGGGCGCAGTCCCTTCCTACAAGGCGCGTAAATGCAGATATATCAACCAAGCCATGATACCCCAGTGCTCGGTGCGTCCCCAATGGCTAAAGGTGCCTTTCCGAAGTTGCGGTGAAATAGGGACTGATTGAAGCTCTGAGACCGCCAAACAGTCCCTATTTCACCGCAACTTATGATGGAGAATTTTGGACGCTGGGTATAATCGTCGTATTGCATTGAAATGTGGCGAAAGGAGTGGCAATGTCTCGGTATTGCGCCTCGTGCGGCAAGCTTCTTGCAGATAATGCCAAGTTCTGCACCTCGTGCGGTGCACCCGTTGAGCAAACAACCGCGAGCGATAGCCAGCCCGCTTTCGAGCAGACCGGTTCCCTCGATACGCCGCAAGCCAAGGCGGACGACCCCCTCGCCTATCGCCCCGACCCC
>CALLSB010000173.1:0-4712 GCA_938014225.1 uncultured Collinsella sp. | reverse complement strand
GGCGGCGGGCGCGGAGCGCCCAGCCGAGCGGAGCGACCCCCCGCCCCGAGCGGGCGCACGGCGGCATACTTGATTTAATTTATAGGACATCATCTTTCCGCGGAAGTTCGCCCTGTTTGGGCGGTTCCCGCTGGTTGGAACCAGTTTTCCGCGGATGTGCCGAAGGTGGTATGTACCAGTGCAGCTAGAATGGTGCAAGACCATCGAGACACCCACGACGATTGAGGTTTGGGAGTATTCCGCGCCCGCTGGGCGCATGTATCCCGAGAACCGCCGCGATGATGATTCGGAAGATGAAAGCGAACGCGGGCGCAAGCCCGATGCGGCAGCTTACTACGATGCCGCGAGACGTCGGCAAAGACACTACAGCGCCGTCCGTTGGGAGATAGCCCGCCTTATTGATTGCAATTTCGATGATGCTACGAAGTTCCTCACGCTCACGTTCGCCGATAACGTAACCGATATTAAATACTGCAACCGCGAGTTCTCCAAGTTCGTTAGGCGTTTGAACAGGCGCGTCTATAAGTCCGATGTTATGCAGGTGCGCTATCTTGCGGTATGGGAAGCCCAGAAACGCGGCGCTATCCACTACCACGTGGTTCTGTTCAGGTTCCCGTATATCAGGGCTAAAGACCTGCGTGAGATATGGGGTCACGGTTTCGTCAAGATAAACCGGGTCGACGTCGACCAACGCCAAAACGTCGGGCGCTATATCTCCAAGTATTTCAGCAAGGACGTTGACGAGGGTTCCTACAAGCAGAAGAAGTTCTTCCGCTCGCAGAACCTGATACAGCCCATAGAGGAACGCTTCACGAGTCTTGGGCGGCTCTCTTTCGAGGGTTTCGATGTGTCTTATACGAAAGAGTATGACCAGCAGGTGCCGAACTTCGGCGATGCGGGCGGCTACGCCACTCGCACGGTTCGCTACACCAAGATTTGCAAGGAGTTAGGTAAGGAGTGTGTTGGCAATGGCAACATGTGTGATGGTCGATAAGACCGATTTGATAGCGCTGGGTTTCAGCGCGTCTAAGTCTGCGGATATTATCAGGGCTGCGAAAAAGTTGATGGTTTCCAAGGGGTTCGGTTTCTACGGCTCCCGCAAGGTCGGGCGCGTCCCCGCGTCCGCTGTTGCCGAGATAATCGGCGTTGACCCCGTGGGGGCGCACGATGCCGAAAGTCAGTAATGTCTACCGCGACGCGCGTAACGGCTCGTGGTATTTCGTGGCTAACCTCGGCACCGATGCCGAGGGCAAGCGCGTGCGACACTGGGGGCGCGGCTACAAGACCCAGAAGGACGCGAAAGCCGCCTACGATGCGTATATGGCTGACTTCTCCAAGACTGCCGTACGCGGCAACTCCACCATGTCATTCGGTGAGTTCTACCGTTCCTATTGGGAGCCTGACTATAGGGGGCGCGTCCGTGAAAGCACTTTCTATGCCCGCTGCTCGATAGCCCGAAAGCATTTCGGCGCTTTCGATCGCCTGCGGCTGCGGGATATTACCCCGCCGATGGTGAAGCGGTGGCAGAACGGGCTTTTGGAGGGTCACGCGCCCTCCTACGCGCGTCTCGTGTTCGGTCATTTCGCTATGGTTCTCGATATGGCGGTGCAGTTGGGGCTTTTGCAGCGCAACCCCGCGCGGCAGGTCGGCAATATCCCCAAACGGCACCGTGAGGTCGATTTCTGGACGCGGGACGAGTTCGAGCGTGTAATTGCTACCTTCGACACGTCCGAGTATTACGGGCTTTATGGCTTCACGTGCCTTTGGCTGCTCTACATGACGGGGCTTCGGTTGGGTGAAGCCCAAGCCCTGAAATGGTCTGCTGTCGACTTTGGCTCGGGTGTCCTGTCGGTGGACTGCTCGATGTACTACCGTAATGTCCGCGAATGGAAACTAACGCCCCCCAAGACCAAGGCTGGCAAACGTGCGATAGCCCTCGATGCGCTCACGCTTGAATATCTCGAACGCTGGCGCGGCGTGCAGCGCCGTAACGTTGTGACGGATTTTGTCCTTAGCTGGAACGGTGACCCGTTCGCTAGGGATACCATTGGGCGTATCATCGACCGCCATGCGCCTATGGCTGGCGTTCATCGGATACGCCCCCACGGTCTGCGGCACAGCCATGTTGCCTTGCTTATCGCCCTTGGGGTGAATGTCTTGTCTATTGCTAACCGTCTCGGGCATCGTGACGTGAGCTTGACCCTTAACGTATATGGACACCTGATGCATGATGCCCGCCGCGAGGTTGCCCTCCGTCTCGATGATGCGTTCTCCGCACCCTCGGGCGGGCAACCGATTTGCAACCTTCCCAGCCCGAGCGACCCGCCCGAACCCGCGCGAAACGGCACCGATAGCGCCTAAAGGCGCAGGTCGGGCGTTATCGAACCCTGATTCCTTATTTCGAGGCCATTACCGCCATCGTTTGCCGAAACCGCGGCGCACCGCGGCGTTTTGCGTCCGTACTGCACGGTATAATAAATCCGTTCAACAGATCTGCCTGCCGAAGCGGGCATACACAGAGGACTCATCGCTATGGACCGTGAGAGGTATCGCGGCGACCTGCCCCTATCGGGGGTGGGCGCCTATGTCATCGCTTAAGACGACACATCGCTGGGCGGTCGCTCGGCAAAACCCCGAGCTCGAAAAGGAGCTTTCGGCTGGTCTGGGCATTCCCGGGCTGGTGGCGCGCATCATGGTCGCGCACGGCATTGGCTCCATTGAGGAGGGCCAGCTGTTTTTGACGCCTTCGCTCGACCGCGATTGGGCCGACCCGCTCATTATTCCGGGTATGTCGGTCGTTGCCGACCGTGTTGAGCGTGCTATTCGCAACCACGAGCACATTGCCGTTTTCGGCGACTTCGATGTCGACGGTATTACGTCGACTTGTCTGCTGACCGAGGCACTGCGCACGTTTGGCGCCGATGTAACGCCGTTTATTCCGCATCGCTTTGACGAGGGCTATGGCTTGTCGCGTGCGGCGCTCGACCGCGTTAATGAGCTCGCTCATCCTCAGCTGATCGTGACCGTCGACAACGGCATTGCCGCCAAGGAAGAGGTTTCCTATCTGGAGAGCCTGGGGATCGAGCTGGTGGTCACGGATCATCACGAGCCCTCCGACCAGGTGCCGCAGGGTGTGCCCCTGACCGACCCTAAGCTCGAGGACGAGGGCCCTTCGCGTGAGCTTGCCGGTGCCGGCGTGGCGCTCAAGCTGGTGCAGGTTCTGGGCGAGCGCCTGGGCAAGCCGTCGTATTGGCGTTCGCTGACCGAGGTCGCGGCGCTGGGCACCGTATCCGACATGATGCCGCTGACGCCCGAGAACCGCGCGCTGGTCGCCGAGGGCATCCAGCAGATGCGCGTGACGGCCCGTCCCGGCTATATCGCGCTTGCCGCACTTGCCAAGGCCGATCTTTCGAGCATTACGGCGGATGGCCTGTCATTCTCGCTCATTCCCCGCTTAAACGCTGCCGGTCGCATGGCCGATCCCAAGCTGGCGCTCGACCTGCTGCTTGCCCGCAATCCCATCGAAGCAAGCGCGCTGGCGGCTGAGCTCGAGGAAATCAACCGCCAGCGCCGTGAGATCGAGGCGGAGCTCACGCGCGATGCCATGGCAAAGGTCGAGGAGACCTATGACGGCGGGCGCGCGATCGTCGTGGGCGGCGAAGGCTGGCACGAGGGTGTCAAGGGCATCGTGGCAAGCCGTCTGACCAACCGTTATCACGTGCCGGCGCTGCTGTTCTCGATCGAGGACGGTATCGCGCGCGGCTCTGGTCGCTCGGTGGGCAAAGTTAACCTGTTTGACGCCGTCGAGCGCTGTTCCGACCTGCTGATTCGTCGCGGCGGACATGCCGGTGCGGTGGGTGTGACCATCGAGGCATCCAAGCTCGACGAGTTCCGTCGTCGCCTTTCCGCCGTGCTATCGGAGATTCCCGCCGAGGACTTTGAAGACATCGACGAGGTTGCCGCCACGGTCGACCTTTCCGAGCTGAATATCGAGACTATAGAGCAGATTTCCCGTCTTGAGCCGTTTGGCCAGGGCAACAAGGTGCCGCTGCTGGCCGCCGAGGGCGTGACGATGTGCGATCGCGCCGTGGTGGGCAAAACCGGCGAGCACATGCGCTTTGTGGCGACCGATGGCGCCGCGAGCGTGCCGGCCATTATGTTCCGCGTGCCGCAAATCGATAAGCTCATCAACTGCGATAGCGCCGTCGATTTGGTGTTCGAGGCCGTGGCCGAGCATTGGCAGGGGCGTGTGAAGCCCAAGCTCATGATCAAGGATGTTCTGGTCCGCGATACCACGCTGCCCAGCGTCGACGATCCGGCATGTGAGCTTCGCCGTGGGGTGCAACCGGCGGATTCTGGCCCGCGCCTGGAGTCGCGTAAACGCGAGACGCTCGCCCAGCTTTCTTATACCGAGCTGACGCGCTCGCTTATCCATAGCTTTATCGGCTCGAACCAGCCGCACCGCGCGCAGGTCGAGGCACTCGACGCGCTCGCCGACCACCAGAGCGTTTTGGCCGTTATGGGAACGGGCCGCGGCAAGTCTCTTATCTTCCATGTTCACGCCGCGCGTGAGGCGGTCCTTCGCGGGCGTGCGAGCATCTTTGTCTATCCGCTGCGCGCGCTCGTTGCCGACCAGGCCTATCACCTCTCGTCGACGATGGCCGCGCTCGGCATTGGCGTAGGCGTGCTGACCGGCGAGACCGTGGAGGCGG
>CALLSB010000172.1:0-5036 GCA_938014225.1 uncultured Collinsella sp. | reverse complement strand
CCCTCGGTCGCGTTGAGATCGAGGCCAACGATGACTGGGAGGGCTCGGAGTTCCGCTACTGCAACGAGTTCCTCTTTAAGGCCGACGCCCCGTTTGACGAGGAAGAGTGCCTTAAGTTCCTGGGCTCCATGGGCGACTGTGAGCTGCTCGTGGGCGCCTACCCCGACTACAAGATCCACGTGCACTCCAACACCCCCAACCTGGTGCTCGAGCACATGCTGCAGCTCGGTCAGATCTATGAGGTCTTTATCCACAACATGGAGATGGAGGCCCACGACCGTACCGCTAAGATTCACGAGGACCAGGAAAAGGCCGCCGAGCCCGCCAAGGCGCTGGGCTTTGTCGCCGTTGCCGCCGGTTCTGGCGAGGCCGACATCCTCAAGTCCCTCGGCGTCGACGTGATCGTGTCGGGTGGCCAGACCATGAACCCCTCGACTGCAGACCTGCTGGGCGCGGTGGACCAGGTCAACGCGACCTCAGTCATCATTCTGCCCAACAACGGTAACATCCGCATGGCTGCCGAGGCTGCCGCTTCTGCCTGCACTGACAAGAAGGTTGCCGTCGTTCCCACCAAGACCGTTCCGCAGGCCTTCTCCGCGCTGTTCGCGGTCCTGCCCGATTCCGAGCTCGAGGATGCCGTTGCCGCTATGGTCGACGCCATCAGCGAGGTCCGCGATGGCGAGGTCACCCGCGCCGTGCGCGACTCCAGCGCTTCCGACGGCTCGCCGATTCACTCCGGTGATGTCATGGGCATCATTGCCGGCTCCATCGACGTGGTCGGTTCCGACGTGAAGCAGGTCACGCTCGACTGCATCAACCGCATGCAGGAGGAAGAGGAGGGCGACGCGCTGACGATTCTGGCCGGCGAGGAGCTGTCCGATGAGGCCTTCCAGGAGATCGTCGACGCTATCGAGGAGGCTCAGCCCGATCTGGAGATTGACGCCCATCGTGGCGAGCAGCCGCTCTATCCCGTGATCTTCTCGATCGAGTAGGCAACTGCCCATGTCCGAGCTGTGCTCCGTGCCGCGCGTCTCGGAGCGCTTTGCCCAGAGCAATGCGCTCGACGAGGATATCGCGCGACTCAAATATGTTTCGGGTAAACGTGAGGAGGCCCTTCGCCGTCTGGGAATTCGGACGGTGGGGGATCTCCTTCTCCATATCCCTCATCGATACCTCGACTTTACCCGTTCTTGGTCTATCGAGATGGCGCCCATCGGTACCGTGTGCACCATCATCGCCACGGTCGACCGTATCGTCCAAAAGCAGCCGCGTCCGCGCATGCAGGTGACTGAGGTCTCACTTGTTGACGAGGCGGGCGTGCTGCAGGTCGCCTTTTTCCGCCAGCCCTGGATTGCCCAGCAGCTTAAGCAGGGCGACCGCCTGGCCGTGATGGGCAAGGTCGAGTTTGCCTACGGTTTTAAGCAGATGACCTCGCCCCACTTTGAAAAGCTCGAGGACGGGCGCGCCGCAGGCACCATTCTGCCGGTCCATTACGTGAGCGATGGCGTGAGCCAGGCGTGGATGCGCCGCATTGTAAGCGGCGCGCTCGAGGTCGTCGGCAATCCCTTTGATCCTATTCCTGCACGCTTGCGCGTTAAGCGTCGCTTGATGAGCAATGCCCGTGCGCTTCGTTCGATTCACTTTCCCTCGAGTATGGCCGAGCGCGACATTGCGCGCCGCCGTTTGGCCTATGAGGAGTGCCTGTACCTGCAGCTCGCGCTGCGTCTGCGCAACGACGGCGGTCTGGTCGATGTGGTTCCCTATGCCCACACCGCGGGCGAGCACCTGGCCGCGCTCAAGCAAGCCCTGCCGTTTTCGCTGAGCGACGAGCAGGAGGCCGCGTTCCAGGATATCCTGCGCGATATGTGCGATGGCGGGCGCGTGATGAACCGTCTGCTGCTGGGCGATGTCGGTACCGGCAAGACCGCCGTTGCCGCCTGCGCGCTGGCTGTGGCTGCCGATAGCGGCACGCAGGCCTGCGTTATGGCGCCCACGGGCGTGTTGGCGCGCCAATATGCCGATAAGACCGGCCCTCTGCTCTCGCAGGCCGGCATGTCCTGGGCGCTTCTGACAGGTGCCACGCCGGCCGCAGAGCGCGAGCGTATCCATGCACAGCTGGAATCGGGCGAGCTTAACGTGCTCTTCGGTACCCACGCGGTGCTTTCGGATAACGTTGCGTTCAAGCATCTATCGCTCGTGGTCATCGATGAGCAGCACCGCTTTGGTGTGGGCCAGCGCAACGCTCTGCGCGCGAAGGGCCCCGGTGCCGATCTGCTCGTTATGACGGCAACGCCCATCCCGCGTACGCTGGCGCTTTCGGTCTACGGCGATCTGGATACGAGCGTCATCCGTCATCGGCCCGTCCCTGGCGCTGGCGTGTTGACACGCGTGCTCACCGAGTCGAGCCGCGACCTCGCCTATGGCGCCATCCGTGAGGCGCATGAAAAGGGTCAGCAGGCCTACGTGATTTGCCCGCTCGTTGAGCCGAGTGACTCGGCCGATGAGCTGGAAGACGTGCCCGGTATTGCCCGCGACGACGAGGGCCGCGTAACCGTCCCCGTGCCGCTGCACGATACGGCAACCGAGCTCGACCGCCTGCGTCTGGCGTTGCCGGGGCTTGCCATCGAGCGCCTTCACGGCCGCATGCCAGCCGGGGAGAAGGATCGGGTCATCGATGCCTTCAAGCGTGGCGAGATCGACGTGCTCGTCTCGACTACGGTGGTCGAGGTGGGCGTCGACGTGCCTAACGCCACCGTTATGGTCATCGAGAACGGCGAGCGCTTTGGCTTGGCGGCTCTGCACCAGCTGCGCGGCCGCGTGGGCCGTGGCAGCGTGTCGGGCACCTGCCTGGTCATGACGCACTCCAAGGGCAACGGCGGCGCATCGGCGGCGCAAGATCGTCTGCAATCGCTCGAAAAGACCTCGGACGGCTTTACACTCGCCCAGATGGACCTGCGTCTGCGTCACGAGGGCGAAATCCTGGGGTACCGCCAGCACGGCGGCGTGACCCTGCGCTTTGTCGACCTGGATGCCGACGAGGAACTGATCGAGTGGGCCCATTTGGACGCGGTCGAGCTCTTGCGGTATGCTAGCACCCTTGACTCCGTGGCGACGCGCCCCTTGCGCGACGCGGTCGCCATGCGTTATCGACATATCTTTAAGGAGGTCAGCGGAGGATGAGAATCATCGGCGGCGAATGGCGCGGTCGTAAGATCGAGGAGCCCCGTGGTCGCGATGTCACCCGCCCCACGACTGATCGCGTGCGCGAGGCGTGCGCATCTATGGTCATGTCGGCATTCGATTTCGATCTGGACGAGGTCCGTGTGCTGGACGCCTTTGGCGGCTCCGGTGCCTTAGGGTTAGAGATGCTCTCTCGTGGGGCCCGCTCGCTCACGACGTTTGAGATCGATCGCAACGCCGCGCGGCTCATTACCAAGAATATCGAGTCGCTCTGCCGTGACCGTGCGCGTTGGCGCGTGGTCACGGGCGACATGCTGGCGAGTGCCTCGCGCGGTCGTGTACCGGGCGGCCCCTTTGATCTGGTCCTGCTCGACCCGCCCTATGCTTTTGGTGGCGAGCCGGTCGAGGAACTGCTGCAGAACCTGGCTCAGCAGGGTCTGCTTGCACCTGGCGCTTTTGCCCTGTTTGAGCATGCCGCCGCCGATGCGGGCGCGCATCCGGTAGGCTTTGAGACTGTACGTGAGAAGCGCTACGGCATTACCTCGGTCGACCTGCTTCGTTGGGTCGGCGATGACGACGGTGAGGGCGATAGTGCCGTCACCGATGCTGATAACAACGATGCCACGACGTTTCAGGAGGACGCCCATGAATGACACCATCAACCGCGTGATCGTCCCGGGCACCTTTGATCCCATCACGTTTGGCCATATCGATGTGATCCGCCGCGCCCGACGCATCTTTCCCAGCGTGATCGTCGCTGTTGCCGAGTCGCAGGGTAAAAACGGTGTGGGCACCACGTTTATGCTCGATGAGCGCGTGGCGCTGGCCCGCGAGGCGCTCGGTGATATCGACGGCGTCGAGGTCCTGCCCTTTACCGGCCTCTTGGTCGACTTCGCTCGTGAGCAGGGGGCGGGGGCCGTGGTCAAGGGTCTGCGCGCCATGACCGACTTTGAGTATGAGCTGCAGCAGGCCGACCTTAACTATCGCCTGGATAGTGAGCTGGAGTCCATCTTTGTCATGAGTGCTCCGCAGTACGGCTATATCTCGAGCTCGGTCGTTCGCCAGATCGCCTCGCTCGGCAGTGACGTATCGACGTTTGTCCCGTCCAACGTGGTCGAAGCGCTCAAACATCGCTTTTCGTGACGTTTCTTATTGCCTGGTGGCATGTGGTAAACTAGCACGATGATATGTTACCTATGAAAGGAGACCGGATGCCGGGCGAGAATTTTCCTGGCGATAGGATCGTCAGCTTGGTCGATGAGCTCGAAGGGCTGATCGAGGAAGCCAAGCCGCCTTTCGGCAAGAACGCTCAGTTCAAGGTCATCGACGCCGACGTGTTCTTCAACATCCTCGACGAGATCCGCATGAGCTATCCCGAGGAGTGGCAGAAGTCCCGCCGTATCCTTAAGGAGCGCGAGGAGCTTATGGCTTCCGCCGCCGCTCAGGCCGATTCCATCATCGCCGACGCTCAGCAGCAGGCCCTCACCATTGCCGGTGAGCAGGAGATCGTCCGACTTGCGCAGCAGCAGGCCGACGACATCCGCGATCGTGCCCAGCAGTACGAGCGCGAGACGCGTTATGCTGCCGAGGACTACGCAGAGCAGGTCTTTACGCACCTGGAGGAGAACCTCAAGAGCCTGACCGGCACCGTTACCCGTTGCCGTCAGCAGCTCAACGAGGGTGCCGCCCAACAGAATGGTCAGTGGTAATGGCTGAGTTCCCGAGCGTTACCGTCGATCTTTCCGAGCAGCTCGAGTTTCCTGGAGATTCGTATCCGCTGACCGGTAAGGTCGATGTCGCCACCTACACGGTGGGCGAGAAGGAGTACCAGCTTCAGGACGGCATCGACTACGACG
>CALLSB010000171.1:0-16261 GCA_938014225.1 uncultured Collinsella sp. | reverse complement strand
TCGACACCGCCGAGTTCGCGATCCCCGGCCTTGACGACGAGTTCCGCGTCATCGTGTCTCCGTGGATCCTCTCCTCGCTGATCACCGATCGCCTTGCCGCTTACTACGAGACGGTCACCAAGCACAACCTCAACTACCGTCGTTACTATCACCAGTTCGACTACTAATCGGTGACAAATAAGCTACTGATCAAGAAGCACCCTGCCCGGGCGCATGCGTCCGGGCATTTTTATGCCGAAATTCGCAAGAAAGGGGAATCGAATGAGGCAGTTTATCGTTGCATCCCATGCCCATTTTGCGTCTGGAATCGTCGAGAGCATCGGCCTGCTCTCCGGTGAGCGCGAAAACGTCCATGCGCTCTCTATGTATGTCGACGGAAACGAGGACCTGACCAAGGAGGCCGCAGCGATTCTGGACGGCTTTGCCGCGGACGATGAGGTCGTTGTTTGCACCGACCTCTTTGGCGGCAGTGTCAACAACGAGTTCACCAAGATCGTCCAGACGCGTCCCAACACGCACCTCGTGACCAATATGAACCTGCCGCTCCTTATTCAGCTGCTGTTCGTGCCCGAATCCACCCCGATCGATGAGGCCATTCGCCAGATTGTCGAGGCGGACGACACCAAGGTCAAGTACGTCAACGACCTGCTGGGGCAGGCCGAACTCGATGAGTTTTAATCGCTAGGGAGCACATCATGATTCAGATGATTCGCGTGGACTATCGACTGCTGCACGGCCAGGTTGCCGTTAGCTGGACTTCGGCTCTGGGTGCCGACTGCATCCTGTTGGTAAGCGACACGGTCCTCAATGACAAGCTTCGTCTGCAGGCCCTGTCCCTTGCAAAACCGGAGGGCTGCAAGGTTGTCGTCAAAAACACCGAGGATGCCGTCAAGGCGCTCCAGAGCGGTGTGACCGATAAGTACAAGCTCTTCGTAGTTTGCGAGACGATCCAGCAGGCCGGTGCCGTCGCCAAGGCGATGGGCGTCAAGAAGATCAACCTCGGCAATGTTGCCTTTAGCGAGGATGCCCGCCAGGTCTCGACGAGCGTGTTCCTTACGCCCGAAAACGAGGCATACGTCAAAGAGCTGCTCGGCGAGGGCTACGAGCTGTTCATTCAAATGATTCCGGCAGATGCGAAGACTGACGCCGCGAAGGTCATCGGTTAGGGGCCATCATGGTTATCAAGACAATCCTGATTTTCCTTATTGCCCTTTTGGGCTATTCCGAGTGGCTGACCGGTACGAGCTACCTCCAGCGCCCGATTGTGCTCGGACCTCTGGTTGGCCTTGTCATGGGCGACATGGTGACCGGCACGATCATGGGCGCCACGATGGAGCTTGCCATGGTCGGCGCCATCTCGGTCGGTGCGTACAACCCGCCCGATACGATTTCCGGAACCATCCTGGGTGTGTCGCTTGCCATGCAGGCCGGCGCGGACGCTTCGGCGGCCCTGACCCTGGGCATTCCCATCGCAACGATCGTCCTGGCGCTCGATACTGCCCTGGGCCAGCCGGTGATGCTGCTGCTGGTGCACCGTATCGACAAAAACGTCGAGGACGGAGACACCAAGGCCATCACGCGCAACATGCTCATCGCCGGTTACGCGCAGAGCTGGTGCGGCCTGCTGATTATTCCCCTGGCATTCTTCTTTGGCGCCGATGCCGTCGCCAGCCTGCTCAACATCATCCCCGATTTCGTTCAGACCGGCATGGATGTTGCCGCTGCCTTCTTGCCCGCACTCGGCTTTGCGATGCTGGCGCAGATGATTATGAACAAAACGGTGGCTCCGTTCTTCTTCGCTGGCTTCTTCCTCGTCGCCTACTTTGGCATTAGCACGACGGGCGTGGCGATCTTTGCCGCAATCATCGTCGTCGCGATGACGGTTTTGGGTGATAAGAAAAAAGCGGAGCAGCCCGCAGTGGCAACCGAGGATCCTGCGATTGGGAGTGGGTTCGATGAGTTTTAAGTTTGAGTCTTCTTACGACGGGCTGATTTCCCGCGCAGACCTTAAGAAGCTGTTCTGGCGCTCGATTCCCTATGAGCATTCCTGGAACTACGAGCGTATGGGCCATATCGGCTTTATGTGGGCCCTTATGCCGATTCTTCGCAAGCTGTATCCGCAGGATGCGGACTTTAAGGCCGCCCTTAAGCGCCATATGGAGCTCTATAACGTCACGCCGTACATCTCGACGCTCCCCATGTCCATCGCCGCTGCAATGGAAGAGGTCAACGCTACTGACGATAGCTTTGACACGAGCGCGATCTCTAATGTCAAGCTTGCTTTGATGGGGCCGCTGTCCGGCGTGGGCGATGCCTTCTACTGGGGCACGCTGCGAATTTTGGCAACGGGTGTCGGCACGTCGCTGGCGCTGCAGGGCTCTATTCTTGGCCCGATTTTGTTCCTGCTCGTGTTCAACGTCCCTCACTACATCATCCGTTACCTGCTGACGTTTGTGGGATATCGCTTTGGCTCGGACATGATCAGCAAGGTCCAGGAATCGGGCATTATGGACACGATCGTCAAGATGGCCTCTATCATGGGCGCCATGGTGATCGGCGCTATGACCATGGAGATGGTCACCGTGGACATTCCGCTCATGGTCGGTGCGGGCGATGGCGCTCAGACGCTCGCCGAGCTGCTCAACGGAATCTTCCCGGGCTTTGTCACGATGGGGCTGTTTGGAATCGTCTATCTCATGCTCAAGAAGAAGATGAATCCGCTGCTTATCATGCTCGTGATCCTGCTCGTGAGTATCGCTGGCGCGTTCTTTGGAGTGCTTGGTGTCCAGTAGAGTATCCGTCATAATGAGAACAATGTAAGAGGGGGCGTCGCGCACACTGTGCTGCGGCGCCCTTTTGCCGAAAGGTGGACAAGATGGAGTATCCGCAGCTTGCCGTCATGAATATCAGCCATCGTTATTTTGACCTTGAGGAATTCTTTTCCTCGGCAGCGGCCTCGGGCTACACGTGTTGCGAGCTTTGGACCGGGGCGATGCATCTGTATGTCGATTGCCATGGATACGATTCGCTCGAGCAGGTGCGGGAGCTGTCGCAGCAGTATGGGGTTCGGATTGTGGGGCTTTGTCCCGAACAGAACAACCCCAAGCCGTGGAATATCGCGGCGCGCGGGAATGAGGCGCGTGCCCGCACGCTCGCGTACTTTAAGAACGTTGTGGATATCGCGGCGGAACTTGGAGCCGAGCAGGTCATGGTCTCGAGCGGCTGGGCATTTTTGAACGAGCCGATTGAGGACGCGTGGGGTCGAAGTGCCTCGATGCTGCGTGCGATTGCCGAGCATGCGGGAGAGCGCGGCGTGCGACTGGTGCTCGAGGCCCTACAGCCGGTTGAGTCGATGATCGTGAACTCGGCGGCCGACACGAAGCGCATGATCGAGGCAGTTGATCATCCGGCACTTAAGGCGTGTCTGGATTTGGGCGCTATGGCGGTGGCGGGGGATACCATCGACGATTATTTCGATCTGCTTGGCGATGATGTCGCCCACGTGCATTTTGTCGATGTTGCGGCAGATGGCACGACGCATCTTGCCTGGGGTGACGGCGACCGCGATATGCGCGCCGACCTGGATAGGCTGGTGGCGCGCGGCTATCGCGGAGTTGTTTCGGCCGAGACCTATGACTGGCGCTATTTTGCCGACCCCGCAGCTGCCGATGCGCAGGTAATGGCAGAGTATCGTCGTGCGATTGGCGCCTAGGTGGGGTTGGGTTGCGGCAATCTGCCCTATGTTTCCAAATGAATACGGTGTGAGCGGCTACGACGGATTTTCCCCGCAAGCACTCTAGTATGCTAAAGTACCCAGAAGACCGGCGGAGCTATGCCGGTCTTCTGTTCTATATGAAACACAGCATGAGGAGGCTCACCAGATGACGGCCACACCGTGGGGATTCCGGGACATATTGCCCGAGGAGGCTCAGGCGCGCGAGGAGATTGCGCTGACGGTGAAGGGCTGCTTTAGGGAGCATCATTACCTGCCGGTCGAGACGCCGCTGCTCGAGGACAAGGGCTCTCTCGAGGAGGGCGGCCGCATTGCGGACACCCCGTTTAAGCTCTTTGATGATGACGGTCGCCTGCTGGTGGTCCGTCCCGACAACACGCTGCCAATCGTGCGCTTGGTTTCGACCCGCATGCGCGCGGCCGATTTGCCGCTGCGCCTGCGCTACGAGGCGCCGGTGGTCCGCGAGTGCCAACGCAATGCCGGTGGCTCGCGTCAGTTTACGCAGCTGGGCTTTGAGCTCATCGGCGCGGGCGACACCGCGGGCGATGTCGAGATTGTCTCACTGGTCGCCGAGGCCGTGCGCAAGCTGGCGCTTCCCGATGCGCGCATTATCGCAGGCAGCGTGCGTCCTTTTAAGGAATTGCTCGCGGTATGTGGGGATCGTGAGCTGGCTGCCGAGGCCCTACGCTGCGTGCATGCCAACGACTTTGTGGGCCTCGATGCCCGCGTGGCTGCCAGCGCCGAGTCCGATGCCGTCAAGGCCGCCATTAGCGAGCTGCCGCGCCTGCACGGTGGTGCCGAGGTGCTCGACCGCGTGGATGCGTTGCTGGTTGCCGCCGGTATCGTCGCGCCGCTCACGCACGAGTTACGCGCTCTGGTCGAGGGCTTGGCTCCCGAGGACGCCCAGGTGCTGTCCTTCGACTTCTCCATCATGAACTCGTTTGATTACTACACGGGCCTGGTCTTTAAGGCCTATGCCGGCGGCCTGCCCGATCCGGTCGGTTCGGGCGGACGCTATGACTCCATCTTTACCGGTGCGTTTGGCGACGGTATCGAGGTGCCGGCGGCGGGCTTTGCCTTTTCGCTCGAGCGTCTGGAGGCCGCGCGCACCTCGGTCGAGGACGCCGCTTCCGATGGCGATCACGCCGCGGGCCGTGGCGCCGAGGGCCCGCTGCGCATTGCCGTGCCCAAGGGCTCGCTTAAGGCCGACACGCTCGACGTGCTCGAGGCCGCGGGTCTGGACGTCTCTGAGCTGCGTGACCCCGGCCGTCACCTGATTGTGCGCGGCCGCGACACGCGTGCCGGCGAGGGCGCGGTCGGCGGTATCGAGTTTGTCATCGTGCGTCCCAGTGACGCGCCCGCCTTTGTGGGCTGTGGCGGTGCCGACTGCGGCATCTGCGGTTGGGATTCGCTTATCGAGGCAGACCTCAACTTGCTGCAGCTGGTCGATCTGGGCTACGGCCTGTGCACGTTTATCGAGGCGGAGCCCGCGTGGCGCGCCGGTCAGGCCGAGCGCAACTATGCCCGCCGCGGTTCGCTTCGCGTGGCCACCAAGTATCCGCGCATCGCGAGCGCCTGGTATGCCGAGCGCGGCGTGAATGCCGATATCGTCTCGCTGCACGGCAACATCGAGCTGGGCCCCATCGTCGGCATGACCGATCGCATCGTGGATATTACCGCCACGGGCGCCACGCTGCGCGACAACGACCTGGTCATCACCGGTCGCATTATGGACTGCACGGCCCGCTTCTTTGTCAATCCGGGTGCCGCACGTCTGGATCCGCGCGTGCGCAATCTGGCAGATCGCTTGGCGGCAGCCGTGAAGGACAAGCATTTTGAGCCCGTTGCGGGCTCGGCACAATAGCGCGAGCACGCGCGGGCGCCCCAACGTCCGGGCTGCGGGCCGACTGGCGCCGCCGCCCGGCCTCTCGTTTTTCGAACAAAACCTCGACCGATAGGGGATACCGATATGAAGACCATCAAGCTTGCTCCCGGCGAGCGCCTCGTTACCAACCAGCTCAACCGTAAGGGCGTGCTGCCGCAAAACATCGTCGACGCCGCCCGCGATATCGTGGCCAACGTGCGTGCCAACGGCGATGCTGCAGTGCGCGACTATTGCCAGCGCTTTGACGGCGTTGAGCTGCAGAGCTTCCGTCTGCCGCAAGAGCAGATCGATGCCGCGCTCGAGGGCCTCGATCCCGCTTTTGTCGCGGCGCTCGAAAAGGCTGCACGCCAGATTCGCGAGTTCCACCAGCGCGAGGTCGAGCAGAGCTGGTTTACCACGCGCCCGGACGGCACGATGCTCGGCGTTAAGGTGACCCCGCTTGCCGCGGCTGGCATCTACGTGCCGGGCGGCCGTGCGCAGTATCCCTCCACCGTGCTCATGAATGCCATTCCCGCCAAGGTCGCCGGCGTTGAGCGCGTGGTCATGGTGACCCCGCCGCAAAAGGACGGCCTGATCAGCCCCTACACACTCGCCGCGGCAAAGCTCGGCGGCGTGGACGAGATCTATATGGTGGGCGGCGCCCAGGCCGTGGCCGCACTGGCGTACGGTACCGAGACCATTCCGCGCGTCGACAAAATCACCGGCCCGGGCAACGCCTTTGTCGCCGCTGCCAAACAGATTGTCTCGGGTGACGTGGGTATCGATATGGTCGCCGGTCCCTCCGAGGTCTGCGTGCTGGCCGATGCTACGGCCAAGCCCATGGTGGTCGCGGCCGACCTGATGGCCCAGGCCGAGCACGATCCGCTGGCAGCCTGCTATCTGGTGACCTGCGACGAGCGGTTTGCGCGTGAGGTCGAGGCGGGTATCGATATTCTGGTAGCGCAGTCGCCACGCGCCGAAATCACGCGCGCTTCGCTCGACAATGAGGGCACCATCGTGGTGGCCGCCGACATGGCTGCCGCCGTCGAGGCGGTGAACACCGTGGCGCCCGAGCACCTGGAGCTGCACTGCAAGGATGCGATGGGCCTGCTTGGCGGTATTCGCAACGCCGGCGCCATCTTTGTGGGCGCTTGGAGCTCCGAGCCACTCGGCGATTACGTTGCCGGCCCCAATCACACGCTGCCGACCGGCGGCACGGCCATGTTCTCCAACCCGCTTTCGGTGGAGGAGTTCGTCAAGCGCTCGAGTGTCATTTGCTATACGCCTGAGGGCCTGCTCTCGGACGCTCCCGCTACGCAGCGTTTGGCCGAGGCCGAGGGCCTGTGGGCACACGCGCTTTCCGCCGCACTGCGTCGCCGCGTGTTGGAGCAGGGCGAGGATGCCGTGAGCGCCGAGTCTCTGGCCGCGGCCGACCTGACCAGGGTCGCCTGGCCGGGCGACGCCGTGGCGACGGTTGCCGAGGGCGTGGACCTGGCGGCTGTAAGCGCGAATGGTGCTGACGCGGTCGTCGAGGAGGCCTAATATGGCCGAGCTGACGCCCCGCATGAAGGAACTCGTCCAGCCCTACTTGGCCGGCATTGAGCCCTACGATCCCAACTTTACGCCCACGCGCATCAATCTTTCGGCCAACGAGAACACCTATCCCGTACCGGCCGGCGTGCGCGAGGCGGTCGACGCCGCCCTGGCTGCCACGCCGCTCAACCGCTACCCCGATCCCATGTCCAACGACCTGCGCGACGAGCTCGCCGCTTGGCATGGCGTGACGCGCGAGAATATCTGCGTGGGCAACGGTGGCGACGAGCTGCTCTATAACTACCTGCTGGCGTTTGGCGGCGCGGGACGGACCCTGCTCAACTGCCCGCCGTGCTTTAGCGAATATGCGTTCTTTGCGTCGCTCTGCCAGACCGAGGTGCGCGACGTGTGGCGCGACCCGGCGACCTTTGAGCTCGACCAGGCTGCCGTGCTTGCGGCGGCGCCTGAGTGCAGCCTGGCGATCGTGACCTCGCCCAACAATCCCACGGGCGACGTGGCTTCGCTCGACTTTGTCGCGGCCCTGTGCGATGCGTGCCCCGGCATGGTAATGGTCGACGAGGCCTACGTTGAGTTTGCCGACGATTCGTTTGGCGCGGCCACCACGGCGCAAGGCCTTATCGCTGAGCATCCCAACCTGGTGATTCTGCATACGCTGTCCAAGGCGTTTGGCGCCGCCGGCACGCGTCTGGGTTATGTGATCGCGGCACCCGAGGTCATCGACGTGTTCGCGGCGATTCGCCAGATCTATTCGGTCAACGTGCTGAGCCAGGCAACCGCGCTTGTCTGCGTGCGTGCCCGCGATGCGTACACGCCCGTGGTGGCGCAGGTCGCATCCGAGCGCGAGCGCGAGCTGTGCGCCCTGCGCGCAATGGCTGCCGAGGGTCTGCCCGTGGAGGCGTGGCCGAGCGCGGCGAACTTTGTGCTTGTGCGCACGCCGCATGCCACGCGCGTGCGCGAGCGTCTGCGCGACGAGTATTCGATTTTGGTGCGCGACTTTAGTTACGCGCCGGGGCTCGCGGACTGTCTGCGCATTACCGTAGGCACCCCGCAGGAAAACGACGAGGTACTGGCCGCGTTTGCCGCGCTGGTGAAGGAGGAGATGTAGATGGACCGCTATGCCGAGGTGACCCGCAAGACGGGGGAGACCGACATTTTCGTAAAGCTCGACCTGGACGGATACGGCGTGTGTGATATCTCGACCGGCGTACCGTTTTTCGACCACATGCTCAACGCTTTTGGCCGCCATGGCCTGTTCGATTTGACGGTGCACGCGGTGGGCGACGTCGAGGTCGATGCACACCACACCGTCGAGGACACGGGTATTGTGCTGGGCGAAGCGTTTTGCCAGGCGCTGGGCGACAAGGCGGGCATTACGCGCTTTGCCGACGCGGCGATCGCCATGGACGAGACGCTCGTGATGGCTGCTGTTGATATTTCGGGCCGCGGGCAGGCCTACTGCGAGCTGCCCGTGCCGACTGAGCGCGTGGGCAGCTTCGATACCGAGCTGGCCGTCGAGTTTTTCTATGCCTTTGCGCGCGACGCCAAGCTCACGCTGCACGTGCGCGAGCTGGCGGGCGGTAACTCGCATCACATTATCGAGGCCGCCTTTAAGGCCGTGGGCCGCACGATGCGTCACGCCTGCGAGCTCGATTCCCGCGTGCAGGGCATCCCCAGCACCAAGGGATCGCTGTAACCTGCCAAAAAAGACAGGTTTTGAATGAGATAAGGGAGGGTCGCGTGGGCGAACCGAAGATCGTGGTGGTCGACTACCACAAGGGCAACTTATCGAGTGTTGTGCGCGGGCTTGCGCGCGCCGGTGCCGCCGCCTGCACATCGGACGATCCGGAGCAGATCCGCCGCGCCGACGGCCTGGTCATCCCGGGCGTGGGCGCGTTCTATGACGCGATCGCCTTTATGCGCCAGAGCGGCGAGGCGGACGCGGCGCTCGATGCCGTCGCCGCCGGAACTCCGCTGCTCGGTATCTGCCTGGGCCTTCAGCTATTTTTTGAGCGCGGCAACGAGGGCGTGCCTGCGGACGAGGGCGCGGTTGCCGATAGCAACACCCCCGAGCAGGCTGGCGGTCCCTGGGTCGATGGCCTGGGTATTATGCGTGGCTCGTGCACGCGCTTGGAATCGAGTCGCCTGAAGGTGCCGCACGTGGGCTGGGACCAGGTGCACATGACGCCCGCCGGTGCGGCCGATCCGCTGCTTACTGGTTTTGCCGAGGGTGCCAACATGTACTTCACCCACAGCTACGCGGTGGCCGACGATGCCGATGCCGCCGATGTGCTGGCGCGCACGCACTATACGCGGAGCTTCCCGTGCATCGTGCGCCACGGCAACGTGTGGGGTTGTCAGTTCCATCCCGAGAAATCCTCCGCGCTGGGGCAGCGTATCCTTAAGAACTTCGTCAACATCGTCGAGGAGGTTGGCCGATGATCCTGTTTCCCGCAATCGATCTGATCGGCGGCAAGGTCGTGCGCCTGGAGCGCGGCGACCGCAGCCGCTGCAAGGTATATTCCGACGACCCCGTGGCAGTCGCCCGCTCGTTTGCCGAGCAGGGTACGAGCTGGGTGCACGTCGTCGATCTGTCCGCCGCCTTTGGCGAGGACGAGGACGCGCGCGCTGCTAACTCGGCGGCGATTAAGGCCATCTGCGGCGTCGACGGTCTGTCTGTGGACGTGGGCGGCGGCGTCCGCTCGCTCGCGCGCATCGACGAGTTGGCCGGCTACGGTGCGCGTCGCATTGCGCTGGGCACCGTGCTGGTGACCGAGCCGGGTTTTGCCGAGGTGGCGGCCCAAGGCTTTGGCGAGCTGTTGGTGGCAGATATTGCCGCACGCGACGGCCAGGTTAAGGTGAACGGCTGGCGCGACGGCGCGGGCGTGGCACTCGACGATGCCGTGGCACAGCTCACCGAGCTGGGTTTTAAGCACCTGGTCTACACCGACATCGCGCGTGACGGCATGCAGACAGGCATCGATGTGGCGGCGTATCGCCATGTGGCCGAGGTCGCGGGCTTTCCCGTCGTGGCATCGGGTGGCATCTCGACGCTCGACGACATCCGTGCGCTGGCCGCAGTGGGTGAGGGCGCGATTGAAGGTGCTATTACCGGTCGCGCGCTCTACGAGGGCAACTTTACGCTGGCCCAGGCGCTGGCCGCCGCCCGAGGGGAGGAGTAGCCCATGCTTACCAAACGCGTGATTCCCTGTCTGGACGTCAAGGACGGCCGTGTGGTCAAGGGCGTCAACTTTGTGAGCTTGCGCGATGCGGGCGATCCGGTGGAGCTGGCGCGCGCCTACGACCGCGAGGGTGCGGACGAGGTTGTCTTCCTGGACATTACCGCCACGAGCGACAACCGTGCGACGACTATCGAGATGGCGGCGCATGCAGCCGAGGAGCTCGCTATTCCCTATACCGTGGGCGGCGGCTTTCGCGACTTGGCGGGCATGCGGACCATGGTTGCCGCCGGCGCCGACAAGGTGTCGCTTAACTCTGCCGCCGTGCGCGATCCGTCGTTGATCAGCCAAGCCGCCGCGGCGTTTGGCTGCCAGGCCGTGGTCGTGGCGATCGATGCCAAGCGCGTCGGTTTGCCCGGCGCATCCGGTGCCGACAAGTGGGAGGTCTTCACGGCGGGCGGCCGCAACGCCACGGGTATCGACGCGGTGGCGTGGGCCGAGGAGGCGGCTCGTCGCGGCGCCGGCGAGATCTTGTTGACCAGCATGGACCGCGACGGCACCAAGGCCGGCTTTGACCTGGCGCTCACCCGCGCCGTGGCGCGCGCGGTGCCGATTCCCGTTATTGCGAGCGGCGGCGTGGGTACGCTCGAGCATTTTGCCGAGGGCGTGATCGAGGGCGAGGCCGACGCCGTGCTGGCGGCGAGCGTCTTTCACTTTGGAACCTTCAGCATTCGCCAGGTGAAGGAGTATATGGCATCGCAGGGAATTCCCGTGAGATTGGATTTCTAAATGGAGCAGGTGACAACCGCGGCTGATCTTACATACGACGCCAAGGGGTTGATTCCTTGTGTGGTTCAGCAGTATGACACCGGCGAGGTGCTTATGGTTGCTTGGATGAACGAGGAGTCGGTGGGGCTTACGCTCAAGACCGGTACCACGTGGTTTTGGAGCCGCAGCCGCCAGGAGCTCTGGAACAAGGGCGCGACGAGCGGCAACATGCAGGAGGTCAAGGAGCTTTGGGCCGACTGCGATAGCGATACGCTGTTGGTCAAGGTCGACTCGCCGGGTCCGGCCTGCCATACCGGCAACCGTACCTGCTTCTTTAAGAAACTCGTGTAGGGCAGGCGCGCGACCAGGCGCTTGGCCAACCAGAAAGGAATGAACCATGGGTGTGCGCACCGCAAACGTTCAGGATGGAAATATCGGCGAGACGCTGACGGGGCTGGCCGAGGTGATTCACGGTCGTCGCGACGCGTCGCCGCAGGAGAGTTATACCGCTCGCCTGCTGACCGACGTCGAGGATGAGCTGCTCAAGAAGCTTGCCGAGGAGGCAAGCGAGGTGATCATGGCCTGCAAGGATAACGATCACGATCATATCCGCTACGAGGCCGGCGACCTGGTCTACCACCTGCTCGTGACGCTCGAGCGCTACGGTATCACCCTCGACGAACTCGCCGGTGAACTCAACGCCCGCCGCCACTAGTCATTGGGGACGTTCTTAAACGACTAGTCGTTTGGGACAGTCTTTGTTGGTGTAACGGGGTCATGGAAGTTGCGGTGGAATAGGGACTGTTTAAGCGCTTCATCAGGCAAAACAATCCCTATTCCACCGCAACTTATGAAGGGATGGCTAGTCGAGGGGTGTGGGTTCCCATTCGCCGGTGGGGTGGGGGATGTCGAAGGTTCGATAACCGCAGTCGTAGGCGTGGGCCTGGGCCTCGCGGATGCTCCAGCAGATATCGCAGGCGCGGTGCGCGTCCGAGCCAAAGGTGATCGGCACTTCGGCATGGGCAAAGCAGCGCAAAAGACCGGTTGCGGGGTAGTAGTCGTCCAAGCCCTTACGCGGTGCGGCCGTCGAGACCTCAACGCGGCGGCCCGTATCGTGCGCGCACTCGGCCATCTGCTGCCAAAACGGTGCGGGGTCAAAGTCGGGCGCAAAGCCTTCCTTCGAAAAGCGCATGACCAGGTCGGGGTGAGCCATTACATCAAAGTTGAGCGGGCTCTCGCAGGCGCGGCACCAGTCGTCGGCGTAGCGCTCCCACACGCCGCGTACCCCCAGGTTTTCCCAAACGTGCAGGTTGGTGTCGTCGTCGATCCAACCGCAAAGGGAATCGGGTGTATCGGGACGAGCGACGTTTTCCGTTCCCGCCGTACCCGCGGCGCCGGCCATGATATCGCCTGGGTTGCCAATCCAATGCACGCTGCCCAGGCGCACGACGGCGCCCTGGGACCAGCGCTCAACCAAAGGCTCGCAGCCCTCGTACCAATCGCATTCAAAGCCATAGATAAGCTCGAGCTCCGACGCGATCTGCGCGGCAAGCTTGCGGGCATCCTCAAAAGCCAGACGATGTGCCGGCAGGTCGCCCTCAGTAACCTGCACTTCGCAGTTGGCATCCATGCTGGCGGGCAGGGTGAGATGGTCGGTCGAGACCATGACGCGGCAGCCGGCCGCAGCAGCGGCGCGAACGTTGTCCTCAAACGAGGCATGTCCGTCCGAAAACGAGGTGTGGGTATGGCAATCGACCAGCGGGCAGGCAGACATGGCGACTCCTTTGCATTTGGCGAATCCGCTCCATTGTAATGGTGCAGCTTTCAACACGCCGGGCATGCCGGAGCTCGAAATCGATTGGAAAGGCTGCGCGGCGCGTGGTGCGGCCTCGCTTGCGCTTTCAAAACATGTACATCAGCCTCCAAAAGCTGCAAAAAATGACATGTTTGGAGGCTGACGTACACGTTTGAGTGGAGCGGGCCGGCGTTGGAGCGCGCCAGCACTTGCGCCCAGCAAAAGTCGCACCTATCCCATGACGCCGCCCCTGCGCCGCCCGCGATGTGCTAGCGTTTGGATGAACAAAACGAGCCCGCGCGGAAAGGATCCGGACCGTATGCAATGCGATAGCACATCCCCACTGTCCCGCGAGACCGATGCACCCGAAACCATCGTCAAGCTGGAATGCGACATCGACGACGCGTCGCCCGAGGTGCTCGCCTACGCCGCCGACCGCCTGCGCGAGGCGGGTGCGCGCGAGGTGCATTGGCTGCCCCTCTATTGCAAGAAAGGCCGTCCCAGTTGGCAGCTGCAGGTAATCTGTGCTCACGAGGATATCGAGCGCCTGCAGACGATTATCTTTTTGGAAACCACGACCAACGGCATTCGTCGCCAGGTCATGGAGCGCGTTTGCCTGCCACGCCGCTTTGAGCGCGTAACGACGCTATGGGGCGAGGTGTCCGTCAAGGTGGCAACCCTGCCCGATGGCAGCGAGCGCGCGGCGCCCGAGTACGAAGACTGCGCTCGTCTTGCCCGTGAGCACGACGTGCCGCTCCAGCGCGTGATGCAGGCGGCGCAAGCCGTGGCACTGCGATTTGAGTAACGCGGCCGGTGGCGACATCCTGCGCCCAGCCATATCAACCCCATTCGAAAGGATCTCCCCATGAAATACCTCATCGCGTCCGATATCCACGGCTCGGCATACTGGACCGAGCGCCTGTGCGCCGCCATCGAGCGCGAGAACCCCGACCGCATCGTGCTGCTGGGCGACCTGCTCTACCACGGTCCGCGCAACGACCTGCCGCGCGATTACGCCCCCAAGCGCGTAATCCCGCTGCTCAACGCCCTGGCCGACCGCATCATCGCGGTGCGCGGCAACTGCGATGCCGAGGTCGACCAGATGGTCCTCGACTTTCCCGTCATGGCCGACTACGCCACGCTGTTCGACGAAACCGGCCGCGAGCTGTTCCTGACGCACGGACATGTCTTTGGCGCCGGCATGCACAACAGCGTCGACCACGCGCCCGCGCTGCCCGGGGGCTCCGCGCTCGTCTACGGCCACACGCACATCAAGGTCAACGAGGAAAGCGCCGCGCACCCGGGCCTGTGGCTCTTCAACCCCGGCAGTGTGAGCATTCCCAAGGACGGTACGCACAGTTACGGCATCTACGAGGGCGGCGCGTTTCGCCACGTGATCATGGAGGAGGACTAGCCATGGCCGAGCATATGGCTCAGCAAAATGCCGAGGGTTCGCGTGACCTGTCCACGCTGGTAGATGCATCGGCCGAGCTGCAGCATCTGGTGCAGACCATCTGGCGTCTGCGTCAGCCCGACGGCTGCCCGTGGGACCGCGAGCAGACGCACCGCAGCATTGGCAAGAACATGATCGAGGAGGCCTACGAGGCGCTCGACTGCATCGAGGCCGACGACGTGGCGCACCTGCGCGAGGAGCTGGGCGACGTGCTCATGCAGGTAGTGTTGCATGCGCAGATCGCGGCGGACGCCGGCGAGTTTACGCTGGCCGACGTGGCGCACGATATCGATGCCAAGCTCATTCGCCGTCATCCGCACGTGTTTGGCGATGCGGATGCCGACAGCTCTGACGAGGTGCTCAAGATTTGGGACGAGGTCAAGCTTGCCGAGAGGGCTGCCAAGGACAAGGCCGTGGCGGCAGGCGAGGCTGCGCCCGAGGGCCTGCTCGACGGCGTGCCCACGCATCTGCCGGCGCTGATGCAGGCTCAGAAGGTGTCGCGCAAGGCGGCTGCCGTGGGCTTTGAGTGGGAGACGGTCCAGGATGTGTGGGACGAGGTTGCCGAGGAGCGTGCCGAGTTTGAGGCCGAGGCCCCTGGCTCGCCCGAGCGCGAAATGGAGTTTGGCGACCTGCTCTTTGCTTTGGTCAGCGTCGCGCGCAAGGAGGGCATTGACGCCGAGAGCGCCCTTCGTGCCAGCACGGCAAAGTTCCGCCGTCGCTGGGCCGCGATGGAGCAGATGGCGGCCGATGCTCACGTGGATCTTGCCGAGCTTTCGACCCACGGCCTCAACGACCTGTGGGATGCCGCAAAGGCGGAGGAGTAAGACTGCGGGAACGACGGGCTGACACGCCTCATCGTTCCCGCTAAATTTTTCGAAAATCAAGTGTATCCCTCGGCTAACTTAGGGCATAATGCAAAAAGTGCGACATGGCTAACTTACGGAGGCGCGCCTCTACAGCGTGCAAGCCGCGTCGCCAAGCATTCAACCCGTTTCCAAGTGAGAGGGAGACAACATGAGCGATATTTTGGACGTCTACGGTCGCGAGGTGCTCGACAGCCGCGGCAATCCCACCGTCGAGGTCGAGGTCGTGCTCGAGGACGGCAGCTTTGGCCGCGCAATGGTGCCTTCGGGTGCTTCGACCGGCGCCTTTGAGGCCTGCGAGCTGCGCGATGGCGACAAGGGCCGCTACCTGGGCAAGGGTGTTTTGCAGGCCGTCGAGCACGTCAACAACGAGTGCGCTAACGCCGTCGTGGGCCTCGACGCCTTCGATCAGCGCGCCGTCGATGCCGCGCTGATTGCCGCGGACGGTACCCCCAACAAGACCAAGCTCGGTGCCAACGCCATCCTGGGCGTGTCGCTGGCCGTCGCCCGCGCCGCTGCCGAGTCGGCGGGCCTGTCACTGTACCAGTACCTGGGCGGCGTCAACGCCCATCTGCTGCCCACGCCCATGATGAACATCCTCAACGGCGGCGTGCATGCCGACAATAACGTTGACTTCCAGGAGTTTATGATCATGCCGGTGGGCGCCCCGAGCTTTGCCGAGGGCCTGCGTTGGTGCGCCGAAGTCTACCACACCCTCAAGGGCGTGCTGCACGAGGCCGGCCTGGGCGGCGGCGTGGGCGACGAGGGCGGCTTTGCGCCCAACCTCAAGACCAATGCCGAGCCGTTCGAGTACATCACCAAGGCCGTGGAGAAAGCCGGCTTTAAGCCCGGCGTCGACTTCATGTACGCCATGGACCCGGCCTCGACCGAGTTCTACAACGCCGAGACCGGCATGTACGAGCTCAAGGGCGAGGGTGTTGAGTACACGAGTGCCCAGATGGTCGATTACTGGGAGAAGCTCGTCGACACCTATCCCATCATCTCCATCGAGGACGGCATGGCCGAGGAGGACTGGGACGGCTGGAAGAAGCTGA
>CALLSB010000170.1:0-6061 GCA_938014225.1 uncultured Collinsella sp. | reverse complement strand
ACTCAAGGCCGGCCTTAAGCCCGCGTGGGCCATCTGCATCATCGCCGTGGAGGTCGCGATTTGCTTTGCCGTCGTGACGCAGATCAGCCTTCCCACGGCCGAGGTCGCAACGCCTGCGCTCGCTATTAGCTTCGCTCACTTCTTTGTGGGCCTCACCTGCATCATCTCGCAGCGCAACATCATGAAGCAGATCTTTGGTTACTGCCTTATGGAAAACGGCAGCCACGTGACGCTCGCGCTTTTGGCCCCCACCGCTCCCGAGATCATCGAGATCGGTATCGCCACCGACGCCATCTTTGCCGTCATCATCATGTCCATCGTCGTGCGTCGCATTTGGGACGACTCCCATTCGTTCGATGCGCGCGACCTGTCCGAGCTGAGGGGGTAGTCCATGGAAACGTTGATTCTCGCCCTGCTCGCGACTCCTTTGGTGTTCTCGCTGGTTATGGCGTTTTTGCCCAAGAACACGTCCTATAACGTGTTTGCCGGTCTCAACCTGGTCTCCGTCGCAGCCGTCCTGGTGCTGTCGATTATGACGGCCGGTGACGTCCTTATGAGCGGCGAAACCGCGAGCGCTCTTGGCCTGTGGTTCCACCTCGATTCGCTGGGCGCCATCTTTGTGCTGCTCATCGGCTTTATCGGTTTTCTTACGGGGCTGTTCTCGCTGCCCTATGTAAAGGCCGATATCGAGGAGGGCTCCATGCCCGCCGAGCGCGCCAAGCAGTATTTTGCACTGTTTAGTCTGTTCGTGTTTACCATGCTGCTCGCGTGCCTGTCCAACAACATGATCCTCACGTGGGCCGCCGTGGAAGCAACCACGCTTTCCACCGTGTTCCTGGTGGGTATCTACAAGAACAAGACGGCCCTCGAGGCTTCTTGGAAGTATGCGATGGTCTGCACCGCCGGCGTGGCCTTCGGCCTGTTCGGTACGCTGCTGATCTACGCCAACGCCGCCGACGCGATTCCCAACGCCCACGAGGCCGCATTCCTGTCGTGCGTGCTGCCGTATGCCGACCAGTTCGACCCGACGCTCATGCGCCTCGCCTTTGCGTTTATCGTGATCGGCTTTGGCACCAAGGCCGGCCTGTTCCCCATGCACACTTGGCTGCCCGATGCCCACTCCCAGGCCCCGAGCCCTGTCTCGGCCCTGCTCTCGGGCGTGCTGCTTAAGTGTGCCATGCTTGTGATCATGCGCTTCTACGGCTTTACTATCCAGGCCGTGGGCGCCGAGTATCCGCAGCTTTTGCTGTTGATCGTCGGCACGCTGTCCATTTTGGTGGCGGCACTTTCTATGTTCCGCCAGGACGACCTCAAGCGCCGCTTTGCGTATTCGTCTGTGGAGAACGTGGGCGTTATCGCCCTGTGCCTGGGTATCGGCGGCCCGCTGGGTATCGCCGCGGCCCTGCTGCACTGCGTGTTCCACGGCTTTACCAAGACGCTTGCCTTCTGCGTGTCCGGCAACATCCAGCACGCCTTTGGCACGCGTAGCCTGGCCAAGATCCAGGGCGTCGTCGAGGTTGCCCCCGCAACCGCCGCGCTCGCCATCCTGGCGCTGCTCGGTCTTGGTGCCTTCCCGCCCTTTGGCATGTTTATCTCCGAGTTCCTGACTTTTGTCGCCGGCGTTACCGCCGGTCCCATGTGGCTGGTCGTCGTGGTCGCCCTCGGTCTTACCGTGGCCATCTCCGCGCTCACCCGCATCGCACTCAAGTCGGTATTCGGTCATGCGCCCCAGGGCATGGGCAAGCATGAGGCCCCGGCGCTCATGCTTATCCCCGAAATCATCCTGGCTGTCATGATCTTGTGGTTTGGCATCGCCACCCCGCTGCCTCTCGTGCACGGTGTGGAGACCGCGACCGGCATCGTGCTCGAGCAGAGCACCGAGGAACTTCACGCGACGCCGATGTACCGCGCTGTGTTCGGTACCGAGACCGCTCAGAGCGAGGTGGAGTAACGAATGATTGAAACTGAGAACAAGGTGTATGCCCGTCGCTGCGAGAGCCATGTCGAGGCCCTGCGCCGCGCCGTTCCGGGCTGCATCGAGAAGGTCGAGTGGCAGTGCGAGGACCAGCTGACGATTACCGTCAAGCAGGACAAGCTGCCCGAGGCCGTCCACTACCTGTATTACGAGCGCTACGGCTGGATTCCCGTGATCATCGGCAACGATGAGCGCAGTCTGTGCGGCCGTTACGCTGTGTACTACGTCATCTCCATGGAGGGGGAGGACCCCGGCTGGGTGACCGTCCGCACCGAGGTCGATCCCGCCAAGATGACGTTCCCGTCCGTGACGCCGTTCGTCCCCGCCTGCGTGTGGGGCGAGCGCGAGCTGCGCGATATGTTTGGCCTGATCCCCGAGGGCCTGCCCGATCGTCGTCGCCTGGTGCTGCCCGACGATTGGCCCAGCGGCCTGTACCCGCTGCGCAAGGACTCCATGGACTACCGCTTCCGTCCCGCTCCCGCGAGCGACATGGAAAACTACGAGTTCTTGGCCGACACCAAGGGCAAGGAGACGACGCTCGTTCCCATGGGCCCGCTGCACATTACCTCCGACGAGCCCGGCCACTTCCGCCTGTTCGTTGAGGGCGAGACGATCGTCGATGCCGACTACCGTCTGTTCTACGTGCACCGCGGCATGGAGAAGGTCGCCGAGACGCGCCTGAACTATGACGCCGTGACGTTCCTCGCCGACCGCATCTGCGGCATCTGCGGCTGCGCCCACTCGGTGGCCTATGCCGAGGCCGTCGAGCGCGCTCAGGGCATTCATGTCCCGCCGCGCGCCCAGTACATCCGCGCTATCATGCTCGAGGTCGAGCGCCTGCACTCGCATCTGCTCAACATTGGCCTGGCGTCGCACTACACGGGCTTCGACTCCGGCTTCCAGCAGTTCTTCCGCGTCCGCGAGAAGTCCATGGACCTGGCCGAGAAGCTCTCCGGTCACCGCAAGACCTACGGCCTCAACGTGATCGGCGGCGTGCGTCGCGACATTTTGGCCGAGCAGAAGCTCTCCACGCTCACGACCATTCACCAGCTGCGCTCCGAGGTTCAGGAACTCGTCGACGTCTTGCTCTCTACGCCCAACTTTATTGAGCGTACGAGCGGTATCGGCATCTTGGACCGCAAGATCGCACGCGACTTCTCGCCGGTCGGCCCGCTCATGCGTGGCTCGGGCTATGCCCGCGACGTGCGCTTTGACCATCCCTTCGACGGCTACGCCGATCCGGACGTCCAAAAGATGCATGCTGCCACGGCCGACACGTGCGATGCCTTCGGCCGTACTGCCGTTCGCATCCAGGAGGTCTACGATTCGATCGACATGATCGAGACCATGCTCGAGAACTGCCCGTCGGGCCCCATCCTCACCACGGATTGGGAGTACACCCCGCACAAGTACGCCATCGGCGCCACCGAGGCGCCGCGCGGCGAGGACGTGCACTGGGCCATGCTCGGCAATAACCAGAAGTGCTACCGCTGGCGCGCCAAGGCCGCCACGTATAGCAACTGGCCGGTCCTGCGCTACATGTTCCGCGGCAACACCGTGGGCGACGCGGCGCTGATCGTCGGCTCGCTCGACCCGTGCTACTCCTGCACTGACCGCGTGACGGTGACCGATGTCGCCGCCAAGCGCGACCACGTGCTCGACAAGGAGCAGTTCGAGAACGTCTGGCGCGACAAGTCGCCGCTTGCGGGCGAGGGCACCATGGCCGCTCCGCTCGATGAGGAGGCGCTCTAATATGCTGAAGCTTTGGAAGGTCAACGCCAAGGCCGGCGACGCGACGGTCAAGTACCCGTTTGCGCCGTTCCCCACCAACAAGGACATGCGCGGCAAGCCCGAGCACAACGCCGAGCTCTGCATCGCCTGCGGTGCCTGCGGCGTGGCGTGCCCGGCCGATGCCATTCGCATGGACACCGATCTTTCGGCCGATACCATCACCTGGTCGATCGACTACGGTCGCTGCATCTTTTGCGGCCGCTGCGAGGAGGCCTGCCCCATGGAGGCCATCAAGCTCACCGAGGAGTTTGAGCTGGCCGTCATGAGCAAGGATGACCTCACCAGCAAGAGCGTTTATACGCTCGAGCACTGCTCGCGCTGCGGCAAGCCGTATGCCCCGCACAAGGAGATCGACTACGCCAAGCGCCTGCTGCAAAAGACCGGCGGCATGGAGGCCATCCAGGCCGCCCGTACCGTCGGTATGTGCCAGGAGTGCAAGCGCGAGCTCGACGCTCTGCGCGCCGCCTCGGCCGTAAAGACCGGCAACGCTGCCGGCATGGCTGCCAACGAGACGCTTGCGTCCGGTGAGCCCCAGGGCCCCGGCATGGAGTATCTGGGCGGCCACGGCGTGAACCCGGAGTATATCGACCGCGAGCTCAACCCCGATGCGCCCGAGATTCCCGCCGGTCCGGCGCCGGTCGAGGGCATCATCATGGATTTTGAAACGAAGGAGGAGTAACCATGGCCGAACCCACGCTTTTGCCCGAGCGGCTTCAGTACCGCCCGACCAAGATCGAGCTCGACGAGAGCATCGAGAAGGCCAAGGCGACCCTTCTTAAGAAGATCAAGCGCTCGGTGTATGTCTACCGCGTTGACTGCGGCGGCTGCAACGGCTGCGAGATTGAGATCTTCGGTTCCATCACGCCCGTCTTTGACGTCGAGCGCTTTGGCATCAAGGTCGTGCCTTCGCCCCGTCACGCCGATGTGCTGCTGTACACCGGCGCCGTGACGCGTGCCATGCGCATGCCGGCCCTGCGCGCCTTTGAGGCCGCACCCGATCCCAAGATTGTGGTGTCCTACGGCGCGTGCGGCTGCACCGGCGGCATCTTCTACGACAACTACTGCGTCTGGGGTGGCACGGATAAGATTCTGCCGGTCGATGTCTATATCCCCGGCTGCCCGCCCAGCCCCGCGCAGACCGTCTACGGCTTTGCCATGGCGCTCGGTCTGCTGGACCAAAAGCTCCATGCCGAGACCACGGTGGAGGCCGCCGGCGAGCAGGCCGATATCCTGCACCCCGGTGTGCCGTACAAGCTGCGCGTTGCCATCGAGCGCGAGGCTCGCGCCATGAGCGGCTACCGTTACGGCCGCGACCTGGCCAACGAGTTTATGGATACGCTCGAGGGCGCGCCCAAGGGCGATATCCGCGGTGCCATGGCGCTGCTCATCGATAAACAGGACGATCCGCGCCGCGTCGAGGTGTACTCGGCGCTGCAGGATCTGGTGCTGGCCGGAGGTCGCTAGATGGAGCTCACGGACCGCTCTGGTTACTTTGCGGGCCCCGGCATGCTCGGCGGCTCTTTTGGCGATGCCTCGCGCGCAAGCGACGAGGCCGCCGAAGGCGTCGCCGACCCCTGCCTGGGCCATGCGCCCGACCAGGTGGTCTTCTACGAGCTCACGCGTAAGTTTGTGGAGACCGAGGAAGACGTTCCCCAGGAGGCCTGCGACGTGCTGTACTACACGCTCGCCGTGGGCCACCACACCGGCGTGCTCGATTGCTTTGAGCCGCGCCTGTCGGTGCCGGTGAGCGTGTTCTATTCGCTCGTCGACGCGCTGCCGGAGGGGGAGGCCAAGACCAAGTTCGAGGCCATCCGCTCCTTTGGCGAGTGCCAGCTCGACAAGGCGGCGGTGCCGTCGCTGCTCGAGGCCTGCGATGCGCTGCTCGACGAGCGCGGTTTTCGCGGTTCTGCCAAGGCCGGCATCTCGGTGTTCGACGACGACTTTGGCCTGCATGCCCAGCAGGTCGCGTTCTTAATGAAGTTTCGCGATCTGGTTGAGCGCGTGCGCGATGTGTCGGGCGTGTATCTGACGGGAAGGTTGCAGTAATGGGTCGCGTTGTGGATGGATGTGTGAACGGCGCCCCGTTTGCGGGCATCGTGCTCACGGCGGGAAGCGTGCTGCGTGCCGACGATGCCGCCGGCCCCGTGCTCTCCAAAAAGATGGAAGACGCACCCATCGCCGGTTGGTACACCATCGACGGAGGCCAAACGCCCGAGGACGACATTATCGAGGTCAAGCGCGAGCGTCCGCCGCGTCTGGTCTTGGTCGATGCCGCCGACATGGCGCTGCCCGTCG
>CALLSB010000169.1:0-18899 GCA_938014225.1 uncultured Collinsella sp. | reverse complement strand
TGATTGCATCAGCCTCGGGTGATGCCAAGGGCGGCGCGCGTTGGCTTGATAGCGCTCAAATGGTAGAGGCATCGTCTGTCGTGTTGCGGGATGAGCAGGGGCCCTTGACCTCTCTGGCCTCCTTATTGGGCGACATCGACTATCGCCCATTTTGGGTGTCCATAAAAACGAGCGGCCTTGCACTGCTGATCTCCTTTGCGTTGGGCCTGTTCGCCGCGTGGAAGACTATGGGTACCTCGAGTCGCATCAAGGGCCTGCTCGATTCGGTCTTTACGATTCCTATGGTGCTGCCGCCCACGGTCTGCGGTTTTCTGCTCCTCATGCTGTTTGGCCGCTCGACCGGGGTGGGCCAGTGGCTCATCGCGCACGGCGTCTCCATCGTCTTTACGTGGCCCGCAGCGGTGATATCTGCCGTGGTGGTATCGTTCCCCCTGGTCTACCGTACGGCGCTCGGCGCCTTTGAGAGCCTCGACACGCAGATGCTTGACGCCGCGCGAACCCTGGGATGGTCCGAGCGTCGCATCTTTACCAAGCTTATGATGCCGCTTGGTTGGCCCTCGATTGCCGCCGGCACGGTGCTCGCCTTTGCCCGCGCGATGGGCGAGTTTGGCTGCACCCTGTTCTTTGCGGGTAACTACGCCGGCATTACCCAGACCATCCCCATCGCCATCTACTTTGAGTGGATGGGCGGCAACACCTCGGTGGCCCTCTTTTGGGTCGCCGTCGTGATCGTCTTTAGCTTTTTGGTCATCCTATTCATCAACATGTATACGGCACATTCGCAAAAGTACCGCGAGCGTGGCCTTTCCCGTGCGGAGCGCAAGAAGGCCAAAGAGCTCGCCGGTCAGGGCGATTCGCTCGACCCGGCGGGCGGCGATGCCCTGCGTATCGATCGCGAGGCATTGGCTGAGCTCATGCGCGATGAGCCCGCTATGCAGGGAGGTCGATAGGCCATGTCACTCGTTCTGGATATTAAAAAGCGCTATCCGGGTTTTATGCTCGATATGCAGCTTGAGGCCGGTGAGGAGCGTGTGGCGCTGCTGGGTGCCTCTGGCTGCGGCAAGAGCTGCACGCTGCGCTGCATTGCCGGCGTGGAGACGCCCGACGAGGGCAAGATCGTCGTCAACGGCGTGACCTTTTTTGACTCGGCGGCGGGCATCAACCTGTCGCCCCAGGAGCGAAAATGCGCCCTGCTGTTCCAAAACTATCAGCTGTTTCCCAACATGACGGTGGCCGATAACGTATGCGCCGGCGTAAAGGACGCGGGCGACGCCGCCGCGCGCAAGCAGCTTGCCGAGCGCTACCTGGGCATTTTTGGCCTGGCCGATTTTGCCGACCGCTATCCCGCGCGCCTCTCGGGCGGCCAGCAGCAGCGCGTGGCGCTCGCGCGCATGGTGGCGGCGCACCCGGGCATCTTTATGTTCGACGAGCCCATGAGCGCGCTCGATTCCTATCTTAAGAGCGCGCTCGAGCAGAACATGCTCGACCTGTTCGATGTGTGCAACCGCACCGTGCTCTACGTGAGCCACGATATCGACGAAGCGTGCCGCCTGTGCCAGCGTGTCTGCGTGGTGCACGACGGGCATGTTGAGGAGATCGGCTCCGTCGAGGACGTGGTCCGCCGTCCGCAGACGCTGGCGGCACTGCGCCTGACGGGCTGCAAGAACACAAGCCGGGCGCGCAAGATTGGGCCTCAGGAAGTTGAAGCCCTTGATTGGGGTATGACCTTTAACGTAGGTCGCGAGGTTCCCGATGACGTTGCGTACCTGGGTATTCGTGCGAGCTACTTCCATGTTGACAATCGCGCGGAGCGCGGTCGCAACAGCTACGATTTGCACGTGGCCCGTGTGAGCGATTCGCGCTTTGAGCGGCTGGTGCTGCTGGACGTGCCGCGTGCTGATGCGCCCACGCGTCTGCAGTGGAAGGTGAATAAGGTGAGTGTACCCGTGGAAGAGCTGCCGCAGGCGGGTGAGACTCTGCGCATGCATTTTGATGCAAGCAGGATTCATCTCGTTTGCCGATAATGCGGGGGCGATGCGGTCGAGGAGGTAGTCCTCGACCGCTTTGTTTTCACTTCGCCGTTCGCCGATTTCTACATGACTAAACCTTATCAGTCTGATAATTAATTATCAGATAGTGAGATGCTCACATCCCGACGCTGTCGTACGCATGTCGGCGGTGTTCGTCTGGACGACAACCGTTGATATAGTTACCTTCGACGAGAAAAGGAGGGTGCGCCGGTGCTGCAGATGACATATTCGCGTCGCGTTGCCGCGCGCGCCCTGTATATGGCTCGGAGCCGCATATGAGCAGGTATGTTCACGGCTCCGGGAGAGACGACGTACAACTAAATAATCGACCGCAAAGCGGGTTCCCCAAAATTCCGGGTTTGAGCACGGCTGGGTTTTCGCCACCCACCGTGCAGAAATACCGTAGCTATTCATTTTTGGTTCGAGAGGGGAACCGTCATGGCTGAAGAATTCGATTTCCATCCGATGTGGGAGAGCCTCGGCATGAATCTTGCCGACCACGACATGCTGCTGGGCGCCGTGGGCCAGATGTACGGCGATATGTTCCTGACGCAGAACAATCGCCCCAAGTCCACGTCCTACCTGGATTTTGTCGCCACCAACATCCACAGCGGCCGTATTAAAGAGATGCTCGACAAGAAGGAGGCCGGCGAGGCCACCAAGATCGTCGGCTCGTTCTGCGTGTACGTGCCCGAGGAGATCGTGCTTGCCTGTGACGGCATTCCCGTGGGCCTGTGCTCGGGTGCCGATTGGGCAACCGATAAGGTCGAGGAGCACCTGCCGCGCAACACCTGCCCGCTTATCAAGAGCTTTGCCGGCTTTAAGCTGGGCGAGGTCTGCCCCTACATTGAGTCGAGTGACCTGGTGGTAGGCGAGAACACCTGCGATGGCAAGAAGAAAGCCTACGAGTTCTTTGCCACGCAAAAGAACATGTACGTCATGGATATCCCCAACGTGCACGACGATTCGACGCTCGTGACCTGGAAGGCCGAGGTCAAGAAGCTCGCTGCCAAGATCGAGGAAGAGTGCGGCGTCTCGATTACGCCTGAGCGTCTGAAGGCCGCCATCCACGCCGTCAATGAGAAGCGTCGCGCCCTGCAGCGCCTCGCTGCCACGCGCGCTGCCGACCCGGCGCCTATCAGCGGTCTCGATAGCCTGCTGACCGTACAGGCAGCCTTTATGGACGACACGCCGCGTCTGACCGGCGCCATCAACGATATGGCTGCCGAGTGCGAGGAGCGCGTCGAGGCCGGCGAGGGCGTGGCGCCCAAGGGGACCAAGCGCATCCTGTACACCGGTACGCCCATGGCCGTGCCCAACTGGAAGCTGTTCAACCTCATCGAGAAGGCCGGCGGCGTTGTGGTAGGCGAGGAGTCCTGCACGGGCTCGCGCTACTATAAGGACCTGGTCGACGAGTCCGGCGAGACGGTCGACGAGATGCTCGATGCCATCGCCGAGCGCTACTTTAAGATCAACTGCGCTGTCTTTACGCCCAACGACCAGCGTATGAAGGACATTGTCCAGATGGCCAAGGAGCTTCACGCCGACGGCATCGTGGATGTGGCCCTGCAGTTCTGCACGCTCTACGAGATGGAGTCGTTTGCCGTGGAGAAGGCCGCCGAGGAGGCGGGCATTCCGTTTATGCATATCACCACGGATTATGCCGGCGAGGATGCCGGACAGCTCCAGACCCGCATCGAGGCCTTCCTCGAGACGATTTAGCCGCACCTGCGCCAAGCTGTGCCGCCGGGTGTTCCTATCCACGCGATAGGGATTTCTCCGTTGCCATGCCGGCCGGTGTCCGGATGCACCGCAGGGCGCCGATCGGCTTCGCATAGCTGCCGGGGCGGGGATTTCCGCCGTCCCGGCAGATTCTATCCGTTTGTTCAGACGCGAAAGGAACTCAATGAACAACGACCTTTTCAAGGCGGGCGTCTCCCGTCGCGGTTTTCTGACCGGCTCCGCTGCCCTGTGCGCCATGGCGGGCCTCGGCCTCACCGGCTGCGGCGGTTCGGGCGCCGAGAGCGGTAGCGCCGCTGCCTCCGGCCAGGATGTGGAGTATCGCGACGAGCTGCAGATCGCGCTCCCGGCGAGCCCGGACGGTCTCGATCCGCACACCACGTCGTCGCTTGTGACCATGGACATCATCTGCAACGTCGTCGAGCCGCTCTTTGGCCTCGATAGCGACTACGAGCCCCAGCCCGTGCTGGCCAAGGGCTATGAGGTCTCCGACGACGGCCTGACCTACACCATCAAGCTGCGCGAGGGCGTCACCTTCCACAACGGCAAGGAGTTTGGCTCCGAGGACGTCGTGGCCTCGATGAACCGCTGGCTCACCGTCAACGATCGCGCCGCGAGCCTGCTGCCCGGCGCCACCTTCGCCGCCTCGGGCGACCACGAGGTCACCTGCACGCTGACCGAGCCCGCCATCGACTTTCTGATCATCCTGGGCAACCACTCCCAGTATCCGGGTATCTTCCCCTCCGAGGTCATCGAGGCCGCGGGCGATACCGGCGTGACCGAGTACGTGGGTACCGGTGCCTACAAGTTTGTGGAGTGGAAGCAGGACCAGTACGTCCATCTCACCCGCTACGAGGACTATGTCGCCGCCCACGGCAAGGCTTCGGGCTACACCGGCAAGGTCTCCGCGCCCACCAAGGACATCTACTATCAGTTCGTGACCGAGGCCTCCACGCGCGTGAGCGGGTTTGAGACCGGCGAGTACGATATCGCTGGCGAAATCCCCACCGAGAACTACCACGACTTTGACGGCAACGACGACGTCAAGCTCTACACCCATAACGCCGGCGTTCTGACCGCCTTCCTCAACATGAACGAGGGCGTCTTCGCCGACGAGGAGATCCGCAAGTGCGCCCTCATGGCTATCGACTGCGAGGCGGCCGCTCTTGCCGCCTATGGCGAGAAGGAGCTCTTCAACATCGATCCCAACCTTGGCAACCCCGAGAACACTCAGTGGGCGACTGACGCGGGCAAGAAGTACTTCAACCAGGCCGACGCCAAGGCCGCCAAGAAGGCCCTGGCCAAGACCTCCTATGCCGGTGAGACGGTCAAGCTGCTGACCACCCCCGACTACAAGGATATGTACAACGCCACCGTCGCGCTGCAGGAGCAGCTCGAGAAGGCCGGCTTCACCGCCGAAGTCGAGAGCTATGAGTTCGCGACCTTCATGGACATCCGCTCCGGCAAACCCGAGCAGTGGGACCTCTTTGTGGCCTCCACCAACTACAAGCCCATCCCGGCCCAGTCCCTCTCGGTCTCCAAGGCCTTCTATGGCCTGTCCGACGAGAAGGCGCTCAAGCTCGTGGCCGAGACCCGCACCGCCAAGGACACCGACGCCGCGGCCAAAAAGTGGGCCGAGGCTCAGGAGCGCCTCTATGAGATCGCCGTCATCGAGCCGCTTTGCCACTACGCTTCCATCACGGGCACCCAGGCAGACGTCGAGGACGTCGAGGTGCTCGACGGCGCCATCATCTGGAACGCCAAGCGTCCGGAGTAATGCAATAGATGGCGTGGCGGTTGGAGGGGTCTGGTCCCCTGTGGCCGCCACGCCCTGTCCACGTTCAGAGGGGAAATAGACGCCTCGCATGTTGAAGTACACGCTCAAACGTATAGGCGCGATGGTTCCGGTGATGCTCATCATCTCGGTCGTCGTGTTTTTGATTATCTATCTCACACCGGGTGACCCGGCCTCTTCGATGCTCGGCATGGAGGCTTCGGCCGACCAGATCGAGCGCGTCAACGATAGCCTGGGACTCAACGAGCCGCTGCCGCAGCGCTACGTTGAGTGGATGGGCGGCGTGCTTACCGGCGACCTGGGCGATTCGTATTTTATGCGCCAGCCCGTCACGCAGGCGATCGCCGAGCACTTTGGCCCGACGCTATCGCTCGCGCTTCTGGCACAGTTCATCGCGCTGTTGATTGCACTGCCCTGCGGCGTCGTCGCTGCCCTCAAACATGGGTCGCGCACCGACGCGTTCTTGCGTGTCGTTGCTCTTTTGGGCGTGGCGATACCCGGCTTTTTGATGGCGCTCATGCTGATGTGGCTGTTTGCCGTCACGTTGCGTGTGTTCCCGGTGGCCGGCTATGCGCCGCTATCGAAGGGCTGGTTCAGCCATTTACGCTATCTTGCGTTGCCGGCCATATCGCTTGGATGCGTGCAGGCGGCCCTGCTCATGCGCATGACCCGTTCGAGCGTTATCGAGGCCATGCAGCTTGACTGCGTCAAGACGGCGCGTGCCAAGGGCGTCTCCGAGTTTCGCGTGGTGCTGGCCCATGCCCTGCGCAACGCAGCGCTGCCGATTCTCACCTCGGTCGGCTATTCTTTTGGCGCCCTGATTACGGGCGCCGTGGTGACTGAGGCCATTTTTAACATCCCCGGTTTGGGCCAGCTGGTCACGAGCTCTATCGAGCGTCGCGACTATCCGGTGATTCAGGGCGTGCTGCTGGTCATCGCCTTGTTGAATTCGGTGATCAATCTGGCCGTCGACCTTGCCTACGGCGCTTTTGACCCGCGCGCTCGCAAATGGGGCGATGCATGATGGCAAACTTTAAGAAGGCTCTTGCCAACAAGGGGTTTGTGGTCGGCGGCTGCATTTTCCTGGCGATTGCGCTGATCGCGCTCGTCGGTCCGCTGGTGTGGACGGTTGATCCCAATGCGCAGGAGATGGCGTTGCGACTTTCGGCACCTTCGCCTGCGCATCCCTTTGGCTGCGATGACTTTGGCCGCGACCTGCTTGCCCGCGTCATCGCGGGCGCGCGCGTGTCGCTTGGCGTCGGCATTGCCGTCACGCTCGCGACGAGTGCGCTCGGCTTGGTGATCGGCGCCTATGCGTGCTACAACGAGAGGCTCGATCATATTCTCATGCGCATCTGCGACGGCCTTATGTCCATTCCAGGCGTGCTTTTGGCTATCGCACTCATGGCCATGATGGGCGCCTCGGTCTGGAACGTCATCATCGCGCTCTCCATCGTCTATACGCCCAGCATGGCGCGCATCGTGCGCTCGCGTGCGATGGTGGTCAAGGAGGAGCCCTTTGTGGAGGCCCTGCGCGTGCAGGGCGCCTCGACCGCGCGCATCGTGTGGCTGCATATCGTGCCCAACGTTATGGCGCCCTTCCTGGTGCAGGCGACCTTCGTCTTTGCCGAGGCCGTGCTCTCGGAGGCCGCCCTCTCGTTTCTGGGCCTGGGTATCAAGGCGCCCGACGCCAGCTGGGGAAACATCCTGCAGGCGGGCAAGAACGTGATGCGCAAAGCCTGGTGGATGATTTTCTTCCCGGCAGCAGCCATCATCGCGAGCGTGCTTTCGCTCAATCTGGCCGGCGACGGCCTGCGCGACGCCCTCGACCCCAAGACCAAGGAGGACTAGCCCATGGCTCAGAATCTTTTGGACGTGCGCGACCTCTGCATCTCGTTTGTGGGCCGCGATGGCAACGCGCTGGAAGCCGTCAACAAACTCAACCTACATATCGATGCCGGTGAGATCGTTGGTGTTGTCGGCGAGTCCGGCTGCGGTAAGTCGGTGTTTGCCCAGAGTGTCATGCGCCTATTGGAGCATGAACAGAAGATGGCCTATGAGGGCCAGATTGTGTTTGATGGCGAGGATCTGCTGGCGCGTCCGCTCAAGACGATGCGCAAAGTGCGCGGCTGCGACATCGCCATGATTTTCCAGGACCCTTTGAGCTCGCTTAACCCCGTCATGACGGTCGGGGCCCAGGTCGTCGAGGCCGTGCGGGCCCACCGTAAGGTGAGTCGACGCGAAGCCCGCAACGAGGCTCTATCGCTGTTGGAACGTGTGGGAATTCGAGATGCCGCGGCCCGCTTCGACATGTATCCGGGCGATTTTAGCGGCGGTATGCGCCAGCGCGTGATGATTGCCATGGCGCTCGCCGGACACCCGCGCCTGCTCATCGCCGATGAGCCCACCACGGCACTCGACACGACGACTCAAAAACAGATTTTGGACCTTCTGCGCGACCTCAACAGTTCCGAGGGCATGGCGGTGCTTTTTATCAGCCATGATTTGGGTGTCGTCACGAGCATCTGCTCGCGCGTGCACGTCATGTATCTGGGCCAAATCGTAGAAGAGATCGACGCCTGCGGCCTTATGGAGCGCCCGAGCCACCCGTATGCCCAGGGGCTCATCGCGAGCATTCCGCCGCTCGAAGGCGAGCGAGTTGACACGCTGGCGGATATTCCGGGCACAGTGCCGCCGCTTACGGCAATACCCTGTGGATGTCGCTTTGCGCCCCGTTGTGCCCGGGCGGACGAGCGTTGCCGCGCGCAGGAGCCTCCGCTGGTTGCCGTGAATGCGTGCGACCGGTCCAAATGCTGGCTTGTCGAGAAAGGGGAGTGCCATGGCTGTTGATAGCGAAGCCCTGCTTAGGGTCTCACATCTGACCAAAACGTATCCCATGCCGGGCTCAGGTTTTAAGCGTCAGGCCTTTACCGCCGTGGACGATCTGTCGTTTGAGATCGCGCCGGGCGAGGTCTATGGCCTAGTTGGCGAATCCGGATCGGGCAAGTCGACGACTGGACGCTTGATCTGTGGTCTCGAGCGTGCGGATTCCGGCTTGATTGTCTATCGCGGGCACGACCTCGCCACGATGTCGGAGCGCGAACGCAAGCCGTTTCGCCGCGAGATCCAGCTGGTATTCCAGGATAGCTCTACGGCTTTTGACCCGCGCAACCGTGTCGGCCGCATTTTGGAGGAGCCGCTGATTATCGCCGGCGTGCGCGATGCGGATGAGCGCCATGAGCGCGCGCTCTCGGCCCTGGCCTCGGTCGGCCTTCTGGCAGAGCATTATGACCGCTATCCGCATGACCTTTCGGGGGGACAGCGTCAGCGACTCAATCTGGCGCGGGCGCTTATTTGCGAGCCGCGCCTTGTGGTATGCGACGAGCCGGTCTCGGCGCTTGACGTGTCCGTTCAGGCCCAAGTGCTCAACTTGCTTCGCGACCTGCAGCGCACGACGGGCGTGGCGCTGCTGTTTATCACGCATGATATGCGTGTGGTTCGGCATATGTCCGATCGGATTGGCGTGCTCTACCACGGTCGTCTTGTCGAGGAAGGCGCGGCCGAGGATGTGATCGCGCACCCGAGCGATCCGTATACGCAGGAGCTTATCGACGCCATTCCCTAGAGGATGCTTCCTTTTGGGTATGGCGTGGGTTCGTTGTTTAATTGTCGGTATTATCGGTGTAAGAGAGGGGAACTACTATGGCCGATATCGAGGAACAGCCGTTACCGCGCACTTTTGAGGAGTTCAACGAGCAACGCAAGGCGGCGTTTATTCGCGTCAAGGATTATAAGCAGGCGGGTAATCGCCTTGTCGGCTTTTTGTGCAGCTATACGCCGCTCGAGATTATCGATGCCGCGGGCGCCTCAAGCGTGGCTCTGTGCGGTACGTCCGATGAGGTGATTCCCGAGGCCGAGAAGGTGCTGCCGGCAAATCTGTGTCCGCTCATCAAGTCGACGTACGGTTTTGCCTACTCGCAAAAGTGCCCGTTTACGTACTTTAGCGACATGATCATCGGCGAGACCACCTGCGACGGCAAGAAGAAGATGTACGAGCTACTCAACGAGCTCAAGCGCACGCACATTCTGCATCTTCCGCAGGGCCGCGACCGCGCCTACGAGCGCGAGGGCTGGTACGAGGAGTGCCGTCTGCTCAAGGAGGAACTCGAGAACTTCTACGGCATTACGATTACCGACGATGACCTGCGCGCTGCCGTCCGTCGTCGCAACCGCTTGCGTGCGGCCCAGCTCGACATGTTTGCGCTGCAGGCCAACCAGCCGGCGGCCATGAGCGGCGTCGACCTGATGAGCACCATGTTTGCCGGTACGTTTAGCTTTGATATCGAGGCCTATACGCAGCAGCTGGAGCAAAAGGTTGTCAAGCTGCGCGAGGCCTACGACGCGGGCGAGCGCCCGGTTGCGGCGGATGCCAAGCGCATTCTGATCACCGGCTGCCCGGTGGGCGGCGTAATCAACAAGATCGGTCGCACCATCGAGTCCAACGGCGGTGTGGTCGTGTGCATGGACGACTGCTCGGGCGAGCGCACGGCGGCTATGATGATCGACCCGGACGCGCCCGACATTCTGCGCGCCATCGCCGACCGCTACCTGGATATCAACTGCTCGGTCATGACGCCTAACGACGGCCGCATGGAGAACACACTGACCATGTGCGAGAAGTACCATGTCGATGGCGTGGTAGAGAGCGTGCTACAGGCCTGCCACACCTTCAACGTTGAGAGCGCGCGCATGCAGGAGGCTGTCGAGGGTGCGGGTATTCCGTATATGAAGATCGAGACCGACTACAGCAACGGTGACATGGGCCAGATCGAGACCCGCATCGCCGCCTTTATCGAAACCCTGTAGGACAAATGCGGCAAAGGGATAGTTGCTTTGCCGCATAGAAGGAGGATGTCGTGGTTGGCATTGGTATCGACATAGGCTCGACGGCCGCGAAGGCTGCAGTGGTGGAGACGGACGGCGCCATTGCGTGGACCTGCGTCATGCCGACGGGGTATTCGTCGGTCGATGCGGCCGAGCGCTTGCGCGGCGAGCTCGCTTCAGCCGACTATGACGTGGCTTCCGACGACGTGCGCGTGATCGCGACCGGCTACGGCCGTGTCGCCGTGCCCTATGCGCACAAGGTCGTGACCGAGATCACCTGCCACGGTACCGGTGCCGTGCGCCTGTTTGGCGATCACGGCACGGTGATTGACGTGGGCGGCCAGGACACCAAGGTCATTCAGCTTAAAAGTGGTCGCGTGGCCAAGTTCGCCATGAACGACAAGTGCGCCGCCGGCACGGGGCGCTTTTTGGAGATCATGGCCGACCGCCTAGGCATTTCCCAGCAGCAGATGGCCGACCTGGCGCGTTCCGGCGAGCCCACCAAGATCAGCAGCATGTGCACCGTGTTTGCCGAAAGCGAGGTCATCAGTCTGATCGGTCGCGGTGAGTCGCGCGAGAACATTGCGCGTGGCGTGATCGAGAGCGTGGTCTCGCGCGTGGCGACCATGGCCGGGCAGGCCGCGGGCGCCCCGTACTACCTGACCGGTGGCCTGTGCGAGAACGCCTACGTTGTGGAGCGGCTGGGCGAGCTACTGGGGTCGCCGGTGACCACCTCGCCCCAGGCTCGCTTTGCCGGAGCGATCGGCGCGGCTGTCCGCGCCGCCGCCTTGGCCTAGGGGTGTACCGCGACATGCGCATCCTCAATATCTCGGCACAAAAACCAGATAGCACCGGCAGCGGCACCTACCTTGCCGCGCTCGTGCGCGAGCAGATCGAGACGGGGCATCGCGCCGCCGTGCTTTGCGGCGCGGCACCGGGTGATACCCAAGGCGAGCTGGACCGGCGTGCTGCCGTGTTTGCCGTACCGTTCGAGTCGCCCGAGCTGCCGTTTCCCATCTGCGGTATGTCCGATGTCATGCCCTATCCCTCTACACGCTATCGTGACCTGACGCCTTCGATGCTCAAGGCATTTGAGCGGGCATTTGCTGCTGCAATCGATCGGGCGGTGGCTGAGTTTCGGCCCGATCTGGTGCTCTGCCATCACCTGTATCTGGTGACCGCATTGGCGCGCGAGTGCGTCCGAGGCGTGCCGGTTGTTGCCGTGTGCCATTCGACCGACCTGCGCCAGTTGCGTTCGCATGCGCTCGAGCGCGATCGCATCGTAAGTGCGGTTCGTCGGCTCGATGCCGTCTTTGCGCTCCATGCTGAGCAGGCTGAGCAGATTGGCCTGGTGTGCGGCGTCGATGCCGATCGCATCCACGTGATTGGGACGGGCTACGACCATCGCGTCTTCTGCTGCGACGCAAGCGTGGCGAGACAGCCGGGATCGCTTGTGTACGTGGGCAAGATTTGCTTTAAAAAGGGCGTCGAGTCGCTGGTTCGAGCCATGTCATTGCCGATTGACGATGGCGTCCGCCCATCTGGCTTGGTACTTGTGGGCGGCCGCGGGGACGATGCCGAGTACGCGCGTATCGAGCGCTTGGCCGCGGCCTCGGATGTGCCGGTGACGCTGGCGGGCCGCCTGGATAGCGATGGACTCGTGCATGCCTACCGCAGTTCCGACGTCTTTGTGCTGCCTTCGTTTTACGAGGGTCTGCCGCTCGTGACGATCGAGGCCCTCGCGTGCGGCTGCAAAGTTGTGGCGACCGATTTGCCCGGCGTTCGTCCCTGGATGGAGGCGATGCTTCCCGGCGCTCCCGTGACGTGGGTGGCGCCGCCGCGTATGACGGATGTCGACACGCCCGAGGCGGCCGACCTTCCGTTGTTTGAGCGCGCACTGGCAGATGCTATCGCGCAGGCGCTTGCGGCGCCGCCTTCGACGTTCGAGCCGTCGGCGGTCTCTTGGGAAGCGTGCTTGGGGCGTATACTAAAAGTCGTTGATTTGTTGGAAGGGGGTTCGTATGGCTGACGATCAGATTAAGCTCACGTCTATGACTGCCGCGAGCGGTTGAGCCGCTAAGCTGGCTCCCGGAGCCCTCGCCCAGGTCCTGGGCGACTTGCCCAATGTGCATAACGACAATCTGCTCGTGGGGTTCGATACCTCCGACGATGCGAGCGTCTTCCGCGTAGGGGAGAACCTGGGGCTCGTGCAGTCCATCGACTTCTTCCCGCCGATGGTCGACGACCCGTTCCTGTTTGGCCAGATTGCCGCGGCAAACTCACTGTCGGACATCTACGCCATGGGCGGGCGGCCGAGCCATGCCATGAACCTGCTGTGCATTCCGAGCTGCCTGGGCGTCGAGGTTGCCGGCCAGATTCTGGCGGGCGGCGCCGACAAGTGCGTCGAGGCGGGTTGCTCCATCGCGGGCGGCCACACCATCAACGACGACGAGCCCAAGTACGGCCTGTCCGTGAGCGGCTTTGTCGCGCTCGACCGCATGCTCGCCAACAGCGGCGCGCGCGTGGGCGATGTCCTGCTGCTGACCAAGGCGATCGGCTCGGGTATCATCACCACGGCCATTAAGGGCGAGCTCATCGAGCAGGACGAGGCCGCAGCCATGTTTGACTCGATGCGCACCCTCAATGAGGCGCCGGTTCGTCTGGCCGAGGGACTCGAGCTTCACGGCTGCACCGACATTACGGGCTTTGGCCTGATCGGGCATGCGTGTGAGATGGCCGAGGGCTCGGGCGTGCAGATTGAACTTGCGTCGGGGGCGGTGCCGCTCTTTGACCAGGTGCTCGATATGGCGCGTCTGGGCATTATCCCTGCCGGTGCCTACCGCAACCAGGACTTCTTTGGACCGCGCGTGGCTGCCGACGATGACTTGGAGCTGGGCATGTTGGATGCGCTGTACGATCCGCAGACCTCGGGTGGTTTGCTCATCGCGGCGCCTGCTGCCGATGTGGATGGGCTTGCGCGTCGTCTACATGCCGAGGGGCGCGTTGCCGCCGTCGTCGGTCGCGTGTGCGAGCCGGTGCCAGGCGGTTCCGCGTTGTTCGCTAGCCCGCACGTTTATGTAACTGTTTACCGTTCTCTAGAACGGTTCTTTCGAAAGGAAAAACTATGTCTACCAAAATTGAAGTCAATGCCATGGGCGATGCCTGCCCGCTGCCCGTCGTCAAGACGCTTAAGGCACTCAAACAGCTTGATGGCGAGGGTGCCGTGGTGACCTCGGTCGACAACGAGACCGCCGTCAAGAACATTTCCAAGATGGCGCAGGAGAAGGGCTGCACGGCCTCGGTCGAGAAGGTTTCTGACGCCGAGTGGCACGTGACCGTGGCGACCTCTGGCGCCGTTGCCGTGGCCGATCCCGTGCAGGATGGCGCTGCCTTCTGTGATGCCAGCGCCGGCAAGGGCAAACTCGTCATTTCCGTCTACACCGACTGCATGGGCCGTGGCGACGACGAGCTGGGCCACAAGCTCATGAAGGCCTTCATCTTTGCCGTGACGCAGCAGGAGGAGCTGCCCGCGACTATGCTGTTCTACAACGGCGGTGCCAAGCTCACCGTAGAGGGCTCTCCGGTGCTCGACGACCTGAAGGGCCTGGCCGAGCAGGGTGTCGAGATTCTCACCTGCGGTACCTGCCTGGACCACTATGGCATTAAAGACCAGCTTGCGGTGGGCGAGGTCACCAACATGTACGTGATCGTGGAGAAGATGGAGCAGGCCGTGCGCGTCGTGCGCCCGTAGCGTATTGGTTGGAGTTGCCATGAGGGAGAAGCGCCCGGCGCTTGTCATCACGTTTCCCACCACGGCGGCCGCCATGGGGTGCGAGACCCTATGCATCGAGCGCGGCCTTCCCGGGCGCACGATTCCCGTGCCCGGGGAGGTCGCTGCTGGCTGCGGTTTGGCATGGAAGGCGTTGCCTGCCGATGAGGAACTGCTGCGCGGCGAGCTTGCCGCGGCGGGCGTCCCCACCGAGGGCTTTACGGTGATCGACATGTGGGAGGTCGTGCGATGATCTACCTGGATAACGCGGCGACGACCATGCATAAGCCGCAGACGGTCATCGATGCCGTGACACAGGCGATGTGCTCGCTCGGCAATGCCGGGCGTGGCGCCACGTCGGGTGCGCTCGACGCGGCGCGTACGATTCACGGTTGCCGTGCCAAGCTCGCGCGCCTTTTAGGTTGCCCGAGGGCGGACCATGTGTGCTTTACGCCCAACTCCACGGCGGCGCTCAACACCGTCATCAATGGCGTAGTGCGCCCCGGCGACCGTGTGGTCACAACGGTGCTCGAGCACAACTCCGTGCTGCGTCCGCTTAACCGCCTTGCGGCAGAGCAGGGTGTGACGGTTGAGCATGCGGGTTGCGATGCGAGCGGCGTGCTCAACTACGACGAGCTCGAGCGGCTGGTCACGCCCGGTACGCGTGCCGTGGTGGTGACGCACGCCTCCAATGTGACCGGCAACGCGGTCGACGTTGCACGCGTGGCTGCCATGGCCCATGCGGCCGGCGCGCTGGTGATCATCGATGCCTCGCAGTCTGCCGGCACGGCGCATATCGATATGCAGGCCATGGGGCTCGACGCGGTGTGCTTTACCGGCCACAAGGGGCTGATGGGCCCGCAGGGCACCGGTGGCCTGGCCCTGGCAGAGGGCATTGACGTGGCCCCTTGGGCCATGGGCGGCACGGGCGTGCACAGCTTCGATTCACTGCAGCCGCTTGAGTGGCCCACGCGCCTCGAGGCGGGTACGCTCAACGGCCATGGCATCGCGGGCCTTTCCGCTGGTCTCGATTTTATCGAGGCTCAGGGTGGGGTCGAGGTGATTGCTGCCCAGGAGCGTGCGCTCGCTGATCGCTTCCTTGCCGGTGTGCGCGAGATTCCGGGGATTAAGCTCTACGGTGCGTTTGACCAGCCCGTGCGCTCGGCGATCGTCTCACTCAACGTGGGCGATATCGACTCTGCCGAGATCTCGGACGCGCTCATGCAGGGGTGGGGGATTGCGACGCGCCCCGGCGCCCATTGCGCTCCGCTCATGCACCGCGCGCTCGGGACCGAGCGCCAGGGTGTCGTTCGCTTCTCGTTTGGGTATTTCAACACGAACGAGGAAGTCGACACCGCGATCGACGCTTTGCGCGATTTAGCCTGCTAGAGCGTATATACTTGCGGGACGGGTCTTTTGCCCGTCCCGTTTTTGTTTCGACCCGAAAGGTGTGCCTATGGCCTCATCCGCTCCGCGCGGTTTGCGCTCCGACCATGTCGTTACCGTCGGCATTGCGCTGTTCTCGATGCTCTTTGGCGCCGGTAACCTCATCATTCCGCCGTTGCTGGCACTTCAGGCCGGCACGGCCACGCCGCTTGCCATGATTGGCTTTTTGATTGCCGCTATCGGTCTGCCTGTTATGGGCTTTATCGCCGTGGCGCTTGCCGGAACGGCACGCGAGCTTGCCGGCCGCGTGCACCCCAAGTTCGGCGAGTTCTTTGTCGCGGCGGTGTATCTGGCCATCGGCCCGTGCCTGGCCATTCCGCGCACGAGTTCCACGGCCTTCGAGATGTTGGTGCCGCTGCTGCCCGAGGGCGTCTCGCTCGGCACGGCTCGCCTGGTGTTTGCCGTTGGCTTCTTTATCGTCGCGTTTGCGCTCACGCTGCGTCCAGGCGTTATCACGCGCGTGCTCGGCCGCATTACGGGCCCCGCGCTCATTGCGCTCATCGTGCTGGTCGTGGGTGCTGCCGTGATCTCGCCGCTGGGACCGGCTGCCGCGCCGCAGGCTCCCTACAATGCCGGTGCTACCGTGCAGGGCTTTTTGACCGGCTATCAGACCATGGACCTGCTTGCGTCGCTCGCCTTCGGCATCATCATCGCCGAAACCATCCACGAGTTGGGTGTTACCGATGACAAGCGCGTGGCCTTCGAGATTTCGCGTTCCGGCGTGATCGCAGGCGTGCTCATGGCCATCATCTACTGCGGCTTGGGCCTTGCCGGCATGCAGCTCGGCACCGTGATGCCCGACGCTACCAACGGCGCCGCCATCCTTGCCCGCTCTGCCTCCATGCACTTTGGCCTTGCCGGCACGGTCGTGGTCTTCGCCATCTTCTTTCTCGCCTGCATGAACGTGTGCATTGGCCTTATCAGCTGCTGCTCGCGTTACTTCTGCGAGACGTATGTGGTCGAAGGGGGAGCGGAGGCTTCCGAGGAGGCCATGCGCCGTCCCTTTGCGGTTCTCGCCTTTGTGTTCGCCGCATTTTCGTGCGTGCTCTCCAACGTGGGCCTCGACGTGATCCTTATGTTCTCGGTGCCCATGCTCAACGCCTTGTATCCCGTCGCCATCGTGCTGGTCCTCATGGGTTTGGTACACGGTTTTTGCGACGCGCATCCGCAGGTGTGGGTATGGGTCGGCGGCGTGGTTGCCGTGCAGAGCGTGATCACCTCGGTCCGCGATGCGTTCTTTGGGGGCACGTGGCTGCCCTTTGATGCGCTTCCCCTGGCAGATATCGGCGCCGCTTGGGCGCCGGTCGCCGTGGTGGCGTTTGTGATCGGTCTGCTCCACAGCCGGTTTGTCGCACATTCGAGGAGCTAGGGTTTCTGCGCTTGCACAGGCGGGGAGTCTCCCCTATAATTTCCTTCGCTTTGGGACACGCAAGGTTTAGACCTTAGCTGCTCAACACCTTCGGGACGTGGCGCAGTTTGGTAGCGCGCCTGCTTTGGGAGCAGGATGTCGCAGGTTCAAATCCTGTCGTCCCGACCATATCTTGCGGGCGTAGTTCAATGGTAGAACCCCAGCCTTCCAAGCTGATGACGCGGGTTCGATTCCCGTCGCCCGCTCCATAAGATAGTTTTAACGGCTTTGGCTTCATTTGGCGCCAGAGCCGTTTTCATAAGCGTGCCGGACGACGGGAATCGAACCCGGCAGGGTGCGAAGCTGAGAAAATGCGTGAGCATTTTCCAGCGCAGCACGCAAGGGCCAATGGCCCGCGGCGAAACAAGGGTTTGCGAAGCAAACCCTTGGACTTCCCGTCGCCCGCTCCATAAGATAGATGAATGGCTCTGATTCCTTTTGGGACCAGAGCCATTTTCATATACATGCCGGGACCCCACATCCCCTTCTAAGTTGCGGTGAAATACGGACTGTTTTTCGGCTTTTATGGCCCATGTAGTCCGTATTTCACCGCAACTATTTGTAAGGTTGGATTTTGATGCCGTTGGGAGGGTCGTAGCGACCGTCTACCGAGAGTGGAAATATTTTTTGAAGCTCTGACCTGCGGCGTCAAGCTTTTGGTCAGCTTTTGGCAAGGCCTGCGGACGGAAGCATGCGATAGCGTAATGGTATTCTCTCCGCCGTGATGGTTATGGGGTTGGCCATGCTCGATAAAGGCAAACATTTTCCGCAGTCATATGCAAGGATGCTATTCTCGACCGTTGGAATTCATCAAGATGGACAGCTGCTTATAACAATTGATCCTTGGGATGAACGCCGTGCGCGTGAGCTTATGCAGGAAGAGCTCATGCTTCGTCTTTACAACCACGTGTATGCGGATCCGGTCTATTGGAATAATCTTGGGGTTGAAGATCGCATCTTTCAGCTGGCATCCGCTATTGCGGTCGTTGAACCGGATGCTGTGTTTTGCGGATCGACAGCAGCGCTGCTCTACGGCATCGGCTCGGCGTATACGCTTCTGGATAAAGTGCAAGTACTGCTGCCACGGTCTACAAGGCGTGATACGTATGAGTTCGTTGAATACAAGCGCTGGCGGGTGGGCGAAGTGTGGCGGCTCGGTCTGTTTACGCTGACGGATCCGTATCGAACGGTTGTTGATATCGCTCGAACGAGCGCCTTTCGTTATGCGCTGGGCTATGTCGATGGCTTGGCCCGTGAGTACGATGTCGAACGCGAAGAGCTGCGGGCATATGCGCAGGCAAATTGCCGAGGGTTGCATGGCATCGCGCGTGCTTTTGACGTTTTTGAGCATATGGACGGCAGGTCAGACAACGGCGGCGAGTCCGAGGCGAGAGCAGCGATGATTCTCGCTGGGGTTGCCGCGCCTGAGCTTCAAGTTGAGATAACGCGACCGGGAAACGCTGGCTATTATCTAGCAGATTATGGCTGGCAGATGCCAGACGGCTCATGGACGCTGGCAGAGCTGCATGGGCTAGGCAAGTTTGAAGACGAGGCTCAAAATGATCCAGAGCGGGCGGCGGCAAAAACGTATCGAGCGGCCCTCATGCGCGACGCGAACCTTCGCGCCATGGGCCACAATGTTATTCATTTCAAACTCTCGGACACCTACGACGTGGAATCGTTCGGTGCCATGATGCGCGGCTACGGCATTCCGACAACAAAACCCTACGCCGACTCCCGATAGCGAAATCGTTCGCGGTCAACCTTCAATAAGTTGCGGTGAAATACGGACTGTTTTTGCTGGTCAAACCGCAAAACAGTCCGTAT
>CALLSB010000168.1:0-3466 GCA_938014225.1 uncultured Collinsella sp. | reverse complement strand
CGGCGGTTGGTCTGGGCAAGACGCTTCTGTACCACGGGCAGCGTAAGCATCTGGTCGAGCACGTCGACGCAGCCCTCGAGGTCCTCGAGCTGCTCGAATAGCGGGATCACGTCGAGCTCGGGGACATCTTCCTCGTGTGCGAAGGACAGGTGGGCCAGCTCGAAGACGTCAGCCACATGCTGGGCGCTCTTGGTAAACGAGATGATGTAGCGGTGCGCCATCTTCTTGCCGTAGCGCTTTTGGATGGAGCCGATAGCACGGAAGGTATCGATGACTTCGCGCGTCATGGGCTGCAGGTCGCCATGGATACCGTTCTCGTGGATATCCTTGAGGGCGCGGGCATGCACCACGGAGTGCTGACGGAACTCCATCTCGACCATATGGAAGCCGAAGGACTCGACTTGCCAGATGATGGTCTGGACCGGGCCGTAGGCGGCACGGACGGCACCGCAGGCGGCCAGCGAACGCTGGACGACGCGCAGGTCATCCAGGAACTCGTCGGCGCTGTGGTACATGGTGTCGGTGATACGGCGCACGGTGGCGTTCAGACGGTCGGCCATGACGAGCATGACGGCGCGATGCGGCTCGTGCTCGGAGATCAGCTCGGCGCGGGCCGTGTAACGAGGGCTCATCTCGACCTGATGGTTCCACAGGTTAATGAGCTCGGCCGACGGCTTGCTGTAGGTAGCCTCGAGCGTGAGGTTGCGGCCGATGTGGCGGCACTTGTCCTCGAGCTTGAGCACCATGTGCGTAAAGTACTTGGCGGCGACCTCACGGCTCACCTTGGCGGTGACGTTGGGGTTACCGTCGCGGTCGGAACCGATCCAGCTGCCGGGATGAAAGAACGCCGGGCACAGCGGCGGCACAGTACCGGCCTTGTCGCCCAGCACCCAATCGTCAAAACGACGATAGATAACGGGGATAACGTCGAACAGCGTGTTATCGAAGATGTCGATGATGGTATCGGCTTCCTCGACCGGCGTGGGCTTCTTGAGCGCGATGGGACTCGTACGCACCAGGGCGTCGATCTCCTGCAGCATATGGCGCTCGTTCTCCACCAGGTCGGAGCCGCCCAGACGCGGACGCTCCTCCAGCAGGTTGGAGATACGGCGGATCTTGCCCTCGACGGCCTTACGACGGGCCTCGGTGGGATGTGCGGTAAAGACAGGGTGGAACTCGAGCTTGTCGAGCAGCTCGTTGGCACCCTCGACACCCAGCTCATTCACCAGCTGGTGATAGGCAACGGTAAGCTCGTTGGCAGGATCGACCTCGGTATCGGTCGACGCACCGGCCTCGCGCTCGCGCAGCTGCGCCACACGGTAGTTCTCCTCCGACAGGTTTGCCAGATGGAAAAAGCTCGTAAAGGCGCGAACGATGACCTGCTGCTTATCGAGCGGCAGGCTGTCGATCAAATCGACGACCTCACGAAATGCCACGGCAGTGGGCTCGTCGGCGGTGGGCACGCCCTGCTCGTCGACGGCTTCGTCGGCAGCGCAGGTACCGGGGTTGCCGGCATTGACCACAATCTCGGCTGTCAAAATCTTGTCGAACAGGTCCGCGATCTCGGGATCATACTCGCTAAGCACACGGCGCTCCAGGCGCAAGAACAGCGCCAGATTGTCGCGCAGCTCCTCGGGGATCTCGATCTCGGCGAGACGCTCCCTGGACTCGGCATTCGAGCCGATTCGGTTAACGAGGCGGTTGACCACGGCAGCGACGCGCGCCGCGGCTTCGGGTACAGACTGGTTGCTTAGGTTCTCAGCCACGTTTCCTCCCATTCCTCCTTCTATGCACGTAACATGCGGTATTCATTATAGGCGCTTGAGAAATACTTTCGACACTGATTGCGCTTTACCACACAAAAGTATTTTCTGCATTGCAAAGGTTTTTGCCCTAAATGGTCGTATTTCTCGGTGGGCGGCATACGTAAACGGGGACATTCCGCATAAAAGCGAAACACCCCCGTAACAATCGCTCTCCATGAGCAGGGCACGTTAGCAGGCCCGAAGCTCAAAAAGATGCGCTACAGGCGCTCGCGAACCGCCTCGACGACGTTGTCCAGATCGGCGAGCACCTCGTCATGGCTCTGCATGTCGCGCACTTTGACCTTGCCGGCGGCAAGCTCGTCGCCACCCAGGACCAAGATGAGCTTGGCGCCTACCTTATCGGCTTGCTTAAACTGGGCCTTGAGCGAACGACCCTGATAGTCTGCCTCGGTCACGATACCTGCGGCGCGAAGCTCCTGCGTAATGGTAAAGACGTTCTGGCGCAACTCCTTGCCGGCGTTGGCGACGTAGACACACGGGGCCTCATCGGCACCCAGGTCGCTGCCAAAGGCCTGCAGGGCCAGCAGGGCGCGCTCAAAACCGACGGCAAAGCCGACGCCGGCCGTGGGCTTGCCGCCCTCGAGCTCGACCAGGCCGTCGTAGCGGCCGCCGCCGCAGACTGACGCCCTGGGCGCCCAGGGCGCCGCCGATGGAGCCGACGCCGGCGCCGGGGGCCTCGACCTCAAAGACGGTACGGGTGTAGTAGTCCAGGCCGCGCACCAGGGTGGGATCCTCGACATACTCGATACCGGCGGCATCCAGATAGCGCTTGACCTGCTCGTAGTGCTCGCGACACTCATCGCACAGGTTGTCGCCCATCAGCGGGGCCTCGGCCATGATCTCGCGGCAATGGTCGTTCTTGCAGTCGAAGGCGCGCAGCGGGTTAAGCTCGGCGCGCTCGCGGCACTCGTCGCACATCTCGTCGGCGTGGTCGAGAATGAACTGCTTAACCTGCTCGCGATAGGCCGGACGGCACTGGGCATCGCCCATCGAGTTAATGAGCAGACGAAGCTTGGAAAGATCGAAGCCCAAGCGCTTGTAGAACTCCATGAGCATAATGATGCACTCGGCGTCTGCCGCCGGATCGGGAGCGCCGAGCCACTCGATGCCTACCTGGTGGAACTGACGCAGACGACCCTTCTGGGGACGCTCGCCGCGGAACATGGCCTCGGCATAGTAGGCCTTAAACGGCGTGGAGCCCTGAGGCACCAGGTTGTTCTCCACGACGGCACGCACCACACCGGCCGTGCCCTCGGGACGAAGCGCCAAGCGCTGCTTGGGCTTGAGCTTGGTGTCGGTACCCTCGGTAAAGACGCGCTCCAGGTTGGCGCCGCTAAACACGCGGAACATCTCCTTGCGCACGACGTCGGTCGACTGGCCGATGCCGTGGACAAACACGTCCACCTGCTCGATAGCGGGCGTCTCGATGGGCTTAAAGCCAAACGGCTCGAACACGCCGGCAGCGATCTGCTGCATCTTTTGCCAGGCGCGCATCTCGGCGCCGATAAGGTCGCGGGTTCCCTCCGCCTTCTGTGCCTGCATGGGCAAACACCTTTCTTTTGTATCGCGTCATAGGTAGTGGTCATTATACGGCACAAAGCAGCAACGCGGCGGCGCGTCTGACCGAACGAGGGTATGGG
>CALLSB010000167.1:0-14275 GCA_938014225.1 uncultured Collinsella sp. | reverse complement strand
CCGCCGGTACGGGAAGCGAAGCCACGCTTGCGGCGGTAATTACCGATGACGAGACGCACTACAAGTACCCCATTAACGACTTTGTGCTTATCCCGCGCTTTGCGGTGCACGACCCCGAGTTTACGCGCGGCCTGCCCGCCTCCATTACGGGGCAAACGGGCATGGATGCTCTAACGCATGCTGTCGAGGCCTTTATCGGGCGCAGTACCACGCCCTATACGCGCAAGATGGCGCGTCAGGCGGTGCTGCTCATCCACGACAATTTGCTCGAGGCCTATGAGCATGGTGACGACATGCGCGCTCGTCGCAATATGCTTTCGGCGGCGTATAAGGCGGGCGTTGCGTTTACCCGCTCCTATGTCGGATATGTGCATGCCATCGCGCACAGTCTGGGCGGCCGATACGGAATTCCGCACGGTTTGGCCAACGCGATCATCCTGCCGCACATGCTTCGCGCTTATGGTGACGCCGCCGCCCCCAAGCTTGCCGATCTTGCTCGCATGGCGGGCATTACGCCGGCTACCGCGCAGGATAGTCTTGCGGCCGAGGCCTTTATCGATTGGGTCGACCGCATGAACGAGGCCCTGGGAATCCCCAAATATGTCTCGGGTATTCGCCGCTCCGATATTCCGCAAATGGCGGCCCATGCCGATGCCGAGGCCAATCCCCTGTACCCCGTTCCACTTTTGATGGACCGCTCGGAGCTCGAGCATATGTACGAGGTCGTCGCGGGTGGTATGTTTGAGGACGAGAACTAGGAGGGTGCCATGAACACCGAGGAAATTGCGCGCATCGTCGGCGATCAGCGCGCCCACTTTAAGACGCACGCCACGTTTGATGTCGATGCTCGACGTCGCGCGCTCGTGAGTTTACGCGATGCGGTGCGGGCCCACGAGGCCGATATCGCTCATGCGCTCAAGACCGATTTGGGAAAGTCGCATGACGAGGCCTATATGTGCGAGATTGGCACATCGCTTTCCGAGATTCGACATCAGATTGCGCATGTGGCTCGATGGAGTCGTCCGCGCCTGCGTCCGTGCGACCTCGCTAACGCCGTGAGCGTGTGCAAAACGCAAACCGTGCCCTATGGCGTCACGCTCATCATGGCGCCCTGGAACTATCCGTTTTTGCTGACGCTCGAGCCGCTCGCTGGCGCCCTTGCCGCGGGCAATACCGTGGTCATCAAGCCGAGCGCCTATGCTCCGGCATCGAGCGCGGTGCTCAGGCAAATCTGTGATGAGGCATTTGATCCGCGCCTGGTGACGGTTGTCGAGGGCGGGCGCGCCGAGAACGAAGCGCTGCTCGATGAGCACTGGGACAAGATCTTCTTTACCGGTAGCGTTCCGGTTGGCAAGCTCGTCATGGAGCGCGCAAGTAAAAACCTTACGCCCGTGACGCTTGAGCTGGGCGGAAAGAGTCCCTGCATCGTGGATGCGACGGCAAACTTGAAGGTCGCGGCACGGCGCATCGCCTTTGGTAAATGGCTCAACGTGGGGCAGACCTGCGTGGCGCCCGACTACCTGCTGGTCGATACGCGCGTGCACGACGAGCTGCTGGGCCTCATCAAGGAGGAGGTCCGTCGCATGTTTGGCGAACATCCACTCGACAATGAGGATTACGGACATATCGTCAACGCCAAGCATTTTGCGCGTGCGCGCGGGCTGATCGATCCCGATAAGGTCGTGCTTGGAGGTGCCGCGCGCGAGGCTTCGCTCAAGATTGAGCCGACAATTATGGACGGCGTGGCCCCCGCTGACGCCGTGATGCAGGAGGAGATCTTCGGTCCCATCTTGCCGGTGCTGACGTTTGAGAGCCTAGACGAGGCCGAAGCGTTTATTACGGATCGTCCGACGCCGCTGGCCCTGTATATCTTTAGCCAGGATCGTGCGGTTCAGCAACGCTTTGTGCGCTACGTGCCCTTTGGCGGTGGCTGTGTCAACGACACGATCATGCACTTGGCTACGAGCCATATGGGCTTTGGCGGCATGGGCGCGAGCGGTATGGGGCAGTACCATGGACGCGAGAGCTTCGATACGTTTAGCCACAAGAAGGGTATCGTGAACAAGGCAACTTGGCTGGACGTGCCGTTTCGGTATGCGCCCTACGCAAGCTGGAAGCACAAGTTCGTGCGCATGTTTGTGCATTAGAAAAGGGCGCAGGTAATACGAACAAGTGTTCCTATTACCTGCATTTTGCGTTAGACTACTGTTATGGAGCACGGATGGGCCAACTCCCTTTAGAAGGGATTTGGTATGAACGTAAGCGATGTTATTTCGTTATTGGCGTTGTTGATTGCGGCTATCGAACTCGGTCTGTTTATCGGCCGAATGAAATAGCCGCCCCCGCGTAAGCGAAGACGGCCACTTCTCACGATGAAAACGTGTATCGGAGTTGGCAAGACCCGCGGCAACGGGTGCCATCCGTGTTCCTATCTTATCTGCAAGCGTTCTGTCGCGCAAGCGTTGAGGCAAACGATTGAAGGACGCAGACAGGATGTATTTGTGTCCGCACGGGACCGTAGACTTCTCAATAAGGTTACACACCGGTTTATCCGGCCGTTAGGGGAGTTGCTATGTACGAGCCTTCGCGTGTTCTTCTGTCATTTCACATTGCAGGATTTCAGTATGCCGATGGCGCCTTGGTCTTGGGCGATCTTAAAGCGGGCGATAAGCTGACGCTGTGTGCCGAGCGCGATAATCCCCATGACCCTGAGGCGGTTGCGATTTATTACGGCAACACCAAGCTTGGCTATGTTCCGGGAAACGAGGTCGGCCCACTGTCCTTGATGATGTATTACGGCCACGAGGACGTATTTGAGGCTCGCGTGCAACAGGTGGCTCCCGAGCGCAGCCCGTGGCACCAGGTGCGCGTTGGCCTCTATGTGGTGGATGCTCGCTAGTCGGCAAGGGAGGCGGTCATGTTTGATGACGACCTATTCAATCTGACAGACGATTCGTTTGAGTGGGATCTGCTACTCGATGACGATGAGTTGGAGCAGGATCGTAGGAAACGGCAGGACAAGAAAACTCAGGGTGACGCTTCGAAAAAGCAAGACAAGCGCCGCCGCGGACTGTTCGGCGGGCTCTTTGGCTAACCGCCGCATCGCTGTGTCTGTATACTTAGCACGAGTTGGATGCATTGCGAAATGAGGGCATAGACGATGATGTGGTTTACCGCCGACCTGCACCTGGGCGATACGAATATCTTGCACGACATGGATCGACCGTTTGATTCGGTCGAGGAGATGAACCGCAAGGTCATCGATGCCATCAATGAGTGCGTGGCTGCGGACGACCGCCTCTATATCCTGGGAGACTTTACGTATCGCTTGCCCATGGCGGAGGCGGTGCGCCTGCGCGAGCGTATCGAATGCAAGAATGCGACGCTCATCCGCGGTAACCATGACGGCGACTGGGAAGATTCCGACGCCCCGCAAATTTGGGAAGACGTGCGCGATTACCTGGAGATTGCTCCCGGCTATGCCAAGGGCCATCGTCTGGTTATGAGCCACTACCCCATGCTCAGCTGGAACGGCAAGGCACGTGGCGCCATTATGCTGCATGGGCATATCCACAGCAGGGGTGACCGCACCAACGCACGCAACCGCGATCGCGAGCGCCCGATCCTGCGCTATGACGTTGGCCTTGATGCCAACGACTACAGACCCGTAAGCCGCGATCAAATCCTGGGCTTCTTTGGACTGTAATTCTCGAACCACCACAAAGGGGACAGGCACCTTTGTGGTGGTTCTGGCGCCGTTGCCATTATGGCGGCGGCGCCTTTTTTGTCCGCGTGGCGCGGTAGAGTGTAGGCGGTTGAAATTTGCGTCCATCGAGGAGCTGCTATGAACGAGATCAAGTGCCCGCATTGCGGCGAAGTTTTTAAGGTCGATGCGTCCGGCTATGCGGATATCGTCAAGCAAGTGCGCGATGCCGAGTTCTCGCGCGATCTTGATGAGCGCGTAGCGGCGGCTCGACGCGAGGGCGAGCAGGCGCTGGAGCTTGAGCGTTCGCGTTCGGCGTCTGCCCTGCAGGAGGCGGAGTCTCAACGCGACGCTCAGCTTGTCGAGCAGAAGAACACTGCGGATCAGAAACTGGCGCAAGAGGTTGCCAAGCGCGATGCTGAGCTTGCCGAGCTGCGCGCTAAGCTCGAGGGCGCTGCCGCAGAGCGCGAGAGTGCAAGCCAGCGCGCGGCGGTTGAGGCACGAGCCAATGCTCAAAAAGAGAATGCCGAACTCCAGCGTGAGATTGATAGCCTGCGTGCGCAGCTTGGGCGCAAAGATGATGAAGCCAAGCTTGCCGAGGCGGCGGCACGCAATGCTGCTCAAAACGACCTGTCCGCGCGCGACGCTCAGATTGCCGAGCTGCAGGCCAGGCTCGCCGCGGCGGACAAGGCCCAGGAGATGGCGCTTGCCGCTGCCGCGGCAGAGTCGCGGCGTGAGCTCGATGCCGCTCGCAGCGAGGCCGAGCGCGCGCTTACTGACTATCGCGCGAAGGTGCAAGAGAAGTTTTCTGCCGCAAAGGCTCAGTCCGAGCAAGAGGCCGAGGGCCTGCGTGCCCAGCTGCGCGAGCAGGAGCTGATGGCAAAAATGAACCTGTCAGAGGCGGTCGCCGCGGCGGAGCGAGAGCGCGATGAGGCGCGTGCCAAACTGACGAGCGAGCTGGCGGTGCGCGATTCTCGCGAGGAACAGGCCAAGGCGGCACACGAGCTCGAGCTTGCGCAGGCCAAGCGTGCGAGCGATGACCTGATTCGCTATAAGGATGAAGAGATCGAGCGCCTTAAGGACATGAAGGTCCGCCTGTCCACCAAGATGGTGGGTGAGTCGCTCGAGCAGCACTGCGAGACCGAGTTTAACCGTCTGCGCATGACGGCGTTTCCTAACGCGTACTTCGAGAAGGATAACGATGCGTCCGAGGGCACCAAGGGCGACTTTATCTTCCGCGAGTGCGACGCAAGCGGTAACGAGGTCATTTCGATTATGTTCGAGATGAAAAACGAGAACGACGAGACCGCGACCAAGCATAAAAACGAGGACTTCTTTAAGAAACTCGATCACGATCGTCGCCAGAAAGGCTGTGAGTACGCGGTGCTCTGCACGCTGCTCGAGCCCGAGAGCGAGCTTTACAACGCGGGAATCGTGGACGTGAGCTATCGCTACGAGAAGATGTACGTGATTCGCCCGCAGTTCTTTATTCCCATGATCACGCTTCTTCGCAACGCCGCCATGGGTTCGCTTCGCTATAAGCAGGAGCTGGCGGAGTACAAACAGCAGAATATCGACGTTACGAACTTCGAAGCCAAGATGGAGAAGTTCAAGAATGATTTCGGTCGCAACTACGAGATCGCGAGCCGCAAGTTCCAAACGGCGATTGATGAGATCGACAAGACGATTAGCCATCTGCAGAAAACCAAGGAGGCGTTGCTGTCCTCCGAGAACAATCTGCGCCTAGCCAACAAGAAGGCCGACGATCTTACCATTCGCAAGCTCACGTGGGGCAACAAGACCATGAAGGCCGCGTTTGACGAGGCGCGCGGGGCTGCGACAGAGACAAACGATGAGCCAGCCGAGGCGGATTCGTATGAGGTCGAGGATACCGAGTAGGGGATAGCGTATCGCGCAAAAAACGGGGCCGCTGGCGATATTGCCAACGGCCCCGCTTGTTTCGTTCCAGCATGTTCGGCTAGTCCTCGAGCAGGTCCTCGATAAAGCCGACGCGGTAGTTTTTGAAGATGACCTCGCCGCCGTCTTGCGTGGCGTCCAGATCGACATCGCCCATGATGCCAAAATCGTGGTCGCCATCCTCGTCGGCAAAGATCTGGTGCACGTGCCATATGTGCGCGGTCTTCTCGTCGGACTCGTCGATGGAAAACATCGCGGCGCTGCGGGCGTCTCCGTCGGTGAGGATTTCCTCGTGCTGCTCATGGTAGGCATCGAGCGCCTTTTGCCAGCGGACCTCGCTCATGCCCCAGTCCTCGTCGAGCTCGCCCAGATCGCGAACGTGCTCGCGGGCGGCAAGGGTCACGCGGCGGAAGAGCGCGTTGCGCACCAACAGCGTGCAGCCGCGGCGGTCCGCCACGACCTCGTCGATGCCCTGCGGCGGCGCGGCGTCGAGGGCTGCCGGGTTGCCGGCGTTCTCCCACTCGTCCACCAGGCTCGAGTCCACCGAGCGCACCACAAAGCCCAGCCACGAGATAATGTCGCGCAGGCGCTCGTCGCGCTTCTCGATGGGCACGGTGCGGTCGAGCGAACGGTAGGCCTCTGCCAGGTAGCGAAGCAAAATGCCCTCGGAGCGGGCGATGCCGAGCTTTTGGATATAGCCCTTAAAGTCGCTCGCGCTCTCCAACATGTCGCGCAGGACACTCTTGGGTGAGAGCTGGTAGTCGTTGGCCCAGGGTACTTCTTGGCAGTACTTGTCGAAGGCGGCATCGAGCAAGTCCTCGAGCGGCTTTTCGTAGGTGACATCCTGGATGCGCTCCAGGCGTTCCTCATAATCGACGCCGTCAGCCTTCATTTCGGCCATCGCGCGGTCGCGCGCGGCGCGCTCCTGTGCGCGCAGCACCTGCTTGGGATCCTCGAGCGTAGCCTCGACCATTGAGATCAGATCCATGGTATAGGTCTCACTCTCGGGGTCGAGCAGCTCCAGCGCGGCAAGCAAAAACGGCGAGAGCGGCTGGTCGAGCGCAAAGTCCTCGGGCAGATCGACCGTCAGTGCATAGTCGATGTCTGGCGCGGCGTCAGTCGGGGCGTCGGACGCGGGCGGCACCTCGGTGCGAACGACGACGCCGGAATCGATGAGCGTGGCGAAGATTTCGTCGGCGCGAACCTCGAGCTTGGCCTTTTCCTCGGGGGTCTGCAAGCTCGTCTCGATGAGGTCGTGTACGCGGACTCGGGCATCGCCGCCCTGCTCGACCACGCTAATCACCATGGAGTGCGTGATGCGAAGGCGCGGCTTGAGCGTCTCGGGCTGCGTCTCGATCAGGCGCTCAAAGGTCTGCTTGTTCCAGGTGACAAAGCCCTCGGGGGCCTTCTTCTTTTTAATCTTGCGGAGCTTCTTGGGGTCGTCGCCCGCCTTGGCCATGAGTTTGGCGTTCTCGATCTCGTGCTCCGGGGCCTCGGCGATGACCATGCCCTCGGTATCGAAGCCCGAGCGGCCGGCGCGACCGGCAATCTGATGGAACTCGCGGGCGCGCAGGCGACGCATCTTGTAGCCGTCGAACTTGGTGAGCGCGGTGAGTACCACGGTGTGGATGGGTACGTTGATGCCGACGCCGAGCGTATCGGTGCCGCAGATGACGGGCAGCAGGCCCTGCTGCGCCAGGCGCTCCACCAGCAGGCGATAGCGCGGCAACATGCCGGCATGGTGCACGCCGACGCCGCATCCAAGCAGGCGTTTGAGAATCTTACCAAAGGCCGTGGAGAAGCTCGTCCCCTTTGCCGCTTCTTTGATGGCCTCGCGCTGCTCCTTGCTGGCGATGCCAAAATTGGCGAGCGACTGTGCCGTTGCAAGGGCGGCATCCTGGCTAAAGTGCACGATATAGAGCGGGGCCTCGCCGCGGCGCATGGCGAGCTCGACCGTGCCCTCGAGGGAGGTCGTCACGTAGTCGTAGCTCAGCGGCACGGGGCGCGGGGCATCGACGACCAAGTCGCAGGTAGCACCGGTGTGTTCCTCGAGTGAGGCGGCGATGGCAGTGACATCGCCGAGCGTGGCGCTCATGAGCATGAATTGCGTGTGGGGCAGGGTGAGCAGCGGCACCTGCCAAGCCCAACCGCGGTCGGGGTCGGCAAAGTAGTGGAACTCGTCCATGGCCACGCAGCCCACGTCGGCGCCCTCGCCCTCGCGCAGTGCATCGTTGGCAAGGATTTCGGCCGTGCAGCAGATGACGGGCGCCTTGGTATTGATATGCGTATCGCCGGTGATCATGCCGACGTTATCGCGGCCGAGCACCTGTACCAGGTCGAAAAACTTCTCGCTGACCAGAGCCTTGATAGGAGCCGTGTAGTAGCAGCGTTTGCCCTGTGCCATGCCCATAAAGAGCATGCCCAGCGCGACGAGCGACTTGCCCGATCCGGTCGGCGTGCCCAAAATGACGTGATCGCCGGCGGCCAGGTCCATGAGGGCCTCTTCTTGGTGATTCCACAGCTCAATGCCGCGATCGCTCGTCCATTCAAAGAAGCGTTCGAAGGCCTGATCGGGCGTGAGCCACGGTTCGGGCTCGCTGCCGTCCTCGGGCTCCCACCAGGTGGGGGAGAGCGCGCCGAGCGAGCCAAACTCGGCTTCGGTTCCCGTGCCGCCCGAGAATGAGCTGGCGGCCCCGGCGCCGGAGACGGTGCTGGCGGAAGTATCTGTCGTGGTCTGTGCCATGTGGTTGCTTTCTCTCGCCGTTTGTCCGCCAACTATTATGGCGTAGCAGCGGCGCGGGGTGCCAGCGCGCGAGAAAATGCAGGAAATGGGCGTTCTGCCCAGCCGTTTGGTGCAGTTGCCAGCTAAGTGAGTAGACTTTTTGCAATATCGCGAGCACATGGCTTTTGCGCAAGAGCTCTACCTGCGGTTTTAGTTTTCGTTATGCGGGTTGTGCTTGGCTATTGCAAAAAAGTCTACTCACTTAGGTTTGAGGGTCGTTCGCTGACGCCTATTTTCACTTGTTTGCCGACGCCGCGACCATCAGAAGCCCCTAGGACTCCTGCGGCAGGCGCTTCTTGCCTTTGCGGGCGCGGTTTCTAAAGTTCTCGACGGCCTCTTCCATGCCCAGAGGTACATAGGTGAGCGCATCGAGGTTTTCGGGCAGGTAGCAGGCAAGGCTTTGCTCCTGCGCGCGGCCCGCCGCGAGCTGTTCATCGCTGGGCTGCGCTCCAGGTGTGGCGCGAATGCCATAGACGGCGGCACCCATCTCGCGCGTGCGGCGCTCGTACTCGGTCTCGGGATGCTCGGGATGGTCGCGGCGTACGTCGTCACTTACCCAAAGCGTGTCGTAGCCGGCCGCGGCAAACTGTCCCAGGGCGTAATCGCGCAATGGTTTGCTGTCGGTGCGCAGCGTGACGGTGGCGTTGGCTGCAAAGAGCGGGCGGTAGAGCATCAAATGGTCGACATGGACGAGTCGTTTTTTGGCGTACTTGGCCTTGGGCTGCGGCGTGGGAAAGTTGATGGTGATGGCATCGAGCTCGCCTGCGGCAAATAGCTGTGGCAGCGATGCGGCGCCTCGGGGCAGGACGAGTGCGTTGGATAGCTCCTGCTCGCAGATTTTCTGCGCGGCATAGGCAATGCAGATGGGCTCCTGGTCCATGCCGATAAAGAGGGTGTTTGGCTCGTGGCCCGCGCGCTCTACAAGGTACGTTCCCTTGCCACAGCCAAGATCCAGGTGAAGGTGCTCGAAGGGCTTGCTGCCTGCGGGCGCACAGGCCTTGCGCCAATCTCCGGCATAAGCCTCGGGGTTTGTCTCAATCGCATCGGCGTAGCGTTCCAGGCGCTCCTCGAGCACAAAGTTCTTAGGCGTGCGAACGTGGACGGCTCCCATGAGGCTCCTTGGTCATAAGTATGGAACGCATAGCTGCACGTTCCGTCAATGGATTGAAAAAGGGCGGGCATAGTTTGCCCGAAAGATGCGGTGCGGCTCGGCGGCGAGTCGCCGATACCTACAGGCGCTTGAGAATCACATAGCGGTTGAGCTCGCCGCTACGACCGTCGGCATGGAAGCGCTCAAGCTCGCGCACGGGGACCTCGCCGCTCTTGTAGAACGTACGGACGCCGCGCACCAGGTCGGTGATCTGCTGATCGTCAAAGTGATGGCAATAGCGGTAGGCGTGGCGGTCGTTTTGCCAGCCGATGAGGTGGTCGCCGGCTTCAAACTGCGCGGAATCGTAACCCTCAAACGGCGCGGGCCTCGGCTCGAACGGCCTTGCGCGCCATGCGCTCGTCGTTCATAAACTCCCAAAAGCTGATGGCGATGATGCCGCCTGGGCGCGTCTGGCGCACCAGGGCGTCGAGCACGCGTACGCGGTACTCACACGACGGCACGTGGTGCATAAATCCAAAGCAGACCGAGATGTCGGCGAGCGGGGCGTCGAAAAGCACGTCGGGTGTTTCGGCGGGGTTGAGCTTCATGAGGGCATCGAGCACATCGAGCTCCTGGAAGTGCAGGTTGGGAATGCGCAGGGCGTGGCCGCGCGCATCGATGGCCAGGTCTTGGCACGAGTCGACACCATAGAACTCAAACGGGCAGCTGGCATCTGCCGAGGGGTTTGCTCCGTCGACGCCCTTGGCGGCAAGTGCGCCGCCGGCGGCAAAGTTCTCGAACCGCATATTGCCGCAGGCAAGATCGAAGACGCGGACGGGATGCTCGATCGTGGCGACGTCGAGCTGCTCGAGCGCGATATCCATGGTGCGTACCCAGCCGGGCCACGGGGCCTGGCGCGTATCGGAAAAGGAGGCGGAGTGCTCGCGATAGAACGTGTTGTTGAGCTGGATGAGCGATGAGGCGAAATCGCGGTTCACGGCGCGGAACTCCCTCCGTTGGCGGTGCGGAATAAACAGTACGACCATACTACCGTTAACGCCGCAACGGGGACAACCAAGCTACGGGTCATTGCTTTGTTTGGACACATTTCCGCAGCTCATATGCACCCGCAACCGCCGGTTGTCAAAAATCTTACTAGAATAGGTGGCATGCTTTTGGCGGTGGCGGATAGATTTTTAACTGTGCAAGGCGCCTTAAGAACAAAAACGGTCCGGCGGTACGGCTGGCATCACATAGGAGGAACCATGAATGTAGAAACTGCGCAGCGGCTCGCCGACCTTCGTCGCAGCAAGGGTTTTAGCCAAGAAGGGCTGGCGCGAAAGCTGGGGCTGTCGCGCCAGGCGGTCAGTAAATGGGAGCGCGCGGAGAGCTCGCCCGATACCGAGAACCTGATCTCGCTCGCCAAGCTCTACGGCGTGAGCCTGGACGAGCTGCTCAATCCGAGCGACGAGATCGAGGACGATATCGAGTTTGAGAACGAGGACCGCGCTCGTCAGCGCGAGGCCGAGGCAGCAGAGCGCGCACGCACTCATGAGGCGGCGGCACGAGCTACCGAGGCGGCAACGCAGGCAAGTGACGCGGCAGCCAAGGCGGCACAAGCGGCAAGCTGGAGTGCACAGGCCGCCAATGCTGCTACGGCGCAGGCGACGAGTGGCGGCGCAGTTGGCTCGACTCCGGTGAAGGGCCCCTTCCAGTCGTTCCCGTATTGGGCCGTGTGCTGGCTGCTGTTCTTTTTGCTGATGTTCCTTTTTGGTGCCGGCCCCTTTGCCGCGCTGATCTTCTTTACGATTCCCATCTATCACTGGGTGGCGCGTGCGCTCGATGGTGATTGGGCGCGTGGGGATATCCAGGTTGGTCCGGCACCGGTGGCGGCTAGGGCTCGGAATGTTTCCGCTTCGGTTGATACTGACGTGGCTACCGCGACTACCGCTGAGCCGATTGCCAAAGAGGGTGATGAATGATGAAGCTTTCACATGAATCCAAGGCACGCTTGGGCGTTGGCATCGGAGCGTTTGTGCTTATCATTGGGCTTGTCTTTGGCATTTCGCGGCTATTGGCTCATTCCGATATGGTGCGTACGACCGGTATTCTATCTGGCAATTTGTCTGATTTTGACGATATGTTTGACGACGATGATCTCTTGGATAGCGGTAACTATTCCGCTCGGCCTCAGCAGCTTTCGAGCGAAACGTTTGATGCCGACGCGTTCCAATCGCTCGACTTGGACGTGACGTCGGGGACGGTCGAGGTTAAATGTGTCTCTGGCGGCCCGGTGCGTGTTATCGAAAGCGGTCGCGTTGCGAAGGGAACGTCTGCTTCTGATGCGGCTACCCGGAACCTTGCTAAGGTCAAGGGCTCTACGCTCAAGATCAGTCAGTTCGACTACGATGATAAGCGCGCGATTGACCGCACAATTACCATTGAGCTGCCGCGAGATGTTGCGGATAGCCTGGTGGGCATTACGGCGAATGTAGGGTCGGGCGACCTGGCGGTCGCGGACATTGCGTGCCATGATCTGGATATAACGTTGAATTCGGGAGACGTTGAGTTTACGGGCACCGTGACCGACACCCTGAATGCCGAGGTCGGTTCGGGTGACATGACGTTCGAGCTCTACCAGGCGCCCGCGAAGTCGATGGACGTGAGCGTGGGCTCGGGCGACGTGGAGATGACGGTTCCGAGCTCTACGGGCTTTAAGGCGAGCCTCACCGTGGGCAGCGGCGACTTCGAGAGCGATTTCCTTCCGCTTGGCTACGATGGCGAGACCATATTGAATCTTGAATTCGACAACGGCGATAAGTCTGCCACGTATCGTTTTGAGGTCGGTTCGGGCGACATGTCGTTTAATCCAGAGTGACGGGTGGTTATCGAAGACTTATAAACCATAGACGCGCTGTTTGATGGAGGCGTCGGAGCCGTGACGGGCTTCGGCGCCTTTGCCTTTACAATGGGGGCATGGAACAGATTATCTTGAACATACTCGAGGCCCTGCGTTGCGGCGAGACCGTAGACGACAAGGCGCTCGTCAAACTGATACATGCCGAGGCGCGCCGCGAGGGTGCCGACAAACGCGATTTGGCCAAGCGCCGTCTGCTGCCGTTCTACCAGCGGGTTAAACGTGAGGAGCCGGCTCGTTGGGCTGGATGGAATGTCGATGCGGAGCTGGAGCGTCAACTGCTGCAGGTGCTACGCATGAAGCCTCGTCGCACGGCTTCGGGCGTGGCGACCATTACCGTCATCACCAAGCCCTGGCCGTGCTCGGGCGATTGCCTGTTTTGCCCCAACGACCTGCGCATGCCTAAAAGCTATCTGCACGCCGAGCCGGCATGCGCCCGTGCGGAGCAAAACTGCTTCGACCCGTATCTGCAGGTGAGCGCTCGCCTGACCGCGCTTTCGCAGATGGGTCATGCGACCGATAAGATCGAGCTCATCGTGCTCGGTGGCACCTGGAGCGACTATCCGCAAGGGTATCAAACGTGGTTTATGTCGGAGCTTTTCCGTGCGCTGAACGATGACGCCGTTGCTGGCGTGGCAGCTAACCCCATGTTGGCGCGTCCGGGCATCAGTCGTGCCGAGGCGGGGCGCCTGCTCGATGACGCGCCCGCCGATGCCCTGCCGCCGGTGGTAGCAGGGCGCCGCGAGCGCTATCGGGCTGCCGGCATTGCGACCGACGAGGCTGAGCTTGCTGCCGGCGTTGCCAACGAGCAGGAGCGTGTGGATGCTGCCGTGGGCGGCTATAACCGCGCGGTGCGTCGTCTGTACGGCCCCGGTACGCCGTGGGGCGAGGTCACCGAGTGGCAGACGGCAACGATGGAGGAGCTCGAGCGCCAGCAGCGCATCAACGAGACGGCGAAGCATCGCGTGGTGGGGCTCGTTATCGAGACGCGCCCCGATGCCGTAACGCCGCAGGCCCTCACGCTCATCCGCCGCCTGGGTTGCACCAAGATTCAGATGGGTATTCAGAGTCTCGACCAACATTTGCTCGATATCAACGAGCGCCGCATTTCGGTGGCGCAGATCGAGCGGGCGTTTTCGCTTGCGCGCTTGTTTGGCTTTAAGATCCACGCGCACTTTATGCTCAACTTGTTGGGCGCTACGCCCGAGGGGGACAAGCGCGACTACGAGCGCTTTATGACCGAGGGCGCTTTTATGCCCGACGAGGTCAAGGTCTACCCGTGCGCGCTCATCGAGGGCTCGCGTTTGGTGGGCTGTTACGAGCGCGGCGAGTGGCGCCCCTATACCGAGGAAGAGTTGCTCGATGTGTTGGCAGACGACATCGTGGTGACGCCGGCGTTCTGCCGCATCAGTCGCATGATCCGCGACTTTAGCTCCGACGACATCATGGTGGGCAACAAGAAACCCAACCTGCGGCAGCTCGTTGAGAACCGCCTGGCTGCTCGAGGTGACGGTGCGACGGTGCGCGAGATTCGCTATCGCGAGATCAGCACGGCGGGTGCCGACTTGGATGAGTTGACCCTTGACGAGGAAGTGGCGTACGAGACGCCGGTGACGCGCGAGCGCTTTTTGCAGTGGGTGACGCCGCGGGGCAAGATCGCGGGCTTTTTGCGCCTGTCTCTGCCCGACCATTCGTTTGTTGCCACACATGCGGACGAGTTGCCGACGACGCCGGACGAGGCGATGATTCGCGAGGTGCACGTGTATGGCATGGCGGCGCGCGTGGGCGATCAGGGCCAGGCGGCTCAGCATCATGGGCTGGGGCGGTCGCTGGTGGAGCGTGCATGCGAGATTGCCCGGGATGCGG
>CALLSB010000166.1:0-15527 GCA_938014225.1 uncultured Collinsella sp. | reverse complement strand
AAGGGGCGGTGCCCCGCCAACAAGCCATCAATGTTCTCACCCAAAACCGAATGGATGCACAGTGCCTCCTGCTGATCCTCAACGGAAAGCTCGGGCAGGATGCCGGTCATACGGCGTGCGAGCATCGTCTTGCCCGATCCCGGAGACCCGATCATGAGCAAGCCGAGTTCTCCTGCCGCCGCAAGCGCCATGCCGCGTTTAGCGACTTCCTGCCCCAGCACGTCTGCATAGTCGAGCTCGGGCTCAAAGGTCGCCTCGACACCCTCGGAATCCAAGTAGTGCCGTGCGGCATCGCCCATGCCATGAGCAAGCTGAGACAGATGGTCGATAAAGCCGCAATCTACGCCCGCGAGTGGCACATGCTGGTCGGACCTGCCGGCGATAAAAGACAGCCCCATGTCGCGAGCCAATAGCTGAAACGCCACCTCGCCCTTGACGGGAAGCACCGTACCGTCCAGACCAAGCTCACCTGCGATAAGGCAGCGATCGAGGTTGTCACGGGGAATCTGCTCATCGGCCGCTAGAACCGCGATGGCGATGGGCAGGTCAAAGCCGCTACCGGTCTTGCGGATATCGCCGGGTGCCAGGTTAACGGTAATGCCCGAGCGCGGGATCTCGAACCCGGCGGAGCGCATCGCGCAGCGAATACGACCGCGTGACTCCATCACCTCCATACTCGGAATGCCGAGCATCTGGATGCCCGGAACGCCACCGGCAAGCGAGACCTCGACCGTGACGTGAATCGCCTCGACGCCGCGGATGCAGGCCGCGTGAACGGCAAACGTCTCGAACGCCATCACGACACCTGCCAATCGAACGCGTTGTACTGATGCTCGATCTCGGCGATATGCCCGCCGCGGATGGTGACACCCACAGCATCGAAGCGAATCGCCTTGAGCGGATAATGCTCCATGAGATAGCAACTTGCGATGCGGCGGTAGCGGCGTTGCTTTTGGGCGTCCACGGCCTCCTCGGGAAAGACCCGCGTGGTGCAATCCAGCGAAACGCGTCTGGTCTTGACCTCGGCCATCACCACGACATCGTCGAGCTCATCGAGCAGCACCAGATCGGCCTCGCCCTCGGTGCAACGATAGCCCTGCTCCAGCAAGGTGTAGCCGCGCTCGTTAAAGTAGTCGATGGTGATCAGCTCGCCCAGCATGCCCAGCTCGCGGGGACTGAGTCCCTTGATAAACTCGGGCGTCATCGCCCCGGAGTCGAGCTCGCCGTTTTCCCAACGCTCCTTGAGCTGCTGCGTCTTGCTCTTTTTGCTTGCGGCACTCATGGGGTCTCCTTTCCCGCACACTGCATTGCCCCGATGATGAGGGCACCTTTCATGCGGGTAAGTACCGGAAGCAAACCAAAAGCTGACCAAATGCCGTCAAAAAACGGGCCGTACGCAACAATGGTGTTGCATACGGCCCGCTACCAGCAGGTTTATAAAACCCCAGAGGTCCATGTCTCCACAATTGGCCTAGAAAAGGCGCTCAGTCTGCAGAAAGTTTCCGCAAAAGCTCACGCGGTGCAGCGGACAAAGTCCATGTTTGCGAATGGCCTCGATGTGCTCGGGGCTCGCATAGCCCTTCGACTCGGCCAGATGGTACTCGGGATACTCGGCGTCGTACTCGACCATCATCTCGTCACGCGTGACCTTGGCCATGATGGACGCCGCGGCGATGCAGGCGATCTTGGCATCGCCCTTCACCACATCGCGCTCGTTAGGAACGGCGCCCAAGGGGTTGCCATCCATAAGCACGCAATCGGGCTCGAGCCCCGTATCGGCCACGGCGCCCGCAACGGCGGTACGGATAGCACGGGCCATGCCCATCTCATCGATATCCTTAGGCGCGATATGGCAAAAACCGATCGCCGTCGCCACCTCGGCAATCTTCACTGAGAGCAACTCGCGGCGCGCCGGCGTGAGCTTTTTGGAATCGTTGATGCCCCAGACACGCGGCTCCATAGGAAGGCAGACAGCGCATACCGTCAAAGGACCGGCCACCGATCCGCGACCCACCTCGTCGACACCAACGACCACTCCATCGCCGCCAAGCTCATGCATAAGCTCGTACATGTCATTGACGCGCTCGCGCTCGGCAAGCTCTTTGGCATGGCGTTTGAGGGCGCGTTCGCAAGCCTTGATCACCTGCTGGCGCGGGTCCTCGCGATAATGCTCCACGAGGGCGGGAATCTCCTCAAACGTGGCGCTCGCCAACTCACCGGCAACCTGCGATGCCGAAACCGAGCTCGTCATGTTGGCCATACCAGGCCCTCCTTGCATGCAAATCAGATAAAAAGAAGGGCCACCCGAAGGTGACCCTTGTGTCCAAACGAGTGGACAGACGCTGCGATCTTCTTAGCGCTTCTCGGGGATGCGAGCAGCCTTGCCCACCTTGTCGCGGAGGTAGTACAGCTTGGCGCGACGGACGCGACCATGACGAACGACCTCGAGCTTGGCGATCTTGGGGCTGTGAAGCGGGAAGGTACGCTCAACACCGACACCGAAGGACATCTTGCGGACGGTGAAGGTCTCGCGGGCACCGGCGCCGGCCATGCGGATGACGTCGCCCTGGAAGACCTGGATGCGCTCGCGGTCGCCTTCCTTAATGCGGTAGTGAACCTTGACGTTGTCGGCGACGCGAACCTGAGGAATGTCCTCGCGGATCTGCTGACGCTCGATTGCGCGGATGTAATCCATGTGCAATTCCTTACTCTTCTAGAGGTGCCGTACCACCATGGCCGGCACGTAGTTGAACAAACGTATTCGAGTATACACGCGCGGGTTTCTGCTGCAAGAACAATTTTTTACGCAGACAAAAAGACAAAACCCGCACATGATAACCGCCCGTCTCACAAATGAGACGGGCGGCATGAAGGGGGGCTACACTAGGCGTCTACGCCCAAAACGTTAGGCGGGACGCTTGGCCTCGAGCTTGGCCTGGGCGGCAGCCAAGCGCGCGAGGGGCACGCGGTAGGGCGAGCAGGACACGTAGTCCACGTCGGCCACGTTAAACAGGCCCTTGATGGACTTGGGGTCGCCGCCGTGCTCACCGCACACGCCAAAGTGCATGTCGGGGTTGGTGGCACGGCCCTTCTCGACGGCCATGCGTACCAGCTCGAGTACTGCCGTATCGATGGTCTCGAAGGGGTTGTCCTTCAGAATCTTCTTATGCATGTACAGCGGGATGAACTTAGCCTCGGCGTCGTCACGCGAGAAACCGAAGGTCGTCTGGGTGAGGTCGTTGGTGCCAAAGCAGAAGAAGTCGGCATGGTGGGCGATCTCGTCAGCGACCATGCAGGCGCGCGGCAGCTCGAGCATCGTGCCCACGGGAATATTGAGCTCGACGCCTTCTTCGACGGAAACCTCGGCGATCACGCGCTCGATGACCTCGCGGGTCTGGACATGCTCGGCCGTGATGGAAACGAGCGGAACCATGATCTCGGGGCGCGGATCGACGCCCTCCTTGATTAGGCGGGCAGCGGCCGTGGCGACGGCGCGAACCTGCATGAGCGGCAGATCGCTAAAGACGACGGACAGGCGAACGCCGCGCAGGCCGAGCATCGGGTTGGACTCGACCATGCCGTCGATACGACGCAGGCGGGCGCGCAGGACGGCAAGCTCTTCCTCGCTGGCGCCGGCGGCTTCCTTCTTGGTGATGGCGACCTCGAGGTCGCGAGGATTATCCAGGAACTCATGAAGCGGCGGATCGAGCAGGCGGACGGCCACATCGCGACCGGACATGGTCTTGAACATCGCCAGGAAGTCCTCGGTCTGAACCTTGAGCAGGTCGGCCAGGGCCTGCTGCTTCACGGCCTCATCGTCAGACAGGATAAAGCTCTGGATGATGTTCTTACGGTCGCCTAGGAACATGTGCTCGGTGCGGCACAGGCCAATAGCCTCGGCGCCAAACTCGAGTGCGAGCTCGGCATCCTCGGGATTGTCGGCGTTGACGCGCACATGGTTGGCATGGCCACAGGTCTCGTCCAGACGAATCTCATCGGCCCAGGACAGGATAGTGTCCAGATCGCCGGTGAGCTCGGCCGAGACCAGGTCGACCGCGCCGTCGACGACGATACCCTGGGTGCCGTCGATGGAGATGATGTCGCCCTCGTGCAGCACGCGGTCGCTGCCCTCGATGCGCACGACCTTCTCGGCGGCATCGATGTGGAAGCGCTCAACGCCGCAGACGCAGGGCGTACCCATACCGCGGGCGATAACGGCGGCATGGCTCGTCTTGCCACCGTGGCTGGTCAGGATGCCCTCGGCGGCGACCATGCCCTTCAGGTCGTCGGGGTTGGTCTCCCACCGAACCAAGATAACCTTATGGCCCTCGTTTGCGCGCGCGACGGCGTCATCGCTCGAGAACACGACCTCGCCCACGGCGGCGCCGGGGCTGGCGTTGAGGCCGCAAGCCAGAGCCTCGTACTTCTTGGAGGAATCGAACTGCGGGTGCAGGAGCTGGTCGAGCTGCGCGGGATCGATACGGCTCACGGCCTCCTCACGGGTGATGAGGCCCTCCTCAACCATCTCGATGGCAATGCGCAGGGCGGCGGTGGCGGTACGCTTGCCCACACGGGTTTGGAGCATCCAGAGCTTGCCCTGCTCGATGGTGAACTCGATATCGCACATATCGCGGTAGTGGTCCTCGAGCGTCAGGAACACGCGCTCGAGTTCCTCGCCTGCGGACTCAAGACCCGGGGTGGTCTTGAGGTCGGCGATGGGCTCGGTGTTGCGGATGCCCGCGACGACGTCCTCGCCCTGGGCGTTGACCAGAAAGTCGCCGTAGAATTCTTTAGTGCCATCGGCCGGGTTGCGCGTGAAGGCAACGCCAGTCGCAGAGGTCTCACCCTTGTTACCAAAAGCCATGGCCTGCACGTTGACGGCGGTACCGAGCTCGTCGGAGATACCATGCTGCTTGCGGTAGATGCAGGCGCGCTCGTTCATCCAGCTGCCAAAAACGGCTTGGATGGCAAGGCGCAGCTGGAGCTCCGGATCATGCGGGAAGACGGGCTTGCCGTCGGCGACCTCGAGCTCGGGGTACAGAGTGGCCTCGACGTTATCAGAGAAGATACCCTTAAAGGTCTCGACGAGTTCCTGAAGATCCTCAGCCGAAAGCTCGGAATCGACGCGAACGCCGGCGACCAGACGAGCCTGGGTCAGGGCGTTCTCGAACAGATCGGCATCAACGCCCATGACGACGTTGGAGAACATCTGGATAAAGCGACGATAGCTGTCCCAGGCAAAGCGCGGGTTCTGCGTCTGAGCGATAAGGCCCTGGACGGAATCGTCGTTGAGGCCCAGGTTGAGAACCGTGTCCATCATACCGGGCATGGAGAACGGAGCGCCCGAGCGCACCGATACGAGCAGCGGGTCGTTGGCGTCACCGAGTTTCTTGCCGCAGCGAGCCTCGAGGTCTGCCTCGGCGGCAACGATCTCATCGAGTGCGCCTTCGGGCCACACGTTGCCGGCACCGGAATACTCGACGCAGGTCTGGCAGGTAATGGTAAAGCCATCGGGCACCGGCAGGCCGATACGGCTCATCTCGGCAAGATTCGCGCCCTTGCCGCCAAGCACAAAGTTCATGGACTTGTCGCCCTCAGTCACGCAAGTGCCCTGGGCGTCGGTGCCAAAGCGGTAAACCCTCTTGCAATCGCTCACGATACTTCCCCTTCCATGCGCTCTCGCACACGACCGTGGTAACGAATCGACCCACCAGATGCGGGCCGTGAGGGAACTATACGGCGGGTTTTATGCCGATGTGAGAAGAGGATGCGCGGTTTGGTAAACGTGCTAAAACGAGCGGCAAACGGTAGATAAAGGTGGTTACCCTATGAAGATACCACTTCAATAAACTCGCAGGTCAGATGTAAGTAATTTGCTAAATCGCTTTACCAATATCAGGCATTTTTAGCTACCCAAATAAGCTAGCTTTGTTGGGCGCGACGGGCGGCACGGCGGGCCTTAGCTTCCTGGATCTCTTCGAGGTGGGCAATGATCTCGGAGGCGCTCTCCTCAATCGCCTTGCCGTCGGTGCGCACTACAAAGCAGCCCAGGCGCTTCATGAGGGCACGGGCCTCCTCGAGCTCGCTGCGCACGCTCTCGGGCTCGGCATAGGAGCCGGCAACGGCACGGGCGTAATCATCGCCCAGGCGGCTATCGCGGATCTCGGAAATCACGCCAACGGTCGAAATCAGGCCGAACAGCCGCATCGGGTCGACCTCGTAAATCGACTTCGGCGGCTCCATACCATGTGCCAGCGGAACATTGGCGACTTTGTAGCCCTGATAGGCCAAATACATCGAAAGGGGCGTCTTGGATGTGCGCGATACGCCCAACAGCACGATATCGGCACCCGACAGATCGTCGCACCCGCGCCCGTCATCGTGCTCAACGAAATACTCCATGGCCTCGATGCGGTGGAAATACCGGTCATCGGTCCTGTGAATCACGCCCGCAACGCCCTTGGGCGCAACGCCGATAAGCGACGAAAGCACGGCGAGTGTCGGGCCGATCAAGTCGACCGAGCGGATATGCAGCATGCCAAGGTAGTCGAGCACGCGAGCGCGCAGCGCCGGGTCGACGATGGTGTGGAACACAGCGATATCGCGATGGTCGGCATCGACGCGCGGTTCCACAAACGACTTGACCTGCTCCACCGAGGTCACCTTGGGCAGGCGCAAAACACGAAAAGCCCCTTCATCAAATTGCCCGGACGCCGCAAGCACCACCTCACAAGCGGTATCACCGAGCGAGTCGGAGATAACGATAACGGTGGGACGAGCGGTGACCGGGCAATCCATGCGGGGCTCCTTTTGCGCTTACACGTAGGCTAGCTTACTTTTTGCGGGCAAGCTCACCGATGTTGGCGATGCCGGAGAAAACGGCCTCGAAGCGGTTGAGCAGCTTAAGGCGATTATCGCGAAGCTGCTCGTCCTTGTCCATGACCATAACCTCGTCGAAGAAGCGGTCGATGGGTGCGCGCAGAGCGGCGAGCGCGGCAAATGCGGCCGGGTAGTCCTCGGCAGCAAGGGCGGTATCGACAGCGGTCTGGGCAGCCTCGGAGGCATCGGCAAGCGCGAGCTCAGCCTCGCCCATCAGGCTGCGGTCGTACTCCGCGCCCAGCTCGGGCTTGGAGATGTGCGCGGCGCGGGCATAGGCAGTGGCCAGGTTGTCAAAGGTCTCGGCGTCGTTCTTGCGGGCCTCGTCGAGGGCGGCGCAGCGGGCGAAGAAGACCGACGGTGCGATGATGTGCACCGCGGAGACGGCAGCAACGGTATCGGCCGGAATCTTCTCGTCGCGGGCCATGCTCACCAGACGGCCGTGGAAGAAGTCGCGAACTTGCTGGGCGACCTCGGCGGCGTCGAACTCGATGCCCTGCTCGCTATAGAGCTCAAGGGCAAAGTCGATAAGCGACGTGGGATCGATCGGCAGACGGTCGCGCAGGATGTTGATGATGCCGATGGCGGCACGACGCAGCGCGTAGGGGTCCGAAGAGCCGGTCGGGGGCTCGCCGATGGCAAAGATGCCGGCGATGGTATCGAGCTTGTCGGCGCAGGCCACGATGCAGCCAGCGGTGCCCTCGGGCAGCTCGTCGCCGGCAAAGCGGGGACGATAGTGATCGCGGATGGCATGGGCGACCTCGTCGTTCTCCCCCATCGCGGTCGCGTAATAACCGCCCATCACGCCCTGCTGGCTCGTGAACTCAACGACGGCGTTAGACACCAGGTCGGCCTTGCACAGGTGCGCGGCACGGCCGGCGTCGGCTGCCAGGTGAGCACCCAGGTGTGCCTCACGGGCAATCGCAAGCGCGAGCTGCTCAATACGCTCGGACTTGGCGAGCACGCTGCCGAGCTTCTCCTGGAAGGCGACCTTGGCCAGGCGCTCACGGAACTCGTCGAGGGAGATCTTCAGGTCCTCCTCGTAGAAGAATTTGGCGTCGTCCAGACGGGCGCGCACGACGCGCTCGTTGCCGTCGATCACGCGCTCGGCGTTCTCGGGCTTGCTGTTCGATACGACCACGAACTCACGCGTCAGCTTGCCCTCGCCGTCATAGATCGGGAAGTAGCGCTGGTTGGTGAGCATGGACTCGCAGATGATCTCGTGCGGAACCTTCAGGAACTCCTCATCGAAGGTACCGACGAGCACCGTCGGCCACTCGCAGAGGTTGATGACCTCCTCAAAGACCTTCTTGGGCGTATCGACGTGGCAGCCGGGGCGCGCAGCCTCGACCTCGGCGATACCGGCAAGGATGGCCTCACGACGGCGCTCGGCAGAAAGTACGCCGGCGTCCTCGAGCACCTGCTCGTAAACAGCGGGGCTGGCGACCACATGGTCACCGGGGCCAAGTACGCGATGACCACGCGTGGTGTTGCCACTCGTCACGTCGGCAAACGACACGGGCACAACGTCCTCGCCCAGAAGGCAACAGATCCAACGGACCGGACGAACAAAGGTCGCGTGCTCGTGACCCCAGCGCTGAGAGCGGTAGTTGGGCCACTGCAAACCGGCGATGGTCTTCTCGCATAGCGCGGTCAGAATCGGCGTAGCCGGTGCGGAAGGAATGTTCTTCTCGGCAAAGACGTACTCGCGGCCGTCGGTGTCCTCGCGACGGATCAGGTCCTCGGCAGCCACACCGCACTTGCGGGCAAAGCCCTGGGCGGCCTTGGTGGCGTTACCGTCAGCGTCGAACGCGATATTTGCCGCGGGGCCGCGCTTAACCTCGTGGACCTCGTCGGTCGCAGTGGCGACATTGGCCACGAGTGCAGCCAGGCGACGCGGGCTCGAGATCACACGGACCTCGCCGTGGGCCAGGCCGGCATCGTCCAAACCCTTGGCAATCATGGTACCGAGCTGCTTGACGGCATTGTTCAGCGGCGCGGAGGGCATCTCCTCCGTACCGATCTCAAACAGGAAATCCTTAGCGTCTGCCATGGCTTACGCCACCTCGCCTTCCTGATCGGCATTCTCGTTGACTCCAGCGACCTCGGCCATGTAGGCCTCGCAGCACGCCTTGGCGACGGCGCGGACGCGCAGGATGTAGTTGGCACGCTCGACCGCGGACAGGGCGCCACGGGCGTCGAGCAGGTTAAAGGCGTGGCTGCACTTCATGACGCAGTCGTACGCCGGCAGCGGAAGCTTGCGCTCCAGGCAGGAGTGGCACTCGGCCTCGTAGTCGTCAAACTTCTGACGCATCATCTCGACGTTGGCGACCTCAAAGTTGTAGGCGCTAAACTCGCGCTCGTTCTCCAAGAACACGTCGCCGTAGGTCATGGGCGTGCCGTCGGGCAGATAGCTCCACACCAGGTCGTAGACGGAGTTGACTCCCTGAGCGTACATGGCGATACGCTCCAGACCGTAGGTGATCTCGACGGGCACGGGGTCGACCTCGATACCGCCCACCTGCTGGAAGTACGTGAACTGCGTAACCTCCATGCCGTTGAGCCAGACCTCCCAGCCAAGGCCCCAGGCGCCGAGCGTCGGGCTCTCCCAGTCGTCCTCGACAAAGCGGACGTCATGGTCGTTGGGGTCCAGGCCAATGGCGGCAAGAGACCCCAGGTAGAGCTCCTGGGCGTTGACCGGCGAGGGCTTGATGAGCACCTGGAACTGATAGTAGTGCTGCATGCGGTTGGGGTTCTCGCCGTAGCGGCCGTCGGCGGGACGGCGGCAGGGCTGCGCATAGCAGGTGCGCCACTCGGCGGGACCGAGCGAGCGCAGCGTGGTCGCGGTATGGAAGGTACCGGCACCGACCTCGGAGTCATAGGGCTGCATAATGACGCAGCCCTGCTCGCCCCAGTACTGCTGGAGGCGCAGGATGATGTCTTGGAAGGAAAGCGATGAAGCGTTCATGCCTCTAATATCCCCTCGTCGAAACGATTACACGGTTAGGTACTGTACTATAGCGGTTTTTAGCGCCCAGACGGTTGAGCGGCCAGTAACGCACGAGCGCAACGGCGATCAGGTCCGAACGGTCGACCGGGCCAAAGTAACGTGAGTCGGCTGAGTTCTCGCGGTTGTCGCCCATCACCCACACACAGTCGTCGGGGACGGTGTAGGGATAGCTCACCTGGGCGGCGGGCGCCTGGACCGAAAGCGGCCAGCTCATGCCGGTCGTATAGTCCTCGTCGAGCACCTGGCCGTCGACGACGACCTTGCCGTCCTGCAGGTCAACGGTCTGGCCGGCCGTGGCAATGACGCGCTTCACCAGCACATCATGCTCGGAGGTGGCATCGGGGTTGTGGAATACCACGATGTCGCCTTGGCTGACGGGCTGGCCGAGCTCGAGACTCACCTTTTGCGCCAGGATCTGGTCGCCAATCTCGATCGTGGACTCCATGGAGCCGGTGGGCACCACAAAGGGTTCGATCACAAACGAGCGAATCAAGAAGGTGGCGGCGAGCGCGATTACAGCGACCGCAACCCACTCAAAGGCGCCCCTCAGGGCAGAATGCTGCGATGGAACCATTCTCACTCCTCGCTCTGCGAATACGAAGCGTCCAGGATCTCCTGCGCGTACGCACGCTCCTGGGGCGTAAGGTGCGCCGTCTCGATCAGATCGGGACGCCAGCGACAGGTACGCTCGATGGCACTCTTGCGACGCCAGGCATCGACCTTAGCGTGGTCGCCGCTCACGAGCACCGGAGGCACACCTTTGCCGTTGAACTCGGCGGGGCGGGTGTACTGCGCGTACTCGAGCAGGCCTCCGTCCTCCGCCGTCGAGAACGACTCATCGACGTTGCTCATCTCGTCACCAAGGGCGCCGGGAATGAGGCGTACGACGGCATCGGCAACGACCATGGCGGGCAGCTCGCCACCCGTAAGCACGTAGTCGCCGATCGACAGACGCTCGTCGGCATACGCATACGCGCGCTCGTCGACGCCTTCGTAGCGGCTGCAGACAAACAGCAGACGCTCGCTTTTGAGCAGGCGCTCGGCCACATGCTGCGTAAAGGGCTCGCCACAGGGGGTGAAGAACACCACGGTGGGCTTGGGACCCTCGGAGCTGATGGCCTCGATAGCCTCTGCAATAGGCTCGACCTTCATGAGCATGCCCTGCCCGCCGCCGTACGGCTCGTCATCGACGGTGCGATGACGGTCGTGCGTCCAGTCGCGCAGGTTATACGCCTTAAAATCAAAAAGGCCGGCCTTGCGGGCACGGCCCAAAATCGACGTGGACATAACGGGCTCAAACATCTCGGGAAAGACCGAAAGGGTCTCGATTAGCATGTTGACCTCCCTACTTGTCCATATCGATCAAGCCGTCCATAACGTGGACGGAAATTGTTCCTGTGTCGGGAAGATCGAGCACAACCTGCTCGATCACGGGAATCAGCACCTCGCCGTACCGATCTCCGTCGACAACCCAAACATCGTTGGCGGGCGTCGACATGATCTCGACAATCGTGCCGAGCGAGCCTAAGCGCTCGTCGACCACTTCGCGACCCATCAGGTCGGTATAGGCCGCGTCGAGCGAATCGAGCTCAAAGTCGTCACGATTGGCCAGCACATAGCATCCGGTGATGCCCTCGGCGGCCGTCAAGTCGTCAATGCCCTCAAACGAGACCAGATCGCCATCGCCCGTATCGGTGACGGATACGACCGTGCAAAAACGGTCGCGCTTGAGCGCCGGCGGCGTCAGGGCGACGCGCATACCCGGCTCCAATACAGAAGGAAGCCCCCGCAGCGGCTGCGCGAGGACCTCCCCCTTCCTTCCGTGCGGCTTGACCACACGGGCGATGTTTTTGTACTGGGACCTCAAGGTCCTAGCCCAGAACCTCTACCTCGACAGCGGTGTCGAGGCGAGCGGCCAGTGCACGGGCGAGCGTGCGGATGGCCTTGATAGTACGGCCACGACGGCCGATGACCTTAGCGACGTCATCCTCGGCAACCGAAACCTCAATCGTAGAAGCGTCGTCGCCATCGATGACCTCGAGGCTCACGGAATCCGGGTCGTCGACGATCTGAACAACGAGATATTCGACGAGATCGGCGATGCGATCTGAGAGCATTGCCTCACCCTCGAGCTGTGCAGCGTCAACCTCAGGCACGATTTACTCCTCGGCGCCCTCAGCGGCCTCAGCGGCAGCCTTAGCGGCCTCGGCCTCTTTGGCGAGCTGCTTCTTGGACTTCTTGACGACGGTCTCGGTCTTCTCGCCCTCGTTGGCGGCCTTGATCAGAGCGGCGACAGCGTCGGTGAGCTGAGCGCCCTTGGACTGCCAGTCGGCGATCTTCTCGAGATCGAGGTTAATAGTCTTGGGGGCGGTCATCGGGTTGTAGCGGCCAACCTCCTCGATGATACGACCGTCACGCGGGGCGCGGGAATCGGCGACGACGACACGGTAGTACGGACGCTTCTTAGCGCCGTGACGAGCAAGGCGAATCTTGACTGCCAAAGGAAACTCCTCCAACCAAGCAGCTTTAGGCTGCAACTACAAACAAACAGTTGAACATAATACGCCATCGACGCGGGCAGGTGAAGTCCGTGAGACCAACTTCTTCGGTGTAGTCGAAGGCAAATCCATATCTTAGACAAGAATTCGCGATTTGCAAGCACATCCACGCACCCCACATGAGCTGCGCGGTATACTCATGCCATGAAAAGACGCGAACATACATACGGTTATGAGGATGCTGCGGGCGTCACGCCGCCGCCCTGGACGGGTCCGGCGGTGGGCCTGATGGACCTCGATGCGTTTTTTGCGAGCGTGGAGATGCTCGACCACCCCGAGTGGCGTGGCAAGCCGCTCATCGTGGGTGGCGATGCCGATTCTCGCGGCGTCGTGTCCACTTGTTCCTACGAGGCGCGTCGCTTTGGCGTACACTCCGCCATGCCCTCGGCCGAGGCACGGCGTCTGTGTCCTCAGGCCATTTGGACACACGGGCACTTTGATCGCTACCGCGAGGTGAGCGCGCAGGTCATGGCGATTCTCGCCGACGAGACTCCGCGCGTTGAGCGCGTATCCATCGACGAAGCCTTTATCGATATCACACCGGGTCGCTTTGCGCCCGAAGACCCGCTGCTGGTTGCGCGGCGTATAAGCGACCGCGTGGCAGCGCTGGGAGTGACGTGCTCCATTGGCCTGGGCTGCAACAAGACGGTCGCAAAGATCGCAAGCGAGCGGGATAAGCCGTTTGGGCTGACCATCGTGCGCCCCGGAACCGAGCAGCGCTTTTTGGCCGCGCTGCCGGTATCTGCCATGAGCGGCATCGGGCGCTCGGCCGAGGAGCGACTGCGCCGCATGCGCATCTACACCCTCGGCGAGCTATCACGTGCACCGGAATCCACCTTGGCCTCTATTTTTGGCGTCAACGGCGAACGCATGCGCCAGCGTGCGCTGGGTCTCGAAATCTCCGAAGTCACGAGCCTCGATGAAGAGCGCGAGGTCAAGTCGGTCAGCAATGAACGAACCTTTGCTAAAGATTTAACTGAGCGTGGGGATATTGAGGCGGCGATTGCGCTGTTGGGAGAGTCAGTGGGACGCCGTCTGCGCCGTCAGGGACTAACAGGCGCCACGGTGACGCTCAAGCTTAAGCATTCGTATGGCAGCGGGCGTACGGCACAGCGCCGGCTGCCTCATCCGACCGACGATGAGAACATCTTCGTGGCGGTTGCACTCGAACTGCTCGACAACATCTGGCAGGAAGGAATGCACGTTCGCTTAGCAGGCATCGGCATGAGCGACTTTGACCATCGGGGCGGCATCCAGACCGACCTGTTCTGCGAGATCGATGACCGCGGAGCCCAATCCAGCGACCGCCGCGACCTCTCCGTCGCCATCGACGCCGTCCGAGACAAATTCGGCGACACCGCCCTTTCCTTCGGCCGCCAATCCCGCTTCAACGATTAACCGCCTTTGGGCAAAAAGAAAGCCGGGCAGGTGCGGAAAACCGCAACTGCCCGGCGATATGCGTGAGGGTAGCTAACCCCGTCTCAAATGAGCTACTAGAGGAGGTTGAGGGGGAGCTGGGGGGCGTCTCCCCAGAGTTTCTCGAGGCGGTAGAAGTCGCGGGCTTCGGGAGTGAAGACGTGGACGACAACCGAACCGTAGTCCATGAGCATCCAGGTCTTCTGCTCGCGACCCTCGATGGAGAACGGGTGCTCGCCGCAAGCCTCGGCGACCTTCTCCTCGATCTCGTCGACGATAGAATCGAGCTGGCGGTTGTTGGTACCGGTGGCAAGCACAAAGTAGTCGCACACATCGGAAAGCTCGGTCAGGTCGAGCACCTGAACGTCCTCGCCCTTCTTGTCGTAGGCGGCCTGCGCGGCGGCGCGGGCGACATCCTCGGCGGCGACACCGCTCGCGGACAGCGAGGCGGCAGTGCGGTCGGACGTGGCAACGAAGCTCTTGTGCTCCACACCTTCAAGAATCTGCTCGTCGGTCATGGTCTCGTCGGCCATGGAATACCTCTTTCTAGACAGCCCGAGCTAGCGCAGCTGGGCGTAATGGTTGTAAATCGAAATAGCCGTGGGATAAAGATAGCGCCCGGACTGGATCACATAGACCAGACCCTGCGCAAAACAGGAGAAGAACAACTCGTCGAGCGAGGACTTCCCCACCATCTTGCGCAGCGCATGCGCATAGTCGCCGTGGCGGTTGGGCTCGATGGCATCGGCCACAAAGACCACCATATCGAGCGGCGTCATGTCGCAAGCACCCACGGTGTGACGGTCGACAGCCTGGAAAACGGCCGGCGACAACTCGGGGAAAAGCTGCGGAAGCTCATAGGCGGCAACAGGGCCATGCAAAAGCGGCGTCGCGGCGGAAGGAGAGCCGGCAATCTTAATGCCGTAATGCAGAGCGCGCGTGACCAGCTCGTCGTCGGAGAGCACTTTGTCCCAGTCATGGATCAGGCCGGCGGCAGCGGCATCAAAGCGGTCAACGCCGTAGACCTCGGCCAGATGAAGTGCGGTCTCGGCAACACCCAGCGAATGCACATAGCGCTTGCGCTTATCCTTCATGCGAACATCGAGCAGCTCTTGAATGCGCTTGAGCAGCGCGCGCTCATCGCCCTCAAACTGATCCTCTACCGACAACGTAGACCCCCATCACTCAAAATCTTCTTGGCCCAGATCGGCATATAGCCTGCGTTTGCGAATGTAGCCGAGCACGGACTCGCTCGTAAGATAGCGCACGCTCATGCCGCGGGCAACTCGCTTACGGATGTTCGTCGAGCTGATCGCCAACGCCGGAATCTGAATATAGCGCACGTCGAACGGCAGCCCCGACTCTTTGATTCGGGCACGCGCCGTATCGATATCAAAGCCCGGTCGTGTCGCCGCAATAAAGGTAGCAAGCTCAGCGATTCGTTCGGCATCATGCCAGGTCACAATATCGATAATCGCGTCGGCGCCCGTAATAAAGTAGAGCTTTACCTGCGGCGGGTAAAAGTCGCGAAGGGCATGAAGCGTATCGGCCGTATAGGTTACGCCCGGGCGGTCGATCTCGAACCGGCTCGCCAAAAAGGCCGGGTTCGCGGCGGTGGCGAGGACCGTCATGGCATAACGGTCCTCGGCAGGCGTCACCGGCTTGTC
>CALLSB010000165.1:0-32288 GCA_938014225.1 uncultured Collinsella sp. | reverse complement strand
CAAGGTGACGTGAAACGAAAGGGCGCTGACCTTCTGGTCGCGCCCTTGAAGTTGAACGTCAGATTGTCCAAATGCGGCCCGCGCAGCGTCGGCAGGTTACGGCGTTTGGTAAAACGCCGTAACTCTAGAGCTCCGTTACTTCAACACTGTTGTAGATCTCGTCCCAGCGGTCCATGACCAGGTGGCCGGTCTTGGGATCCATGGCGTTAAGCTTGCCGCAGGTATTGGCGGTCTTGAGCACCGTGACGTCGTCGGCGCCGGCAGCAATGGCATGCGCAAAGCCGGCGATGGTCGAGTCGCCGGAACCCGTCGCGTTCACAGCCGCAATCGCGGGCGTCTTGGCGCGGAACGCACGGCCCTCATGGAAGCCCACCGAACCGGCAGCGCCCATCGAAACGACAACCCAGGGAATACCGGCAAAGCGGCCATCGGCGGCAAGCGCCTCGCGCAGGGCATCGACATCATCGGTCGTAAAGGACGTACCCAGCAGACCGTTTATCTCAGTCAGGTTGGGCTTTACGAGCTCGGGCTTAGCGTCGGACTCCAGCGCGGCCTCCAGCGATGCACCCGAGGTGTCGAGCAGCACCTTGGCGCCCGCCTTCTCGGCGATCTTGACGAGCTCGGCATAGTAGCCGGCATCGACGCCGCGCGGCAGCGAGCCCGAAAGCGTCACAACGTCCGCCTTCGCCGCAAGCTCGGCGAACTTGGCCGTAAAGGCCTCGAGCTCGGCCGGGGTGATCTGCGGGCCGCTCTCCAAAAGCTCGGTCTGATTACCCTCGTGCAGAATATTCAGGCAAATGCGCGTCTCACCGGCGATGGGCACAAATTCGTTCTTGACGCCGTCAGCATCCATGAGCTCGGCCATATAGGCACCCATGTGGCCGCCGAGCAGACCGGTCGCGAGCACGTCGTCGCCCAGCTGCAGCAACACGCGGCTCACGTTGAGGCCCTTACCGCCAGCGGTCTTTTCGGGCGTCACGCGGTTCACGTCGTCGATGATCAACTTGTCGAGCTGATAGCGCGTATCAATCGACGGGTTCATGGTAACGGTCAGAATCATATTGAACTCCTGTTTCCGGGGCACGACACGCGCGGCCCCAAACATACGATAGCTCGTTAAAGGATCTCGATCTCAAAGCCGCGAGTAACGGTCTCCCCCGGCTTGGCCACCAGGCAGCCGCGCTTGTGCTCCAGAATATCGTCCTCGTCGGAGCAGGTGGACAGGCCGCCCCACGGTTCCACGGCCACAAAGTCACCCTCGGGCTTGCTCCACACAATCAGGTACGGCATATCGGGGAACGTCAGTCGCACGCCCTTGTCCTCGGTTTTCTTGGTCAGCGTAACCACGCGGCTCTCAAGCACGTCAAAGATGGTCTCTGCGAAGTCAAAGAGTTCGTGCGTCAGCGGCAGGTCATGGCCAACCATCGGGTTCTTGCTGCGATGCTCAACATCAATCAGGCCCGTCGAGGGAACGGCAGTACAGAGCTCGGCGGCCTCGCGCTGCTCAAAACGGAGCTCGTAGTCGTCATAGGACTCGCCCTCGTCAAGCGGGCACTTAAAGCCAGGGTGACCGCCCACAAAGAACGGCATGTCCTCGGTGCCCTCATTGGTCACCTCGTACGACACAGCCACCTTTTCCGCATCGATCATGTAACGAGCAACGATCTTAAACGGATACGGGTACTGCTCGAGCAACTCGGCATGGTCGGCAGAGCTTAGGCTCAGCGCGACCATGTTGTCGCCCTGCTCCTCGAGCTTCCACTCCTGTTTGCGAGCAAAGCCATGACGGGCGAGCTTAATCTCGCGGCCGCCCATGGTCATTGCGTGACCGTCGCGAAGGCCGCCGCAGATCGGGAAACAAATGGGTGCCTGGCCCGACCAGACCGCCGGGTCACCCTGCCACAGGTACTCACGGCCGTTGGCCGCAATAGAAGTGAACGATCCGCCAGCCGTGCTCAACGCAATGCGGACAGAGCCGTTATCAAGAACAAACTCCATGGGAATCTTCTCCTTCACATATCATCTCGCACGATCCCTTGTGAACGTCGTGCCTTTAGCAGAAAGGTAATGAGGCAGCGCCGCAAACAAAAGAACAATGCACGTCCAGCCCGCTGGGCCAATTGGGCTGATAGAAAACCGGCCCGCGCCCCATCACAGAAACGCGAGCCGTCAACGGACTAGTTAATTACGCCGGATACCCGCTAATCATGGTATTCGCCGCGGTCCCACTTCTCGAGGAACTCGTCAAAAAAGTGCGGGTCGGCCTGAGCCTCGGCATCGGCCTTGTTGCAGGCATCGATCTTGGCGATCAGGGCATCGTGCTCGGGGGTCTTCTCGTAGGGCTCCTCCAGGAAGGCAAGCATGATGTCGGCCATCAGGAACTCGCCGGTAATCTTGCCGCCAAAGCCCACGATGTTGGCGTTGAGCTCGCGACGGGCATACAGGGCAGAGGTCATGTCGCGAACCAGGGCGCAACGGGCGCCGGGAACCTTGTTGACGGCGTTGGTGATGCCGATGCCGGTGCCGCACAGGGCCACGCCAAAGTCGGCCTTGCCGCTGGCAACAGCCTCGCCCACGGCCTTACCGTAGATGGGATAGTGCGTACGGGTGTGGCTGTAGGTGCCGCAGTCGAGCACCTTGTAGCCAGCCTGCTCCAGGCGGTCGGCCAGATAGATCTTCTCGTCCGTAACGATATGGTCGCAACCGATTGCGATGGTCTTCTTCATCAGAACGTCCTTTCGTCTGAATTCACAAGTTGAGGTAGAAGTTCGAGTTCTCGGTGGCTCTCGTTAGGCCATCTTGTTGAGCATGTCGACACGGATCTGGTGACGGCCGCCGGCGTACTGGGCGCGCAGGAACTCGCGGGCGATCTTCTTGGCGACCTCGGTGCCCACAACGCCCGGGCCCATGGTGACCATGCGCGAGCCGTTGTGCTCGCGGGTCATGTAGGCAGAACGCTCGTCGGAAATGTTGGCAACGACCATGCCCTTGATCTTGACGGCGGCCATATAGGAGCCGACGCCGTACTTATCGAATGCGAAGCCCTGGGAATCCTTGTGCTCCAGCAGGTCCTTGGCAACGGCGGTCGCGGAATCGACAAAGTCCGCGGCAGGGGTCTCGGAATAGTCGACGACCTCGTGACCGTCGGCGATGAGCATCTCCTTGATGGACTCCTTCATCGACATACCGTCGGCATCGGAAGCGATTACAACCCTCATGACATCCTCCTTGAGAGATACGCAGGTGCGTAGTTTCTGTTTGGAAGTGTTGAATCGCGTTCAGGTCCGGGCATCTGAATGTGCGGTTCTTCACTGTTCATGTTTATTTGAACACATTCGAACAGTAACTGCAACAACTATTTGTTTATCTTTGTTCTTTTTTGAACAAATACCGTTCACAGGTGATTGCTGACCGTTTGGGCCGGGCGCGGACGTAGCGACCGTGTGTTCAACAAACAAAAGGGCGGCCAAGAACGTGTCTCGGCCGCCCTTCGGCGATATTCCCCGGTATATACAGCTGTTTTAGCTACTCGGACTGCCCGCCCTTTTTGGCGTGCTTGGAAGGAGCACTCAAGAAACGGCCCGTCAAATAGTTCGCCGGGCCGGAAATATCGATCCCCAGCAGCACGTGTCCTAGCCAAAGGAACGCCACGAGCACCAGCAGCGGGATAACGCACGAGGTCACGATCATCACGATGACGCCTTCAATCAGATCGGTCACCTGCCGCACGATCTCATCGGTCATCTGCTTGGCGCCGCTGGTCACCGACGTAACAAGGCTCGATGCCCCATCAGTCAACTGCTCGAGCACGTTTTTGGACTCCGTGGCCTCGGATTTTTTCTTGTTCGATTTTGAGCTGGTCTCGGCTGACTTGTCCGTGGTGTCGGCCGCGTCCGCAGCGTCCGCAGCCTTTTGCTCAGCTTGCTCAATACTTACGCGATACGTTTCATCGACCTTCTGCGACACCCATACGCTCGCGGGCACGAGCGCCATGCCGATCACGGCAACCACCAGCACGCGCGTCGCCACACGACGCAGGACAGCGCTCGTGCTCCAGCGCCCGTGAATGCCGAGCGACACCGCAAAGAGCGCCAACGCAAACGGGATTAAGATGCCCAGGCCAACCGACCACAAAATCGTGAGCAAATATTTCTCTAGGTATAGCACGGCAAGCACGATACCAAGGTTGCCTGAAAGCTGCGCGAGCTGCTCGGCAACCGGCGTTCCCGTATCACCCGGCAGCGCGGTAATGCCCGCAGACAGCGCCACGCACGAGGTCGTGAGCGCCAGTACGTTTCCTTTCTTTTGATCGATGACCTCGATGGTGGAGTCCCAAGTTTTGGTATCGGCGAAATGCGGACGAGCCACAAAGCCCGACAGCAGCGCCAGCACCACGAGCGCAACGATAAAGCCAATCTGCAGCTTTTTGTTTGCGCACACGACATCGGACAGACTGGGCTGCAGCTCGGTTACCGTCGTGTGCTCGGTTATCTGGACAGGACGCCCATGAGCCATCTCGTGCGCGCCTCTTTTTTGTATTGACCCGTTATCCGGCATTTGGATACCTCCTCAGTCCGGCGTTTAATGCGAAAGGAAGTATACCCACCGAGCAAAAATCGAACGGGAGGACGAACGGAGCGCACCAAGACTGTCCCCAATGACTAGTCGTTTAAGAACGTCCCCAATGACTATATTTCACCGCAACTTGGAGGAGGACAGAAAAAGCCCTGCCGCGGGTAGCGGCAGAGCTTTTGGAAGGGGACTTGGTTGTGAGGGCTCGTTAGGCGAGCTTGGCCTCGAGCTCGGCAATGCGCTTGTAGGCATCGATGGTAAAGCGGGCCTGCTTCTCCAGGATCATAGTGGTCATGAGAGTGTCCTGAGCGTGAGCCATGATGAAGGTCATCTCCATCTCGCCACCGCCGGCCTCCTGCGAAAGCAGCTTGGTCTGCGTGTCGTGGGCGCCGATAAGTGCATCGCTGGCATCCTTGTGCAGCTGTTCGGCCTTCTCAAAATCACCCTCGCGAGCAGCATCGAGCGCTGCAAGCAGATCGGTCTGGGCGTCACCTGCGTATGCGACAATCTCGAATCCAACCATCGAGATTTCTTCTTTGGTTGCCATATTGCGTTCCTTTCACATATGAACCAATGGAGAGCATCGCGTCCGGGCATACGCGCTGCGTTCTGTATGGCAGAAACATTAACATTCAAACAAAAAAGAACAGCGCAAAACGTAATTTCAAGCTATGAACGGTCAATTTTTGCCCGTGAACGGTTTTTAAACCAATTTAAACAATATCGAACACAATTAGCGGCAACCCAAACAGACCCGCGCCCTAGCGCCAATCGCGCACCGTATCGCCCTCGACGAGCACGCCCGGAAACAGCATGTGCTCCACACCGGGTTCAACGCCCTCGGCGCCGGCAATCTTGTCGACCGCCCACATGCCGACGCGCTTGTTGTCAAAGCGCACCGTGGTCAGGCGACGGTCGGGCACGATATCGCCCAGGCTGTCGTCAACACCCGCCACGCTCACGTCCTCGGGCACGCGCTTTCCGCGCGACTCGAGTCCGCGAATGCAGCCGTAGGCCATGGCGTCGTTGGAGGCATAGATGGCAGTACAGGTCGGATCATCCGCCAGGGCCTGACCTGCGGCATATCCGCTCTGCGCCGTCCAATCGCCACGGATAAGTCGCGGTGGCTCAATGCCATGCGCACGCAATGTCTCGCGCCAGCCTTCCTCGCGCCGCATGCCCGAAAGCGAGCGCTCGGGGCACGAGATAAAGTGCACGGTTTTGTGCCCCCGCCCCAGCAAGTACTCGACCACCTGGCGCGAGCAATCGAACTGGTCGTTATCGACCGTTGAACAGAGCGGGTGCTCCAACATCGTAACGAGCACCGTCTGCATGCCGGGCAGCGGTTCAAAGGTGCCAAAGTCCGCCGGCATGCGGTTCATGATCACGACCATGCCGTCTACCGGCAGCGCGCTCATGCGCGACGATGCGCTCTCGAGGGTATACGGATGCCCGTCTACTTTAGTGAGGGTGATGGCATAGCCGTGCTTATCGGCGGCGGCGGTAAAGCCCTCCATACGGTCGAGGTTGCCGGTACCGGTAATGTTGAACATGGCAACGCCGACGGTCTTAAACTTGCCGCGGCGCAGCGATCGACCGGCAAAATTGGGGCGATACCCCAGCTCGCGCATGGCGGCACGCACGCGTTCCTTGGTCTCGGGGCGCACGCTGGGCGAATCGTGCACGGTGCGCGAGACCGTCTGCTCCGAGACGCCCGCGAGGCGCGCTACGTCTTTGACGGATACCGATTTTTTAACAGCGGCCATAGGTCGATCTTTCTATGTCAACGATGCCATTGGTGGCACCCTGCGCAGTCATTTTTAACGCCTTCAAGTATATCCAACGCCTCCCCCACCATACGCTCACCACCCAAAACCTACCGTTCACCGACATTTTTGCTTCCCCGAACGGCTTTTGTCGACCAAATGTTAACGTTGCCATTGTGCAAACACAGAGCCACCGGGCGGCTCAAACGTTTACGCATAAGGAATCGACGGTTCGCAGGCACAGGAACCACCGGTTCGCGTCTTTTTTTGTGTCGCAAAATGGCAACGTCAACATTTTGGCAACCGAACGCCAAAAGCTACCATCGTTGCTAACCCACCGACTCTTAGGAGCATTGCATGGAGCAACTCATCGCCACCATCGAAAAGGGCCAGCCCTTTTTCAACGCGATCGCCCGCAACAAGTACCTCAAGGCGATCCGCGACGGCTTTATCTCCGTCATCCCCATCATCATCTTCTCGTCCATCTTCTGCCTGGTAGCCTCGGTCCCCAACATCTGGGGTTTCTACTGGCCTGATGACATCAACAACGCCCTGTGGAAGTGCTACAACTACTCCATGGGCATCCTGGCCATCGCCTGCGCCGCCACCACGGCCAAGCACTTCGCCGACGCTCAGAACCGCGATCTGCCCAAGAACAACCAGATCAACTTCATCTCGTGCATGTGCGCGGCCATCATCGGCTTCTTGCTCCTTTCGAGCGACACCATCGCCACGGACGCTGCCAGCGGTTTCAACACCACCTACCTTGGTTCCAAGGGCCTGCTGACCGCTTTCATCGCTGCGTTTGTGACCGGCATCATCTACAAGTTCTTCATTAAGCGCAACATCACCGTCAAGATGCCCGAGCAGGTTCCGCCCAACATCTCGCAGACCTTTAAGGACATCATCCCCTTCTCCGTCTGCATCACCGTCTTTTGGGTTTTTGACATCGTCTTCCGCGCTGCTTTTGGCTTCTGCTTTGCCCAGGGTGTCATCCAGGTGTTCCAGCCCCTGTTCACCGCTGCCGATGGCTACATCGGCCTCGCTGTGATCTACGGCGCCATGAGCCTCTTCTGGTTCGTGGGCGTCCACGGCCCCTCGATCGTCGAGCCCGCCATCGCCGCCGCTCTCGTTGCCAACATGACCGACAACCTGGCTGCGTTCCAGGCCGGCCAGCACGCTTCCGCTGTCCTGACCCAGGGTGCCCAGTACTTCGTCGTCTGCATGGGCGGCACCGGTGCCACGCTCGTCCTGGTCTTTATGTTCTGCTTCCTGGCCAAGTCTCAGGAGATGCGCGCCGTCGGTAAGGCCGCCATCGTCCCCGTCTGCTTTGCCGTCAACGAGCCGCTGCTGTTCGCCGCACCCATCGTGCTCAACCCCGTCTTCTTTGTCCCGTTTGTCTTTGCCCCGATCGCCAACATCTGGATCCTCAAGATCTTTATCGACTTCTTGGGCATGAACGGCTTTATGTACACCCTGCCTTGGACCGTCCCCGGCCCCATCGGCACCATCATGGGCCTGGGCTTCCAGCCGCTCGCCTTTGTGATGCTCGCCATCATCCTGGTCGTCGACTTTGCCCTGTACTATCCGTTCTTCCGTGCCTATGACGCCCAGAAGTGCGCCGAGGAGGCCGAGATCTCCCAGGAGGAGCTCGCCGCCAAGAACGCCGAGAAAGCCGCCAAGCTCAACGATGCCTTCCAGGGCAAGGCTGACGCCAAGAGCGTTGCCGCCGGCGCTGCTGCCAAGGCCGACTCCCCCGCCGCTTCCGCAGCACCCGCTGCCGAGACAACGACCGCCAGCGACCTCAACGGCAAGCGCGTGCTCGTGCTCTGCCAGGGCGGCGGAACCTCGGGCCTGCTCGCCAACGCGCTGGCCAAGGCCGCCAAGGAGCGCGGCATTAACCTCGAGACCGCTGCCAAGGCCTATGGCAACCACGTGGACATGCTCCCCGACTTTGACCTGGTCGTCCTGGCCCCGCAGGCCGCAAGCTACCTGGCCGACCTGCAGAAGGACTGTGAGCGCGTGGGCAACAAGTGCGTCGCCTGCCGTGGCAAGCAGTACATCGAGCTCTCCCAGAACGGCGACAAGTCTCTCGCCTTCGTGAGTGAGCAACTTTCGAAGTAAGTAACGCCCAGGGCCAGCCGACCATCCAAGACCGGCTGGCCCTTCGATTTAGACGATTGGATCATCATGTCCGTTAATCCTGCTAGCGTCACCAACCCGCCCGCGCAGTTTCCCGAGGACTTTGTCTTTGGCGGCGCCACCGCTGCCTACCAGGTAGAGGGCGAGACCCGCACTCACGGTAAGGGCAAGGTTGCCTGGGACGACTTTCTGGAGGCCCAGGGGCGCTTCTCCCCCGATCCCGCTTCGGACTTCTACAACCAGTACCCCGTCGACCTGGAGCTGTGCGAGGAGTTCGGCATCAACGGCATTCGCCTCTCCATCGCCTGGAGCCGCATCTTCCCCAACGGCACCGGCGAAATCAACCCCGAGGGCGTCCAGTTCTACCACGATCTCTTCGCCGAGTGCCACAAGCACCACGTTGAGCCGTTCGTCACGCTGCATCACTTTGACACGCCGCTTCCCCTCTTTGAGAAGGGCGACTTCCTCAACCGCGAGACCATCGACGCCTTTGTGGACTTTGCCACCTTCTGCTTTAAGGAGTACGCCGACCAGGTGACCTACTGGTTCACCTTTAACGAGATCTGGGCCGACGCCTCCAACACCTACATCGAGGGCACCTTCCCCGGTGGCGTCAAGGCGCATCTGGCCGAGGCCTTCCAGTGCGAGCACAACATGATGCTCGCCCACGCCAAGGCCGTGCTGGCCTTCCACAACGGCGGCTTTAAGGGCAAAATCGGCGTCATCCAGTCGCTGGAGTTTAAGTACCCGCTCAACGAGAACGACCCCGCCGACATCAAAGCCGCCAACAACGAGCACGTGCTGCAAAACCAGTTCTTGCTCGACGCCACCTTCCGCGGCGACTATGCGCCCGACACCCTCGAGTGCGCCAACCGCCTGGCTGCCGTCTCGGGCGGCACCATCGAGATCCTAGACGAGGATCTGGAAATCATGCGCGAGGCCGCGCTCTACAACGACTACCTGGGCGTTAACAACTACCAGTGCCGCTTCTTGAAGGCTTACGACGGCGAGAACGACCTGCACCACAACGGTACGGGCGAGAAGGGCACTGGCCGCTGGCGCGTTAAGGGTATTGGCGAGCATGTGAACAAGCCTGGCATCCCCACCACCGACTGGGACTGGATCATCTATCCCGAGGGCCTGTTCGATCTGCTCGTCTACATTAAGCAGCGCTACCCCAACTACAAGCAGATTTTCATCACCGAGAACGGCATGGGCTACAAGGACCCCTACAAGGACGGTTTTGTGGACGACCAGCCGCGCATCGACTACATCGAGCAGCACCTGCGTTGGCTGCTCAAGGCCATGGAGGTGGGCGTCAACGTGGGCGGCTACTTCCTGTGGAGCCTGCAGGATCAGTTCTCCTGGACCAATGGCTACAACAAGCGTTACGGCTTCTTTTACGTTGACTTTGAAACCCAGAAGCGCACGCCCAAGGCAAGCGCCTACTGGTACAAGCACGTGGCGCAGACCCGTCGTCTGGACTAGTGGCTGGCGGGGTTGCCCGCTCACACAACCTGTCCCCATTTCTCAGCCGGGGGCGGCACGTCACACGGCGCGCCGCCCCCGGTCTTTTTGTTTTTGGGCTGGTCGGGAGCCGTTTGTCTCGATCTGTAACATCTAGCCGAGTTTTTTGGTCCTAGCTGTTACAGATTGAGACGAACAGGATTGCTCTTTCCGAAGAATCTAAATCTGTAACACGTAGCCCGCTTTTGACCGTCTACCTGTTACAAATCGAGACAAACGGAGTAGGACCTAACCCCGTATGTCCCTAACAGTCGAGCGTTCGACCAGCGTACTCGGCACATGAATCGCCTCGATAGACGAGCTCTCTCCAATCGCCGCCTCAAACGCAAGCTTACCGACACCGCGCAAATCAAATCGCAGCGTCGTCAGTCGATTGTGAGGAACAAGTCCCTCGAGTGCGTCGTCGATACCAACCACGCTCACGTCGTCGGGCACGGACAGGCCCGCGTTCTCGAGCGCGGCGATAACGCCCAGCGCCATCTGGTCATTTGCCGCAAGCACGGCAGTCGGCGCCTGCGACCCGCCGGCAAGCACCTCGGCCGCAATCCGCTCGCCCATGGCGTACCCACTGTCCGCACTCCAATCGCCACGCAGCATCGGAGCGGCATCGACATGAGCACGACCCAGCGTATCGCGCCAACCGGCCTCACGAAAACGCGAGGAAATCGAGTTTTCCGGACCCGCCACAAACCGCATATTCGAGTGACCATGTTCCAGCAGATAATTGGTCAACAGCTCGCACGAACCATACTGGTCGGAGTCGATCGTCGTGCAGCGCGGATGCGCATACATGGACAGGATGACCGTTCGCACTCCCGGCTGGGGAACAAACTCCTCAAAATCGGGAGCCATGCGGTTCATGTTGAGAATCATGCCGTCGACGGGTCGCTCGACCATGCGGCGCGAGGCATCGGCAAGTGCATAGGGCTTGTCGCCGCCCATCTCGATCATAGTGACGGCAAAATCGTGCTCGCGCGCCGCTTGCATGATACCCTCGAGCGTCGCCAGGTTACCGACACGTGTGATGTTGTACATGCACAGGCCAATAGAACGATACGACCCGCCGCGCAACGCCGCTCCAGCAAAATTGGGACGAAAGCCCAGCTCTTCCATGACGGCCAGCACACGCTTGCGCGTCTTTTCCGTCACGTTGGGCATACCGTTGACCACGCGAGACACAGTCTGGCGGCTCACGCCAGCGAGCGCCGCAACCTCTGCCGCGCTCGCCGAACGACCATTCCTTGTCTGCTGATCCATGCCTTCCACGCTAACCTGCTTCCCAACTATTCCCCGCGCCCATGGCGCATCGTACATACATTGATAACGTGCTCATGATACCCGAGCCATATACCACAACATGAAAACTTCTGTCAATCAAAACCGCTTACCGAACAAATACAACCGTTCGCGGCTGTTTGAAGTTGTTTTGTTTCTATACATCCCAGCCGGATGTTAACGTGCTCATTGTCAAATGTTCACGTGCTCATTTTGGTTCTAATCATTTTAAGATAGTGTTTATCGGGCTTTTTCACCGCCGAACGCTAACCAGGGAGCCTCCTGAGCGCAAACGCACAATATCGAACAGCGAGACGAGAGGGTGTATGCATATGTCTTTGCTAAACCGCGTACAGCAGCTGCCGAAGGGCTTTGTTTGGGGCGCCGCAACCGCCGCGTACCAAACGGAAGGTTCCACGAAGGTGGCAGGCAAGGGTAAGACCATGTGGGACGATTACCTTGTCGCCCAGGGTCGCTTTTTGCCCGACCCGGCCAGTGATTTCTACAACCGCTACGAGGAGGATATCCGCCTTTCTGCCGAGCATGGACTCAACGCCATTCGTGTGTCCATCGCCTGGACCCGCATCTTCCCCAACGGCGACGATGCCGAACCCCTCGCCGAGGGCGTTAAGCACTACCACGAGCTGTTCGCCTGCTGCAAAAAGTATGGCGTCGAGCCCTATGTGTCCCTGCATCACTTTGACTCCCCCGCCGCCCTGTTCAACCAGGGCGACTGGCTCAACCGCAAGACCGTCGACGCCTATGTGCGCTATGCCGAGTTCTGCTTCCGCGAGTTCCGCGAGGTCAAGAATTGGTTCACCATCAACGAGCTCATCAGCCTCTCGCACTCCCAATACATCCAAGGCAACTTCCCGCCCAACCATCACTTTGATGTGACGAGCGGCATCCAGAGCCAGCACAACGAGCTCGTTGCCCACGCCCGCGCCGTCAACCTGTATAAGGATCTTGACGAGACCGAGCACCTGGGCGGACGCATTGGCATGGTCAACGTCCTGACGCCGGCATATCCTGCCACCGACTCGCCCGCCGACCAGCACGCCGCCGACCTGTACAACGCCTTCTACACCGACTTCATCATGGACGGCGCCTTCCTGGGTCACTACTCCGCGCGCACCCTCTCACTCATCAACGAGATTCTGCGTGCCAACAACGCCACACTTACGGTTGAGGACAGCGACATGGAGGAGCTCGCCAAGGCGGCGCCCCGCAACGATATGTTCGGCCTCAACTACTATCAGTCGGCGTTTATCGCCGCCTACGATGGCGAGTCAACCAACAGCTTTAACGGCACCGGAGACAAGGGCACCTCGTGCTTTAAGTTTAAGGGCGTCGGGCAGCAGGTCGATATGCCGGGTATCCCCACCACCGACTGGGATTGGCTCATCTACCCGCAAGGCCTCTACGACACGCTCAAGCACATCAGCGCCACCTATCCCAACCTCCCCGTCATCTATATCACCGAAAACGGCCTGGGCCACAAGGACCCCGAGCCCGACGCAAACGGCATCGTCGCCGATCCCGAGCGCATCGACTTTGTCGACCAGCACATGGAGAAGGTGCTCCAGGCGCGCGCCGAGGGCGTCGACGTCCAGGGCTACTTTATCTGGAGCCTGCAGGACCAGTTCTCGTGGGCCAATGGCTATAACAAGCGCTACGGCCTGTTCTACATCGACTTCGACACGCAAAAACGCTACATCAAGCAGTCGGCACTCTGGTACAAGGAGCTCGCCGACACTATGGCGGACGCGCAGTAGCGCATCGCCTCGCTTTCCCCCGAGAAGGGAGCGGCCCTATGCGATACAAACCCAGCCGCTCCCCTCTCTCCCCCTGGGACCGGCCCCGCCTGCACCCGGGCTTTTAGCAAGCGGGAGACCATATAGGTTTTCAACGTCCATGCCATTAAGATTTCATGCAAAGAGGAGCGTGAACTATGGAATCGATCGTTAAGTTCTTGGAGAAAGGTCAGCCGTACTTCGACAAGGTCTCTAAGAACATCTACCTTCAGGCCATTAAAGACGGCTTTTTGGCAGCAATGCCCATTATCCTGTCTTCTTCTGTCTTCCTGCTTATTTCGACCCTGCCGGGCGTTGTCGCCACGGTCGGCGGCTTTACGCTGCCCGACTGGTGGAACGTCGACGTCGTGAACTTCTGCAACAAGGTTTACAACTTCACGATGGGCGTCGTGGGCATCATGGTCGCCGGCACCACCGCAAGCGCGCTGACCGGCTCCAAGAACCGCCGCATGCCTGCCGGCAAGGCCATCAACGCCACGAGCACCATGGTCGCCGCCATGTGCGCTATGCTCATCTTGGCCGTTACCCAGACGAGTGCCAAGATCGACGGCGCCGATGTCTCGGTGTTCTTTACCGACAACATGGGCACCAAGGGCCTGCTGAGCTCCTTTGTCGCCGCATTTGCCACGGTCAACATCTATGCCTTCTGCATTAAGCGAGACATCACCATCAAGCTGCCCAAAGAAGTCCCCGGCGCCATCGCCCAGAACTTCCGCGACATCTTCGCCTTCAGCTTCTCCATCCTGTTTGTCGCCGTCATCGACGTTATCTGCCGCACCTGCTTGGCCGTCCCGTTTGCCAACGTCATCTCCACGCTGGTGAGCCCGCTGTTCGCCGCTGCCGATTCCTACGCCGGCCTCGCCCTCATCTGGTTCATGATCCCGCTGTTCTGGTTCATGGGCATCCACGGCCCCTCGGTCGTTAAGCCTGCCCTCAACGCCGCGCTGTTTGGCAACATCACCACCAACCTCGCCACGCTGCAGGCCGGCGGTCACCCCGCCCTCGCCCTGACCGAAAACTTCGGTAACTACATCGGCGAACTCGGCGGCACCGGCGCCACGTTCATTGTCCCGATCATCTTCCTGCTCTTTATGCGCTCCAAGCAGCTCAAGGCCGTCGGCAAAGCCTCTGTCGTGCCCGTGATGTTCGCCGTCAACGAGCCGCTGCTGTTCGCCGCGCCCATCATCCTCAACCCGTACTTCCTGATCCCGTTCCTGTTTGCCCCCGTGGCCAACGTCCTCATTGGTAAGTTCTTCATCGACTTTTTGGGCATGAACGGCTTTATCTATGCCATGCCGTGGGCACTCCCCGGACCGATCGGCACCTTCATCGACACCAACTTCCAGCCGATCTCTCTGGTCCTGGTTGTCGTCCTGCTGGTCGTTGACTTCTTGATCTACTACCCGTTCTGCAAGGCCTACGACAACGTCCTGTGCAAGCAGGAGGCCGAGACCCTGGCCGAAGAAGAGGCCGAGGAGACCAAGGCCGTCAAGACCGCTGCCGCCCCCGCCGTTGAGGCTCCTGTTGTCGAGACCGCTTCTGCCACTGAGGCCTCCGCAGCTCCGTCCGCCCTTAAGGGCAAGGATCTGAGGGTTCTGGTTCTGTGCGCTGGCGCCGGCACCTCTGCACTGCTCGCCAACGCGCTTAAGGAAGGCGCCGACGAGCTGGGCATCGACATTACCGCCAACGCCGGTGCCTACGGCAGCCACTACGCCATCATGGACCAGTACAACGTCATCGTCCTGGCTCCGCAGGTTCGCACCTATTACAACGAGATGAAGGCCGACACCGACCGCCTGGGCATCACGCTGCTGTCGCCCAAGGGCAAACAGTACATCGACCTCACTAAGGATCCCAAGGGTGCCGTCGCCTGGATCGAGGAAAACCTCGAGGCATAAGACGCTGACACCACCTGCCGCTTGCAGACAATAAATGGCCCGTGCATCGATGTGTGATGCGCGGGCCATTTTGTTTAGACCGCACCCGTCCTCCTGTTCATCTCAATCTGTAACATCTAGCCGAGTTTTTGGGTCCTAGCTGTTACAGATTGAGACAAACGGAATAGGCCGGGCCAAAATCTCAATCTGTAACATCTAGCTGAGATTTTCGGCCCTACCTGTTACAGATTGAGACGAACAGGCCGAGCACGTCTACGCCCGCAGGTCCTTTACGCTGGAACGCTCGACCAGCACACCCGAGACAAGCGTACGGCTTCTGGAGCTCGGGGCTTCCAGACCTGCGACGACCTCGTTAAGCGCACGGATGCCCAGCTCGCGATGGCGAAACTTCACCGACGTCAGAATCGAGTTGGGAATCGTCTTGTAGAGCTCATCGTCGAAGCCGATCACGGACACGTCGTCGGGCACACTGAGCCCTTTGTCACGTAGAGCCACCATCACGCCGTTTGCCATGCAGTCGTTAGCGGCGAGGACCGCCGTGCAATCGGGTTTATCGGCAAGCGCAAGGCCTGCGGCATAGCCACTATCCGCATTCCAATCGCCTTGCAGAGGCTCGGGCGGCTCAATGCCACGCGCCTCGAGCGCCGCACGCCAACCTTTCATACGGCACTGGCTCGACAGCGACTCTTTCTTACCAGAGACGAAGTACACGTTTTTATGCCCGCGATTCAAGAAGTACTCGCACGCCATGCGCGCACCACCCTCTTGATCGTCACTGACGGTAGAGCAGGTAGGATGCTCCATCGGCGTGATAATCACCGTCTTGAGGTCTTTCGGCGCCTCAAAGGTATCAAAGTCATCGACCATCTGACGCAGGTTGAAGATCATGCCGTCGACGGGAAGCTGCGACATCCTACGCGCCGCTTCGGCAAGGGTCATCTTCTCCCCAGCCCGCTTTTTGATCATCGTGAGCGCAAAGCCGCGTTCTTCGGCGGCATCGGCGATACCGTCAATCATGTCCACGGCACCGCCCGACAAGTGAAACAGCACCACGCCGATGCACCCGTAACGGCCCAACTTGAGCGAACGCGCGGCAAAGTTGGTTCGAAACCCGAGCGCCTCCATGGCCGAATGAACCTTATCGCGTGTCGACTCTCGCACGCTATCGGGCTCGTTGATCACACGCGACACCGTCTTGAGAGAAACACCCGCGGCAATCGCCACATCGTTCATCGAGACATTTTTCTTGTCCATCGTTGCCACTGCTTCTCCACTCGGTTCTCTATCACTTGTTTTTTGCGTTCTAGCATACACTACCTGCTTGACTGATAAATCAACCGTTTACCGGACAATATCGACCACTCACCCGTAAATCCTTGTTGCTCTTCCAAAAATGTCTTACGTTGTCATTAACGAAATGACAACGTTGTCATTTCTCAATGCCTTCCTTAAGCAGGAAGGTTTCCGGGCAGTCCTGACCATCCATCGACGACCAGTTCCATCCACATGCATCGCGCATTAAGTAGCAAAGGAGCTCTATGGACGCCATCGTAAAGATGCTCGAAAAGCATCAACCGTTCTTCGAGAAGATCTCGAGGAACGTCTACCTCCAGGCCATTAAGGACGGATTCCTTGGGTGCATGCCCATCGTCCTCACCTCTTCGATCTTTCTGTTGATCGCCACCCTTCCTGGCGTAGTTGGCATCACGCTGCCCCAGCCGCTCATCGACTGGTGCAACAAGCTGTACAACTTCACCATGGGCGTCATGGGCATCATGGTTGCCGGCACCACTGCCAAGAACTTCACGGCGTCCATGAACCGTCGCATGCCCGCCGGCAAGGTGCTCAACGACGGCTCCACCATGGTTGCCGCCCAGTGCAGCATGCTGCTGCTCGCTGTTACGCAGTTCACCACCAAGTTCAACGGCTCCGAGCTTTCGGTCTTCGATTGCACCAGCATGGGCACGCGCGGTCTGTTCTCGGCCTATATCGCCGCGTTCATTACCGTGTGGGTCTACAAATTCTGCGTCTCGCGCGATCTGACCATTAAGCTGCCCAAGGAGGTCCCGGGCGCCATCGCTCAGAACTTCCGCGACATCATCCCCTTTGGCGGCGCCGTCATCATCTGCGGCATCATCGATGTGGTTGTGCGCAACCTTATGGGCGTTCCGTTCTCCGAGCTGCTCATCAAGCTGCTCTCCCCGCTCTTTACCGCTGCAGAAACCTATCCTGGCCTTATCCTTATCCAGGCAGCCACCGCGTTCTTCTGGTTCATCGGCGTCCACGGTCCTTCGATTGTCCAGCCGGGCATCGACCCCATCCGTCTTGCCAACCAGGCCGAGAACCTGCAGGTTCTGCTGGCCGGCGGCCACCCCGCCCACTCCCTCACCTTTAACATGTCGCTCGTGGGTGAGTTCGGCGGCACCGGCGCCACGTTCATCGTGCCACTTCTACTGATTCTCTTTATGAAGTCCAAGCAGCTCAAGGCCGTCGGTAAGGCCTCGATTGTTCCTGTTGCCTTCGGCGTCAACGAACCGCTGCTCTTTGGCGCGCCGATGATCCTTAACCCCTACATGCTCATCCCCTTTGTTGCCGCCGGTTGCGTCAACGTGAGCGTTGCCAAGTTCTTTATCGATAACGTGGGCATGAACGGCTTCTCCTTCGTGGTGCCTTGGGCCACCCCTGCCCCCATCGGCATTTTCATTACCACAAACTTCCAGCTTATCGCCCTGGTGTTTGTCGCAATCATCATATTGCTGGACGCCATCATCTACCTGCCGTTCTTGAAGGCATACGATAAGCTGCTCTGCGACCAGGAGGCCGAGCGCGCCGCCGAGCTGGGTCTCGAGTCCAATGGTGCCGCTACCATCGCCGCCAACGCCCCCGCGCCCGCTGTCGAGCAGGCTACCGCTTCCGTCGAGACGACCGCTGCCGCCGCCGACAGCGAGCCTGTCGCCGATCAGCCCGAGCCCGCCGCCGACGTATCCGCTAAGAAGGATGTCGACGGCCTGAAGGTCCTCGTCCTGTGCGCCGGCGCCGGCACCTCTGCCATGCTTGCCAACGCCATCAAGGAAGGTGCCGCGCAGACCGGAGAGAACATCGCTTCCTCCGCAGGCGCCTATGGTCAGCACACTGCCATCATGGATCAGTACGACGTCATCGTGCTCGCCCCGCAGGTTCGTAGCTACTACAACGACATGAAGGCCGACACCGATCGTCTGGGCATTAAGCTGCTCGCTCCCCGCGGTAAGGAATATATCGACCTCACCCGCGACCCCGCTGGCGCCATCAAGTGGCTCCGCGAGAACCTCGACTAGTTTCCTCTCTCTGTTGGTGCCCGGATCCCCAGTTCGGGCACCTCTCCCTATTCGTATCCCACAGAAAGGATGACTCATGACCAACCCCATGCAGTTCCCCGACGGCTTTGTGTTTGGCGGCGCCACCGCTGCTTACCAGGTTGAGGGCGAGACCCGTACGCACGGCAAGGGCAAAGTGCCCTGGGACGATTTCCTGGCAGCCCAGGGTCGCTTCTCCCCCGATCCCGCAAGCGACTTCTACAACAAATATCCGGTCGATATCGACCTGTGCCAGCGTTTCGGCATCAACGGCATTCGTGTCTCCATCGCTTGGAGCCGTATCTTCCCCAGTGGCACCGGCGAGATTAACCCCGAGGGTGTCGCCTTCTATCACGAGCTTTTTGCCACCTGCAATAAAGCCGGCGTTATCCCCTATGTCACGCTCGATCACTTTGATACACCTGAGGCCTTTTACCAGAACGGCGGCGAGGGTTTCCTGACGCGCACGACGATCGACGCCTTTGTCGAGTACGCCAAGTTCTGCTTTGCCGAGTTCACCGAGGTCAAGCACTGGTTTACCTTTAACGAGATCCCCGCGACCGCCGAGGGCAGCTTTATCGTTGGCAACTGGCCGCACGGCGAGAAGTATCGCCTGGATAAGGCCTTCCAGCTCATGCACAACATGATGGTGGCCCATGCCAAGGCCGTCGTCGCCTTCCACGAGGGCGGCTTTGAGGGCGAGATCGGCATTGTCCAGAACCTGGAGCCCAAGTACCCCCTCGACCCCAACAACGCCGCCGACTGCGAGGCAGCTCGCATGGCCGACGTCATCAACAACCGCTGGGTACTCGACGCCACCTTCCGCGGCCACTATGCAGCCGACACCATGGAGGCTGCGACCAAGCTGGCCCATATCGCCGGCGGCGAGCTCGACGTCCGCGACGAGGACATCGCCGCGCTGACCGCCGCGCTCCCCTATAACGATTGCTTGGGCGTCAACACCTACAAGTGCCAGTTCCTGCGTGCCGCCGAGGGCGAAAACGACATCAACCACAATGGCACCGGCGACAAGGGCTCCTCGCGCTGGTTCCTCAAGGGCGTGGGCGAGTCATGCGTGCGCGAAGGCGTACCCACCACCGATTGGGACTGGATTATCTATCCCGAGGGCCTGTACGACCTGCTGCTCCGCATTAAGAACGATTACCCCAACTACAAGAAGATCTACATCACCGAGAACGGCATGGGCTATAAGGACGACTTTGAGGACGGCTTTATCGACGACGCCCCTCGCATCGACTACATGCGTCAGCATCTCGCATGGATCCTCAAGGCAATCGACGGCGGCGTAAACGTCGACGGTTACTTTGTGTGGTCGCTGCAGGACCAGTTCTCCTGGACCAACGGCTACAACAAGCGCTACGGCCTGTTCTACATCGACTTTGAGACCCAGAAGCGCTATCCCAAGGCGAGCGCGTACTGGTACAAGAACGTCTCGGAGACCGGCCTGCTTATGGCCTAACTTTTGCCGCATACCCCCTGTCGGCCGCATGCGAATCCCTCCACGGGTTCGCATGCGGCCTTTTTGTTTTGGCTCGGCCCGAGCAGGCCATTTGTCTCGATCTGTAACATCTAGCAGGGATTTTCAATCCTAACTGTTATAGATTTAGACGAACGGGCGACCAGGGCTGAAAGATCTCAATCTGTAACACGTAGCCCACTTTTAACCGTCTAACTGTTACAGATCGAGACAATAAGATAGTCAAATCCGAACTTTCCAAGCAGTTATGAAGCATGGTTTCTAGTTTTCGGTATCACGAACATACTTTCGGTATCATTTAATGGTATTATGATATCGAAAGTATGTTCGTGATACCGAAAGGAGCCGCATGCGCCAGTTCGATTACACCACAGTCCCAGCGGAACTCGAAGCAACTCCAATCACCAACCTCCTCCTCTCGATACGCGAGCATAAAGGCCGTCAGCTTGCTCTGAGTCAAGTCAAACCCGAGCTTCTATCGTCCCTAATGGAGGAGGCTAAGATCCAAAGCACCCAATCCTCCAACGGACTTGAAGGAATTGTTACCACCCAAAAAAGACTCAAAGCGATCATGGCGTATTCCGCCAAGCCAAGCTCCCGCGCAGAGGAAGAAATTGCTGGATACCGAGATGTGCTGTCGCTTATTCACGAGCAACACGATTCCATTCCCGTAACGCCATCGGTCATTCTGCAGTTGCATCGTGACCTCATGGCGCACACGGCAATCTCGTATGGAGGCCATTGGAAAGATGGCGATAACGAAATCGTCTCCATTGACGATCAAGGAAATCGATTTGTGCGCTTTAGGCCCCCTTCGGCCCTAGCAACCCCGGGACTTATTAAAGAAGCCTGCCAGTCCCTCAACGATGCTTTATCTCGCCAAGTTTGCGATCCCCTCCTTATATCGCTCCGCTTTATCTTCGATTTTGTTAGCATTCATCCCTTCAACGATGGCAATGGCAGGATGAGCCGGCTCCTTACAACGCTGCTGCTCGAAAAGACTGGATACGACGTTGCGCGTTACATCAGCATCGAACGACTTATTGAAGACAACAAAGCGCTTTACTACAACGCTCTCGCTGCAAGCTCCACCGGATGGAATGAAAATCAAAACACCGAAGTACCCTTTATCCGTTTCATGCTCGGAACAACCCTGGCCGCCTACCGACAGCTCGAGCAGCGTACCTTAATTGAATCAAGCACTCGTCCCATGTCGAAGCAAGCGCGCATCGCCGTTCTATTTCAACAGAGACCCGGCGTCATTAAGAAATCCGACATCCGATCCAACTGCCCCGATATCAGCGAGGTTACCGTTAAACGAACCCTCGGTCAGCTTGTTAGTTGCAGCGCAATCGAAAAAACAGGAGCGGGTCGTTCGACGGGCTACATACTCAAAGACGTCCATGCTCTAGAACTATTCTTGCAATCCACAATACCCGATAGCGAGGCCGCAATAACAAAAGAGGCTCCAAAGGATAAGCTCCTTGAACGTATAAACCACGCCGAGGATGAAAGCAGAGAGAAGCTCTATGAAGACTACGATTCATTCTCAAGGGACATAAAGACGAAATACGGAGTCTAGTCATATCCCAGAATAGCCTCATCCTTGTTGCCCAAAATTATTTGCGCGTCAACGTGAAGCGGTAATCCCCGCGCCGGCAGGGGGCAGAAGTATCTCCTGCAGCGTTAGTTAGCAGATGATCTGCGTGTGCTCCTCGATGGCGACACGATCCTCGGCGGCGATGCCCGGTTCGCACACCACGGCGTCCAAATTGTCCAGTCGACAGAAGGTGTAGAAGTCGCGCTTGCCAATCTTGCTGGAGTCGGCGATGAGGTAGCGCGAGTCGGCCTTGCTAAAGGCGAGCTGCTGGATACGACCCTCATCCATATTAGACGTAGACACGTCGCCATCCAGAATGCCGTTGGCGCCGATAAACGCCGCATCGATACCCAACGCACGCAGAGTATCCTCGGCCGTTGGCCCCACAAAAGCGGCGGTGCGGCGACGGTACATACCGCCCACGAGACACAGGTCGCAGTCTTCGCGTGCCTCAAGCAGGTTAAACACCGAAAGCGAATTAGTCACAATGCGCAGGCGAAACGCCGGCAGCATCGAGGCCATCTGCTCCACCGTAGTGCCCGTGCCCAAAAAGATGGTCGAGCCTTCCTCGATAAGCTCCACAGCACGGCGCGCAATCTGCAGCTTTTCCTCGGCATGCTTGGTGCGCTTTTCGCTGTGCGAATACTCATGGCGCAACATAGCGTGCGGACGACCCTGCGCACTACGGGCTCCGCCGTGCACGCGCTCGATCTCGCCCAGGCTTGCAAGCTCCTCAAGATCGCGGCGGATCGTCATATCCGAGACGCCCAGTGCATCCGAAATCTCCTTGACCGAGACCGTTCCCTGTTCCTCGAGCAGCTGCCGAACCTTATCCTGTCGCTCCGCTTTAATCACGATGAGTCCTCGCTGTTCCACGCTCACGTCAATTCAAACAATAACGAACAAATTGTATCAGACTCGCGCGCGTCAGAAATGAACCCCCGCACAGCTCCAATCATCACTTTTTTGAGAAAAATACCCCCTGCTTTAGTGGGGTGTAGTGATAATCTCGCCTGTTCGCGCTACAGTTTGTCGGAAATACCTCGATGTTAGGAACCAAATGATCACTTCCGAGCTTTTCGGCACCGCGCCGTGCGGTACCCCCGTTCATCGTTACACCCTCAACGGGCCCGAGATCTGCGTTCGCATTATGGACTATGGCGCCACCGTGCTGGGTATCGATGTGCCCGACATTCCCGGCAACGTGCGCGATGTGGTTCTGGGCTTCGATAAGCTCGAGGATTACTTTGACAACCCCGCCTGCTTTGGCGCAACCATCGGCCCTGTGGCCAACCGCACTGCAGGTGCCACGATCACTATCGCTGGCACGGACTGGCATATGCCGGCCAACGAAGGCGCCAACAACCTGCACAGCGACCTTGAGCACGGCCTGCACAAGCGCGTATGGGATGTTGAACTCGACGAGGTCCACAACGCCGTGCGCATGACCACCTCACTTGAGGATGGCGAACTGGGTCTCCCCGGCAACCGCACCTTTACGGCCGTGTTTACCGTGACGCGCACCGGCGTCTTTCGTGTCGAGTATGGCTGCGAGAGCGACCGCGCCACCTACGTGTCCATGACCAACCACACGTACTTTAACCTTGCCGGCCATAACGCCGGCATGGACTGCGAGCACTTCTTTGTTGCTAACGCAGCCCACTACCTCCCCATTAACGACCAGAATATCCCCACCGGCGAGATCGCTCCGGTCGAAGGCACGCCGTTTGACTTTCGCGAGCTGCGTCCCATCGCGCCTGGCATGGAGGCCGACGACCCGCAGATTAAGCAGGCCCGTGGCTACGACCACTGCCTGTGCATCGATGGCTATCAGTACGGTCGCAACCTGCGCCGCGCGATGCATGTCGAGGAGATGTGGACCGGTCGCGAGCTGGACTACTACACCACCGCCCCGGGCGTGCAGCTCTACACCGGCAACTGGCTGGGCGACGAGCACGCCAAGGACGATGCTAACTATGGCTGGGGCGCCGGCTTTGCCCTCGAGGCCGAGATGTACCCCGACACGCCGCACCAGCCGCTGTTCCCGCAGGGCATTGTGGGCCCGGGTCACCCCTACAGCAATGTGATCGAGTACCACTTTATGAGGCACTAAACCCACAACGCGACATATCACACAGCAGCGCCCGCCGGCACCACTGCCGACGGGCGCTTTGCTACCTAGTCATTGGGGACGTTCTTAAATGACTAGTCGTTGGGGACAGTCTTTAACGTTTGGCAAGAAAGACTGTCCCAATCTGCCGGCACTTGGGGACGTTCCTAAAAGGCCGGCACATAAGGAACGTCCCCAAGTGCCAAGGGTGTCCCGTTTGACTAGTCATTTAAGAACGTCCCCAATGACTAGTTGGATGGGGTCGGGATTGGAGCTGGGGAGGTAACGGATTTCTAGCTCTATGCCGAGTTCTTGTAGCTCTTTGAAGGCAGCGATGTCCGTATCGTCTACGGCGACTGCGGGCGTTATGGGGTGCTTGCCCTCCCCCGCCTGCATATGGCCAATGCTGATCTTGGTGATCGGCACACCACCCTTAACCAGCGCGAGTGCATCCGTGGGCGACGCCACCATGATGAGAATCCATTGGCGCGACGTTGCGGTATGAATGATATCGACGGTCCTTTGCACCGAGAAAAACCGCGTCCAAACGCCTTCTGGCGCCGCCACCCTCATGGGTGCCCATTGGCGCGAATCCGCCGCGATCTCATCGTTGACGATTAAAACAAGGTTGGAACCTACGGCTTCGTTCCACAGCTCAACGTCTTGCCCGTAAATGAAACGGTCATCGATACGCGTGAGAAGGATCTTGGGTTGAGCCATGGCTGCCCCATTCTGTTTGAGACCCATACGAGCGGGACATCACGTCTCCAATATTAGTGCATTTAAAGTGAGAAAAGCCGTCAGAACACTTGCGCGGATGTGCGATGTCCCGTATCATAGACAGCCGTTGACGCCTCAGTTGCGTCACCACATGGCCGCCAGCGTAGCTCAGTTGGTAGAGCACCGCTCTCGTAAAGCGGGGGTCACCGGTTCGAGCCCGGTCGCTGGCTCCATTGCACAAGATAGCCGCCTTCGGGCGGCTTTTTTGTTGCCGATTTCTTGCGAACATCCGCCAAACCAAGCACAACGCCGCCGGCAACTCCCCTGCTCAACGAAAAGCCCCGCTAACCGCAATCCTCAAAGGAACCGCGATCAGCGGGGCTTAAACGCGCCCCCCAAGGGGAATCACGCTAGCTCACGAGCAGCGCGCTACTCTTCCCAGTAAGCGTCTGCAAGCAGCTTAAAGCAGATCTTCTTGACCGGCTGTGCGCCATCGCCCGGGAACTCGAGTGTGGGCATGTGAGGCTCGCCGGCAACGAACAGCGCAAACTTGTCGTCAGCAAGATCGCCGGCGATCGAAGCGTCGGAATCGACCAGATCGTAGTCGTCCTTCTCGTCAAACTCCTGGACCAGCGTCAGGCTGCCCGTGGCAACCTTAAAGGCCTCGCGACCCTCGACGTCGATCTGCAGGTCGTGATAGCGCTGATGCGTCTCGTAGTGGGCCTCGGCCTCGGGACGCGTCGTGGGAGCCATGACGTTCGCAAAGACCTTGTCGTCCAGAATCGGATGGCTGCCGACCTCGAGCTGCGCCGGGTCATTCTCCTCGAGCCAGTCGATCAACACGTCGAGGCCCTTGAGCATTCCGCGGTACTCCTCGATATCGCCCAATGCACCGTAAATCATCTAAATCCCCTCTCGGATCGCTTCTTTGGCGGCTACTCGGCAAACGCGTTACCGACGCTGTTGCCACCCACATACGTCTCGACCAGGGTAAGGTCAGGATTGAACACGACAACGTCGGCGTCGCGCCCCGACATAATGCTATCGCACTTGTCGTCGACATGAGCTAGCAATCGATGCCGGGGCCGTCGCCCAAGCTCTTACAGCTCGGTCACGACAACGCCGTTGTAGACCTCGTCCCAACGGTCCATGACTAGATGGCCGGTCATGGGATCCATGGCATTGAGCTTGCCGCAGGTGTTGGCGGTACGCAGCACCGTCTCGTCGTCTGCGCCAGCAGCAATGGCATGCGCGAAGCCAGCGATAGTGGAGTCACCAGAGCCCGTGGCGTTAACGGCAGGGATATCGGGCGTCTTTGCGCGGAACGCACGGCCATTGTGGAAGCCAACGGAGCCGGCAGCGCCCATGGACACGACGACCCAGGGGATATCGGAGAAGCGGGCATCAGAGGCGAGCGCGGCGCGGAGCTCGTCCACATCGTCGGTGGTAAAGCTCGTGCCCAGAAGGCCGTTGATCTCGGTCAGGTTAGGCTTGACCAGCTCGGGCTTAATTTCGGACTTAAGGGCGGCCTCGAGCGAAGCACCCGAGGTATCGAGCAGCACCTTGGCGCCGGCGTTCTCGGCAATGCCCGTGATCTTGGCATAGTAGTCTGCCTCGACACCGCGGGGCAGAGAACCCGAAATGGTGACGACGTCGGCCTTGCCCGCAAGCTCAGTAAACTTGGCGGTAAAGGCATCGAGCTCCTCGGGGGCAATTGTCGGGCCACTCTCGAGCAGCTCGGTCTGGTTGCCGGCGTGGAGGATGTTGAGGCAAATGCGAGTCTCGCCCTTGATGGGCACAAAGTCGTTGTTAATACCGTTGGCGTCCATGAGCTCAGCCATGTAGGCGCCCATGTGGCCGCCGAGCAGACCGGTTGCCACAACGTCGTCGCCCAGCTGACCCAGCACACGGGCCACGTTGAGGCCCTTGCCGCCAGCGGTCTTTTCGGGCGTCACACGGTTAACGTCGTCGATAATGAGCTCATCGAGCTGATAGCGCGTATCGACAGACGGGTTCATCGTAACGGTGAGGATCATTTTTAGCTCCTTATCTCGCAGGCTCCTTGTGCCTCGCGATACGAGTCGACAAAACGGAATTACAGAATCTCAATCGTGAACGAGCGAACGACGGTCTCCTTGGGCTTGGCGACAAGGCAGCCGCGCTTATGCTCAAGCACGTCGTCCTCATCGGAGCAGGTCGAAAGGCCGCCCCAGGGCTCAACCGCCACAAAATCGCCCTCGGGCTTGCTCCACACAATGAGATATGGGAAGCCCTCAAAGCTCAGGCGGACGCCCTTGTCCTCGCCCTTTTTGGAAAGCGTGACCTGACGGCTCTCGAGCACGTCAAAGATGGTCTCCGCAAAATCGAAGAGCTCATGTGACAGAGGCAGCGTCTTTCCCACCATGGGGTTCTTGGAGCGATTGATCACGTCAATCAAGCCAGTCGAGGGGACGCCAGTGCAAAGCTCAGCAGCTTCGTCCTTCTCAAAGCGCAGCTCGTAGTCCGTATAGGCCTCGCCCTCATCGAGCGGGCACCTAAAGCCGGGATGACCGCCGATAAAGAACGGCATGTCCTCGGTGCCCTCGTTGGTGACCTCGTAGGAAACGCGCACGGCAGCGTCCTCGAGCGTATAGCGGGCGACAAGCTTAAACGGGTACGGATAATCGCTCAGCAGCGCGGCGTTATCCTCCGAAGCCAGGCACATCGCCAGCTCGTTCTCGCTCTGGCTCAGCAGCTTCCACTCCTGTTTGCGCGCAAACCCATGGCGAGCGAGCTTTACATGATGCCCGGCAAACGTCATGGCGTTGTTATCGCGCAAGCCTCCGCAAATCGGGAAGCAAATCGGTGCCTGGCCGGACCACACGGCGGGATCGCCCTGCCACAGATACTCGCGACCTCCGGCCTCGATCGAGGTAAACGAACCACCAGCCGTGGACACCTTAATAGAAATCGAATCGTTGGAGAGAGCGTATTCCATTGCCCATCCTTTCGAACAACTGATTTTTGCTCGCAAGTACCCGTCTCGGCCCTAACCAAAGGACAAACCCGCACGTTCATCGATGCGTCCGGTATCCCAGCCATGTAACGGGGTACCATACAGACATTGATGCAATTACAGCTGAAAGGCCTTCTTATGCGAACCATCATCCTCTACGCCTCGCGCCATCACGGCAATACGAAAAAGCTCGTGGACGCCATCGTCGAGGCACACCCCGAGATCGATACCCTCGACGTCAAGGCACTCGGCAAAAACGAGTATCCCAACCTGCACGAATATCATCTGATCGGTGTCGCCACGGGCATCTATTACTCCGAGATCGACAAGGACATGGCACGCGTGCTCACGAACGTGCTGCAGCCGCAGGACAAGGTGTTTGGCCTTATGACCTACGGTGGCAAAAACAAGTGGTACGGCAAGGATATCGATGGCATCTGCCGCATGAGGCAGGCCATCTTTATGGGTGTCTACGGCTGCCCCGGCTTTGATACGTGGGGGCCGTTCAAACTCGCCGGCGGTGTCCAAAAGGGACACCCGACCGCTGAGGAAATTAAGGGCGCCGTCGACTTCTTCGACAAGATCGAAGACGAGTATGGCGACATCATCGTCGAAGAGTACGCCAAGCGCGAGAAGCGCCTAGCATACGAGAAGGAGCATCCTGCAGGAGGCCTGGTGGCCGGCGTTAAGCGCACGGCAAAGAAGATCGCTAACAAGCTGTAACTGTGAAGGTGCTTTTGAGCGTTTAACCCATACGGCGGGTCCGAGCAGATTCGGGCCCGCCGTCTTTTTCTATCGTTACTCGGTAAAGGCGTTGCCGACGCTCTGGCCGCCAACATACGTCTCGACGAGGGTAAGCTCATGGTCGAACACGACAAAGTCGGCGTCGCGACCCGGCATGATGCTGCCGCACTTATCCTCGATGTGCGCGGAGCGTGCCGGCACCTCGGTTGCCATGCGAATGGCGATATCGGCGCTGGCGATGCCCCAGTCAACGATGTTCTTGACGCCCTGGGCAAGCGTGAGCACCGAGCCGGCAATGCTCTTGCCGTCGGCGAGCCAGCACAGGTTGTCCTTCATGATGACGTCCATGCCGCCGCTGGTGTAGCTGCCCTCGGGCATGCCGCCGCAGCCCAGGCAGTCAGTGATGAGCACCGTGTGTTGCCAGCCCTTTGCCTGCAGCAGCGCCTTGATGGCGGCAGGGTTAACGTGCTTGCCGTCACAGATGATCTCGGCGTAGGTCTCGGGCGTGGACATGGCAGCGCCCACGACACCGGGCTCACGGTGATGCAGCCCGCGCTGACCGTTATAGGTATGCGTAAAGCAGCTGGCACCGGCGTTGATGGCGGCGATGCACTCATCGTAGGTGGCGTCGGAGTGACCGATGCTGGTCACCACACCCTTGGCATTCAGAGCAGCCGCATAAGCAGCGGCACCGTCGCGCTCGGCCGCCATGGCGCTCTTGACGATGCGACCACCCGCAGCCTCCTGCCACTGATCGAAGACCTCCTCGGAGGGATCGATCAGGTAAGCGGGGTTCTGCGCGCCCACGTGCTTCATGGTAAAGAAGGGGCCCTCCAGGTAGATGCCCTGAATGCGAGCACCGCAGAAGTCGGGGCCGCGACCCTCGTCCGCCTGAGCGATGGCGGCGCAGGCGTCCTTGATCTGCTCGACGCCATCGGTGAACGTCGTGGGCAGCCAGCTGGTGGTGCCGCGACGGGCGAGCTCGGTCGAGCTGATATCGATGCCCTCGGGATCGTTATCGGTAGTTGAGTGGTTGTAGAAGCCATGGATGTGAGTATCGACCATACCCGGTGCGATCCACGATCCCGTGTAGTCCTTAATCTCGCAAGAGGGCTCGTCGGCCTGCCAGGCGCCAAAGACGCCATCCTCGACCATAAGATAGCCGCCCAGTTGCGGGCCTGCCGGCAAGAAGAACTTGTCAGCCTTAATTGCGTACGTGCTCATATGCACTCCTTACTTCTAAAGCAGTTGACTGTAGTGATGTTTATACCCAGCTCACGTAAAACAAAAAGCGCCCGCCCGCCGTTATGAGCGGACGGGCGCCCTTACAGGGGGACGCGATTAAGCGGCGAAGGGGTGAATCGTCACGCCCTTAACCACGCGGTTGACCGTGCCGGTGGGGCTCGGCGTATCGGGCGTGTTGCCCACGCGCACGGAGTTGAGCAGGCTGATAGCCTGGGCAAACATCACGAACGGCAGAGCAAGGTAGCCCTCGGGAAGTGCCTCGTAGCCCTTAAAGGTGAAGGACTCACCCTCATAGACGGTGGCACCTTCCTGCTGAACGGCGATGGTGTGCTGAGCGATCTCGTCGCCACCGATCTCGTTGAGGATGTCGATGTCGTACTGACGGGTGTAGGCGTCGTTGTTGACGAACACGAAGACGAGCGTCTTATCGTCGACGAAGGACTTAGGTCCGTGACGATAGCCCATGGAGGTGTCGTAGGAAGTAGCGACCAGACCGTGAGCAAGCTCGAGGATCTTGAGCTGGCTCTCCTGGGCAAGGCCACCGAAGGAGCCAGAACCCAAGTAGGTCACGCGGTTGAAGTCGCCAGCGAGGTAATCGGCGACCTCGGACTCGCGAGCGATAACCTCCTCGCCCATCTTGGCGATGGTCTCGACCCACTCGGCCTTCTGCTCGTCAGAGGCAGTGTCGAAAATAAGGGTGGAGAGCAGGGTCATGCAGGAATAAGAACCGGTCATGGCGAAGCCCTTGTCGTTGGCGCGCGGAATGAGCAGCGTCAACGCATTGGGATCATCGGCAGACTCGACGGCGAGCTTGCCCTCGGGAGCGCAGGTGATGTTGAGGAACTTGACGTTGTGGACGAGCTCCTTGGCAACGGCAACGGCGGCAAGGCTCTCGGGGCTGTTGCCAGAGCGGGCAAAGGAAACCACGAGCGTGGGATCCTCGGCGCGCAGGAAGTCGCGCGGAGCGCTCACGATGTCGGTCGTGGCGATGGGCTTAAAGTCGTAGAGATCAGTGTTGCCAGCGTGACGCAGGTACGGGGCGCAGGTATCGCCAACGTAGTCGGACGTACCGGCACCGGTGAAGACAACGGACAGACGACCCTCGCCCATAGCGCGAGCCTCGGCCAGGAAGGCCTCGATGGCCTCCTTGTTCTCGCGATAGATGTTGAGCGTATCACGCCAAAGCTCGGGCTGCTGAGCAATCTCGGCCGTGGTGATCTGGGCGCCGAGCTCGGTGAGCTCCTCGACACTCTTCTCGAACATTTCTAATACCTCTCTCTAGAAGTAATCCTCTGACGTGCAATTATACACTTCGGTTGGTTATCTGGTAGTAACCAGTTAAATGCAAAGAATCATCATATGGAAACGATGCGGACACTAGTTGCTACGCTGGTGGTAAACCTTGTATTTAAACTGATCGGCACGAGCAACCGAGAGTGTATACTCCACAACCTCGTTTGACTCGTTATACGTAGTCCTGACCAAATCGAGCACAGGCGAGCCCTCGACAATTCCCAAAAGGTGGGCGTCGGTGGGACGGGCTATGCTCGCATAGAACTCCTCTTCGGCCACGCGAATCTTTTGCTGAAAGTCTTGCTCAATCACATCGTAAAGCGGCTTACGCTCCAGCAGTGGTCGCTTTAGGGACAGAAATTGACGAACCGGTAGATAGCTGCGTTCGACCATCATGGGCATGTTATCGGCAGAACGAAGGCGTTTAAGCTTAAAAATGCGATCACCGATACGCAATCCCATATGCTCGGCCAGATTCTTATCGGCCTCCATCTCGCAAAACTCGAGAATCGTGGTCTCGGGGTCGCGACCCATCGCGCGCATCTGCTCGGTAAAGCTGTAGGACTGCATAAGATTGGTTGCTTTTGCCGAACGGTCGGTCACAAAGGTACCGCGACCGTGCTGCCGAACCACCAGTCCTAAACGCTCCAGTTCCTGCAGAGCCAGGCGTACCGTAGTGCGCGAGAGACCATAGCGCTCCGAAAGTTCGCGCTCGGAAGGAATCATGTCACCGGCGCGATATTCATGGTCGATCTTTTCGGTCAGAATATCGACCAGCTGATCGTACAGCGGTTGCTTACGCGCTCCGATCGCCATCCTATCCTCCCTTTTGCTCGAATTCGGCTAACTACCAAGGGTGTTAAGCATTATCAGTCTGCAACACCCGAATCATCAAGAAAACAAAAGCCGCGTGCTCGAAAGAGCGCGCGGCTTTTAACATACACATGGCTTAAGGGGTCGGGGTGTGAGCCGCGTAGGGACACACCCCTCAAGCTAGAGCCTTACCAGATGCTCGGCCAGAGACCAAGCGGGCCAGCGCCCAGGATGCCAAGGACGAAGAGCAGGAGAATGCCCTTGGTCGGGGTCCAGCTGTGCTTAGCGAACATGTAGTAAAGCAGCAGCGTAAGCATAAGCGGGACGAGCTTCGGGACGATGGTGTTGAGGGTGTCGGCAACAGAGAAGTTGACCGGATCCTCGGTAACGGTGCCGTAGGTCACGGACTCCATGCCGTTGCCCAGATCGGTGACGCCGCACTCGACAGCGTTGCCGTCGGCATCGGAAGCGGTAAGGGCGTTGCCGTCCTTATCGGTCATGGCGATGGTACCGGCCTCAGCGGTCTCGGTATCGATGCCCTCCATACCGGTGAAGTTCTCGGCCTCCTTCTCGGAGACGATCACGGTAGTAGCGGAGAGGCCACGGGTGGTGCCGTTGGGGATCTGAAGGTTGATCTGGGTGCCACCCATGGTGACGACCAGGCAACCGACGACGAAGACGCCCATGATGGAAGCGGCACGCGTGAAGGCCTGCATGTTGGCGGTCAGAGCGTCAATAGCGCTGGTGCCAAGCTTGTAGGACCAGTTCATGAGCCAGAAGCGCAGAGCGAACTGGACGGCGTTGAAGATCACCAGGAAGATGATCGGCGCAGCAGCGTTGCCGTTGATGGCCATGTTGGAGGTGATGCCGGCCGTGATAGGCACGAGCGTCAGCCAGAACAGGGCGTCACCGATACCACCGAGCGGGCCCATTGCGGCGAC
>CALLSB010000164.1:0-20607 GCA_938014225.1 uncultured Collinsella sp. | reverse complement strand
GGCGGCATTGACCTTCTGGTCATGCCGCCGAAGTTGAAAGGCAGATTGCCGCTCTAGCGGGCTTCCAGCGTCGAGCAGTTACGGCGTTTGGTAAAACGCCGTAACGAACTACCGCGTAACCCCCTAGCTCAGCATTGCATCCATCATCTCGGAGTTGACGGAGTCGTCGGCAGACCACTCGCCGTCGTCGTTGCAGGTGTACTTGAAGATAACCGTGGTCTTCCTGGGCTCGGTGGCCTTGGTCACATCGACCATAACCTGACCGGCCATCTTGTACAGCTCGTCATCGGAAGGAACCGTGTCAAGCGCAGCGACCTTCTCCTGATACTGGGTGGAGAAGTCCTCGACGATCTTGTTCATAGACTTGCAGGTGATAGAGACCTCAGCGGTCGCGACACCCTTGTCCTCGTCGACCGTCACGTCGCCGATCTTGTAGTCAAAGCCCTCGAGATAGGTCTTGGCGTACTCCTTGGGATCGATACCCAGCTGCTCGAACTCGTCGCCCGAAGCCTCCTCCAGACCAGAGAGGAAGTCGTCGCCACCGTTCTTGACCTCGTCAAACTGTGTCGTAAGATCCTCGGTGATGAGCTCCTCAACCGAAGGACCTCCACAGCCGGAAAGTACGACCACGCATGCAACCAAGACGGCCATGAGGGGCGCAAGCAGCAGCTTCTTTTTCATGTTGTTCCTCCCAATGAGCGGCACCGCGCTTCCCGGACGCGGCACACGTTGTAATAAGTAAGCCCATACTATCCACTTATGAACACCCTCGGCAACGCGAAGGCGCGGTCGGTTCGTTTTAGCGTCCGAACGGTTTGCAAGCCCGCCCAACGTGCAATAAAACGCTTCCCCGCGATGCAATAAAAAGGGTGGCCGGAAAACCCGACCACCCTTGCACATCCTTTGGATGCCACAGTTTACTTGCGGACGACCTTGACGATGGCGTCACCGGCGGCGACGGCGGAGTCGGCCTCGACGGTAAGCTCGACATCGGCAAACTCGGCGGTGTTGGACACGGCCACCACGACGCAGTCCTTGTAACCGGCAGCGGCGATCTTGGCGCGGTCGATCTTGAGTATGGGCTGGCCAGCCTTAACAACGTCGTCGGCCTTGACGAAGCCCTCGAAGCCATCGCCGTTCATGTTGACGGTATCGACGCCAACGTGCACCAGAACCTCGATGCCGCTATCGGACTGCAGACCCACGGCGTGACCCATGGTGACGGTCACCTTACCGTCGCAGGGAGCGTAGACCAGATCGTCCTCGGGCCACACGGCACAGCCCTTGCCCAGAACCTCGCCACCAAAGACGGGATCGGGCACGTCGGCCATCTTGATGACCTTGCCCTTGACGGGCGAGCACAGCACGTCGGCGCCAGCAGAAGCAGAGATGGAGGCCGGAGCAGCGACAGCCGCGGGCTCAGCCTTCTTCTTGAACATGTCAAACAGACCCATACGTTTTCTCCTCTTGATTAAGCGCAACGTTGTGCGCATGCCTACGGTAATTATAGTGCCAAATGGTTCAAATGCTAAGGTGGGGACTCGAATCGCGAGCCTTTCCCGGTAGTGCTCGTGGGACGAGCATCTCCTTTGCATCGCGGGTCGATAAGCCGAGTATCGTCTGCGCACGGGACGGGCAGAAGCGGGCGCACCAAACCCGATACTTCTTTTCGCTCTCGAGTCCTGCCGCCGCCCCGTCCCTGGCACTTCCTGATACCGACCAAAACGTGCCAAAATAAACCCGTCCCTTTTTGGTAGGTTTGGCGAGTGTGGATTTTCGGACGCTTAACTAACGAGCGTGGATAATCTTCCACTTTGACTTTGAGGCCGTCACCGAGCCAAAAACAGGAGATTATCCACGTTCATTTTGGATGACCCCCTGTACCAAGCCGAGCTCCATGGTCAAGTAATAACGACTTCTCGTCATTAGATTGTTTACATCAATTCTAATAACTATTTAATCCTTAAACTCGTTATTAGAATTGATATGATTAGCCTAATAACGAGTTTCCGGCACTAAAGATATGGAGGGCGCGATGCAAATCGAGGAGAACGGCCAGGGAACGCTCCGCAATAATCTATCGGGGAAATTGGCTTACTATTCGTTTTTTCCAACGCCCTTGCAATCATTGAGGCAGCTAAACCTCACCGAGGAAACCTATCGCACGCTTTCCGCATGCTCACGAAAGCTTGGAGAGCTTGAAGGCATGCTCTACTTTGTTCCCAACGCCGATATGTATCTGACAATGTACGTGCGCAAAGAAGCACTCCTTTCTTCGCAAATTGAGGGAACCCAGTGCACGTTTGACGACCTACTTAGTCCATCGCAAACACAACTCCATCATAAAGATGTCGCAGACGTCGTGAATTACGTCCGTGCTGTCGACCGCGGCGTAGAACTGCTCAAAAAGATGCCCTTGTGCACGAGACTTCTTAGGCAAGTTCATGCGGTCCTGCTGGACGGAGTGCGCGGAACGGAGAAGAATCCAGGCGAGCTGCGCTCCTCACAAAACTGGATTGGCCCCTCAGGCTGCACCATTGCAACCGCATCGTTTGTCCCTCCAAACATTGAAAATTTGAGTAACACGCTCCAGGACCTCGAACGCTTTATCAATGAGCCTCAAGTCGAAATGGATCCGATTGTGCGGGCGGCGCTCGTCCATTACCAATTTGAAACTGCCCATCCATTCCTAGACGGAAACGGTCGCCTGGGCAGGCTTCTCATTACACTTATGCTCATCAATGATGGCGTTCTTCATTCTTGCTTGTTCTATCCATCGTTCCAGTTCAAGAAAAATCGAAGCGAGTACTACCGGCAACTCACATCCGTAAGGGAGAGAGGCACTTACGAGGAATGGATAGAGTTTTTCTGCAACAGTCTTCTCGAAAGTGCGAAGGACTCGGTAGGGTCTTTAAAAAACCTTGTTGACCTCCATAACCGTTCCACAGCAACCATTACCGAAAATCTCGGAAGGACTGCTGCAAACGGGCAAAGGCTGTTGGGCATTCTTGAAGAGCACCCCATCGTCGACACCGCATTCATCGCTGCCCAACTCGATATCGGCAGGAGTACCGCGAGCTCGCTCGTCAAATCATTTGAAGAATTGGGTATCCTCCGTCCGCTCGACGAGTCAAGACAGAGATACCGGCAGTACGGGTATGAAGAGTATCTTTCGATTCTCAGGGAAGACGCCGAGCCGATTAGATAGGCATCGCAACCCAGGCAAATTAAAGCGAGCGTGGATAATCTCCCACTTTGAGCCTGCACACAGGCCAAAAACGGGAGATTATCCACGCTCATTCCTGAGTAGTCATTTATGAACGTCCCCAATGACTAGTCCGGCAACGCCGATGTTTCGGCAACGACAGCGAGCGAGCCGCATTCGGAGCAAGACGACGCCGCAGGTAGAGAACGGACAGCGAGCGGGTCGCATTTGAGACAAGGTGACGTGAAACGAAAGGGCGCTGACCTTCTGGTCGCGCCCTTGAAGTTGAACGTCAGATTGTCCAAATGCGGCCCGCGCAGCGTCGAGCAGTTACGGCGTTTGGTAAAACGCCGTAACTAACGTGCTCCGTACTGCTCGTAGTAGGCGTCGATGGCGGTCTTGAGCTCGTCGTCGATGACAACCTTGCCGTCGATCTCGTGGTTGTAGAGGGTCTCGACGACCTCGGCCATGGAGACGATGCTCGCGACGGGGAAACCGTACTTGGCCTCGATCTCCTTCTGCGCGGTGGTCACACCGCCCTTGCCGACCTCCATGCGGTTGAGGGACACGATCAGGCCCTTGATCTCGACATCGGCAGCAGCCTTGACCTTGGGATAGGTCTCGTCGATGGACTTGCCGCTGGTGGTAACGTCCTCGACCATGACCACACGGTCGCCGTCCTTGGGCTCATAACCCAACAGGTTGCCCTTATCGGCACCGTGGTCCTTGGCCTCCTTGCGGTCGCAGCAGTACTTGACCTCCTTGCCGTACAGCTCGTGGTAGGCAATTGCGGTCACGACGGCCAGCGGAATACCCTTGTAGGCCGGTCCAAACAGCACATCAAAGTCGTCGCCAAAGTTATCGTGGATGGCCTGGGCGTAATACTCGCCCAGCTTCTTGAGCTGATAGCCCGTCACGTAAGCGCCGGCGTTCATAAAGAACGGGGACTGACGGCCGCTCTTGAGCGTAAAGCTGCCGAACTTAAGGACGTCGGACTCGACCATAAACTTGATGAACTCTTGCTTGTAAGCCTCCATGCGGGCTCCTCTCGTAATCGCGTACGTGCCTTCCAGTTTAGCGCAGGCGAAGCGTCGATGCGGGCGCGCTTTGGGGCCACGGCATTCTGTAAAGGCTTTGTCAGGGGGAATGGTTTTCCGAACAATGGGGTTGACATGTCAAACCCCCTCATCAAGAATACGGGCGGATTAAAAAGGGGTACGAGATACCCAAAGTGCGCTGCGCTCAGCCTTTAGGAGGTGTGCCATGGAAGGCAGTCCTAGTCGAAAAACCTGCATGTCGCCCTCGGCACGCCGCGAGGACTCCGCACACGCATAAACGCCACCGGCAGATCGCCAAAACCACCGCAAAGCGCGCTGCACCCTTTGTGGGCTCAAGAGCTTGACGTGAGCGACATCTAGGTTTTTTGAAGCAAATACGACACGTACGCTAACTCCCCTCAACAAGGAGGACCCTATGCTGATGCTCAAAACCGTCACGGTACTCGAAGCCATCTCCAAGCGCCGCCGCACGGCGCGCCCTGCCGCTCATACCGGCCTGTCCAAGAACACCATATTCGCCGCCACCCATAGTGCCGAGGACGCCCTCGTACTGCTTGACGCCACGGCAAACGGCCTCACCGTCGAGCAGGCAACTGAGCGCCTGAACGCCGTCGGCCCCAACACCATCGAGGCAACGACCAAAACGCTCGCCCGCCGCATCGCCGACGCGTTCATCGATCCCTTCGCCGGCATCCTCGCCGCGCTCGCACTGGTCTCGCTCTACATCGACGTGCTCGCCGCACCCGAGCCGCAGCGCGACCCCTCCACGGTCATCGTCATCGGCATCATGCTGCTGGTATCGGGCGGCATGAAGTTTATCCAGGAAGCCCGCAGCGGCAATGCGGCCGAAGCCCTCAAGGACCTGGTCTCCAACACTTGCACCGCCCTGCGCGACGGCGAGCGCATCGAGATCCCCTTCGACGAGCTCGTCCCCGGCGATGTAATCCGTCTCTCTGCCGGCGATATGGTGCCGGCAGATGCCCGCATCATCACCGCGCGCGACCTGTTTGTGATCGAGTCCGCACTCACCGGCGAGAGCGAGGCCGTCGAGAAGACCACCGCCGTCACCGTCGTCGAGGGCGCCGACGGCTCCGCACTGCCACTCTCTGCCTGCAAGAACATCGTCTTTACCGGCACCTCCGTGCAAAACGGCGCCGCCATGGCGCTTGTCGTTGCCACCGGTTCGGACACCTACCTGGGCGGCATCGCCAAGATGCTCAACGGGCGCGGCGAAAAGAGCGCGTTTGACCGCGGCGTCTCGAGCGTCTCCATGCTGCTGGTGCGCCTGATGCTCGTTATGGCGCCGGCCGTCTTTGCCATCAACGCCGCCACCAAGGGCAACGTCATCGACGCGCTGCTGTTCGCCACGAGCGTGGCCGTGGGCATCACGCCGCAGATGCTTCCCGTCATCGTGACCACGAGCCTGTCGCAGGGCGCCAAGGACCTCGCCCGTCGCCAGGTTATCGTCAAGGAGCTGCCGGCGATTCAAAACCTCGGAGCGATGGACGTCCTGTGCTGCGACAAGACCGGCACCCTCACCGAAGACCGCATCGTGCTCGAGCGCTACCTCAACACCGATGGCAACGAGGACGCGCGCGTGCTGCGCCATGCGTTTTTGAACAGCTTCTTCCAGACCGGCCTCAAAAATCTTATCGACCTGGCCGTAATCGACCGTGCCGATGTGACACCCTCGACCGTCGCACCCGATTCCATGCTGGGCCAGAGCCTGCGCGACCGCTACACCAAGGTCGACGAGGTTCCCTTCGATTTCTCGCGCCGTCGCCTGAGCGTAGTTGTCGCCGACGCCCAAGGCAAAACCCAGATGGTTACCAAGGGCGCTGCCGAGGAAATGCTCGAGATCTGCTCCTTTGTCGAGATCGATGGCATCGCTCAGCCGCTCACCGACGAGAAGCTCGCCCAGATTCGCAAGCAGATCGCCGGACTTAACGCCGAGGGCCTACGCGTAATTGCCGTGGCGCAGAAGACCAATCCGCGCTGCGTGGGCGAGTTTGGCATCGCCGACGAGTGCGACATGGTGCTGATGGGCTTTTTGGCCTTCCTCGATCCGCCCAAAGCAAGTGCCGCGGGCGCCGTCGCCACCCTCGAGGCCAAGGGCGTGGCGGTCAAGGTCCTAACCGGCGACAACGACCGCGTCGCCGCCACCGTCTGCGAGCAGATTGGTATCGATGCGAGCAACGTCTTGCTCGGCTCCGAGATCGATGCGCTCGATGACGCCGAACTTGCCAAGCGCGCCGAGAAAACCCACCTCTTCGCCAAGCTCTCGCCGCTGCAGAAGGCGCGCCTGGTACGTGTCATGCGCGAGATGCTCGGCCACACCGTGGGCTTTATGGGCGACGGCATCAACGACGCCGCCGCCATGCGTGCGAGCGATTGCGGCATCTCGGTCGATTCGGCCGTCGATATTGCCAAGGAATCCGCCGATATCATCTTGCTTCAGAAGGACCTGGGCGTGCTCGAGCGCGGCATCATCGAAGGCCGCCGCACTTACGGCAACCTGCTCAAGTACCTCAAGACCACGGTGAGCTCCAACTTTGGCAATGTGCTGTCCGTGACCGTCGCGAGCCTGTTCTTGCCGTTTTTGCCCATGAGCGCCCTGCAGCTGGTACTGCTGTCGCTGGTCTACGAGATCGTGTGCATCGCACTGCCGTGGGACACCGTCGATGACGCCTGGACTGCCCGCCCGCGCGCCTGGGACGCCGCGTCCATCAAGGGCTTTATGCTCGAGCTGGGCCCCGTGAGCTCGCTGTTTGACATCGTGACCTTCGCCGCGCTCTTCTTTGTCGTGTGCCCCGCCGCCGTGGACGCAAGCTGGTCCGAGCTTGCCGCCGCGGGCGACGTCGCGGGTATGGCGACCTTTGCTGCGCTCTTCCAGAGCGGCTGGTTTGTCGAGTCCATGTGGTCGCAGACACTCGTGGTCCACATGTTGCGCTCCCCGCATCTGCCGAGCCCGCGCGACCGCGCCGCGCCCGCATTGTGCGTTCTTACCGTGCTGGGCCTGGCGCTCGTCACCTGGCTGCCGGCAAGCCCCATCGCCGATGTGCTCGGCCTCATGCCGCTGCCCACGAGCTTTTTTGGGCTGCTCATTGGCATCGTTACCGCCTATATCGCGCTCACCCAGCTGGCAAAGTGCCGCTACATTGCCCGCCACGGCGAGCTGCTGTAGCAAGTAGACGGAAAACACCCTGCCAGCTGCCGTTGCCACTACCACAGCTGCCAACGCCGCTGCCGCTGCCTCTGCCGCCGCCGCAGTCTATCCCCCCAGCAGTTGCGGTGAAATAGTTCCTGTTTAAAGCCCCGTGACTTTAATTTAGGGACTATTCCACCGCAACTTATTGGGAGGTTAGCTAGTCCTTGGGTGTCCAGGACCAGAAAAAGTTGATGAGGGCCACGCGCGAGGCGGTACCGGCCTTTTTGTTGATCGAGGAAATGTGGCGATAGAGCGTGGAGCGCGAAAGAAAGAGCGTTGTGGCGATGTCCTGAACGCTCTGGTCCGAAACGACCAAGACCTCAAGAATATCGCGCTCGCCCTCTGTAAGCCCAAAGGTGGCGACGAAGGCATCAAGGCGTTCATCGGACGTGAGCTCCGCTGTCTCCACGGGCTCGGGGTCGGAGCATGTGGGCGCAAGATCCCCACCAAGATCGTCGGTGGCAAGCGGCAGTCCGTCCCGCATCGCGGCATCATCGGCTCGTTGCCCCAACTGCCCCAGCAGCGTAATCGCAATGCCCACAAACATCACGAGCGCCGCACCGACCGCAGCCAGCACATTTTGACTCGAGATAATCGCCACTGCCGGCGCCGTCACGAACATCGAGCACACGTTGTTGACGACGCGACCCATGCACGGCCAAAAATATGACCAGCGCGCATAGAGCGAGACGGCGGCATATTTTGTGGTAAAGAACACCACGAAAAAGCCCGAGCCCAGATAAAAGATGATCGTGGCAGCAAGCTCGTTGCCGCCATTGCCATCGACGATGAGCACAAAGAACGAAAGCGTGGACAGTATGGCGGCACATGTCATGCCGATATTCATATACGAGCGGCCGTGCAGGTCAAATAGTGCGCCAGCGACCAACGAGCTCACGACAAGCAGCAGGCGCGGCCAATCGCCCAAATCGACGGCTCCGACAGCATGCAGGGTCGTGAAGCCCGCGTTGAGAGCGGCGAATACGCCGGAAAGATACGCCGTCGCCACGGTCAGGCGAACTACGGCGCGACGGAATGCCGCCTTTGCCTCGGGATCGTCATGCCACTTGGCGCCATATTCCAGAGCATCTACCGAAAGCCCGGCAGCACTGGGTTCAAAGTTGGGATTGGACTCGTCGCGCAGCTTGGCGCGTCGGGCACCGTGGAGCAACGCCACCTGCGCGATCGCGCAGACGACCAGAACAGCCTGCTGAGGAATGCCGGCAGGCATCACCATGTGGTTGAGCACCTGCACCAGAACGCCCATGGCGTAGGAAAGTGCAGCCGCACGCGCCAAGCAGGGCGTCCGTGCAAAGCGCCGCGCAAAGTTTGCATGGGCAGTCGATCCGCAGTAGCCCAGCGCGCAGCACGCCACCAAACCGCCGGCAATTACCACCTCAACCTGAACCGCCATAATCAACAGCAGCAATGCCGCCACCAGCAAAACGCCCGTGACGTCACTCGTTGCGTCGATAGCATGGGGACGGCGATAGTACAGAATGGGACGCACAAAAAAGCCAATCACGCTCGCGCCGATGACAAGGCTCTCATAAATAACGACCTCGTTCGGAGACACGAACTCGGCCATGCGCACATCAAAAAGATACTCGCACGCCAAAAACGTGAAGAAGAACAGCGCCAGGCATATAATCTCCCGAATGCCCCGACGCAAATATGCGGTTGTGTCTCCCATGCCCCTCATGGTTAACCCCCAGCCGTTCAATTGTCTGGAAATCTATTTTAATAAAGAACCAGTCTCAATATCGAAGCCAGGCTCGAAATGCTGCCAATTCGACCCCAGCCGTCCACATCACGCCGCGATTTTGAGCCGCATGGACCAGAAGGGACACGCGCGATCTCTAGCTCGGCAAGGAGTGTCTCCAGCTGCCACTCATTTAAGTACGTCCCCAATGAGTGGCCGAAGAACGTCCCCAACGACTAATCAAAAATGGGCCATGTGTCCCAGTTGTGGAGACTCCTTGAGCCGTCTGGGTATCGCGAAGGATCGCGCACTCCCCCATCATCAAAAGTGACACACGCTACCAGTTGATGGGAGGCAGCCATGGGCTTCTTTGACAAGATGTTCGAGAAGAAAGAGTGCGCGATTTGCGGTACCGAGCTGGGACTTCTAGGTAAGACAAAAATCAATGAAGGCTACCTGTGCAAAGAGTGCGCCGGCAAGCTCTCCCCCTACTTTCACGGCTATCGCTCCAGCACCGCGGACGATATCCGTGAGCAACTCGCCTACCGCGAGGCCAACGCCGAGCGCCTGTCTTCGTTCAACCCCACGCGCACGCTTTCTGCCGGGCGCACCAATATTATGCTCGATGAGGACGCGGGCCTGTTGATCATCACTTCGCAGAGCCGCTGGCGCGACGCCAATCCCGACATCATCGAGTTCTCGCAGGTACTCGGCTGCGATATGGATATCGACGAGCATCGCACCGAGATCTATCGCGAGACCAAGGACGGCGAGCGCGAGAGCTACAACCCGCCGCGCTACGACCTGGATTACGACTTTAACCTGACCATCCACGTCAACACGCCGTACTTTACCGAGATCAACCTGCGCGTGAACGACTCCACCATCGATCAGCGCGGCTCCATCGAATACCGCGAGGCCAAGCGCCAGGCAACCGAGGTCCGCGACGCGCTGGTGCAGCTGCGCCAGGAGACGCGCGACAGCGTCGTGGCCGCCAAGGCCCCCAAGACCGCGGTGACCTGCCCCTTCTGCGGAGCCACCACCATTCCCGATGCCAGTGGGCGCTGCGAATACTGCGGCGGCGCCATCGGCGCATAGCCTCCGGCAGCGAAAGGACCGATCATGGCCTTCGAGAGCGTTAACTATCAGTGCCCTGCCTGCGGTGGCCCCTTGCATTTTGCAAGCGCCGAGCAAAAGCTCGTCTGCGACTACTGTGACTCGCGCTTTGAAGTCGAAGAAGTCGAGGCCCTCTATCGCGAGCGCCAGGACAAGGCAGATGCCAAAGCCGATGCCGCAGCCGCGGCCCCCAAGCCTGCTGTCGACGATGCCGTGCAGGAGCTGGCTCAAAACGCCGGTTACATCTGCTCGTCGTGCGGCGCCGAGCTCGTGTCCGACGGCACCGTCGCTGTCACCACCTGCCCGTACTGCGGCAACTCCGCCGTAGCGCCCGGTCAGCTTTCGGGCGACTTCTCGCCCGACCTGGTGATTCCATTTAAGCTCGGGCGCGATGACGTCACGGCCGCACTCAAGGAACACTACAAGGGCAAGATCTTGCTGCCCAAGAGCTTTGTCACCGGCAACCACATCGACGAGGTCCAAGGTGTCTACGTGCCGTTTTGGCTCTACGGTGCCCGCGTTGACGGCGAAGTGTACTTTGACGCGACCAACGAGACCGTGACCGAGGAATCCGACCGCACCGTCACGACCACCGACCACTACGATGCCTATCGCAAGGGCAATATCTCGTTTAAGCGCGTGCCCGTCGACGGATCGTCCAAGATGCCCGACGGCCACATGGACGCCATCGAGCCGTTTGACTACGGCGCACTGCGTCCGTTCTCGGTCGCATATATGCCCGGCTACATCGCCAACCGTTACGACGAGGACTGCGAGACCTGCAAGGCGCGCGCCGAGCGCCGTATGGAAGAAAGCACGATCTCGGCCCTGCGCGAGACCGTCGTCGACGAATACGACGATGCTACGGTCGAAAGCAAGCAGCTCGACTACACCTGGGAAGACAGCGACTACGCCCTGTTCCCCGTCTGGATGCTCTCCACCTCGTGGAACGGCAAGAGCTACCTGTTTGCCATGAACGGCCAGACCGGCCGCTTGGTCGGCGAGCTCCCCTGCTCCAAGCCCAAGCTCGCCATCGCCTCGGTGCTGTTCTTCGTGATCGGATTTATCCTCTCCCAGATTCTCTTTATGGGGGAATACGCCTTCGATCCGGATTACCTCACCTTTGATATCGAGGGCATCCTCATCAACGTCATCGCGCCGCTGATCATCGTGATTATCGGAGACGTGCTACTGGTAGGCCAGCTCAAGACGGCCAACGAGGCCACCCACGCCGACGAGTACTGCGGCGAGCTCGACCTGACCGAGAAGCACGACACCTTCAGCCACACCGAGACCACCGTTGTCATGAAAGACGACAAGGACGACTAAGCAATCCAACCAATACCACCCGGCCTTTGACGAGAAAGGAAGATTACCATGGGACTCTTGAAAGCTGGATTGGGAGCTGCCGGCGGCGTCATGGCCGACCAGTGGAAGGAATTTATCTATTGCGAATCGATGCCTGCTGACGTCTTGGCCTGCAAGGGCAGCAAACGCACCGGTGGCCGCAGCTCCAACACGCGCGGCGAGGACAACGTCATCTCCAACGGCTCGGTCATCGCCGTCAACGACGGCCAGGGCATGCTCGTGGTGCAAAACGGCAAGATCATCGAAGTCGCGCTGGAGCCCGGTGAGTTCGTCTTCGATACCGGCAGCGAGCCGAGCGTCTTTAGCGGCAACCTGGGCGACTCCATCAAGGAGACCTTCGCCAATATCGGCAGCCGCTTTACCTTTGGCGGCGACGCGGGCAAGGACCAGCGCGTCTACTTCATCAACACCAAGGAGATCATCGGCAACAAGTACGGCACCGCCTCGCCCGTGCCCTTCCGCGTGGTCGATAACAACATTGGCCTGGACGTCGACATCTCCGTGCGCTGCAACGGCGAGTATTCGTACCGTATCACCAACCCGCTGCTGTTCTACACCAATGTGTGCGGCAACGTGACCGATAGCTACACGCGCGATAAGATCGACAGCCAGCTTAAGTCCGAGCTGCTCACCGCTCTGCAGCCCGCCTTTGCCAAGATCTCGGAGATGGGTATCCGCTACAGCGCCATCCCCGGCCACACCACCGAGCTCGCCCGCGCGCTCAACGAGGTCCTCTCGGCCGACTGGCGCGACCTGCGCGGCGTCGAGATCGTGAGCTTTGGCGTCAACTCCATCGCCGCCTCGCAAGAGGACGAGCAAATGATCAAGGACCTGCAGAAGGCCGCGGTCATGCGCGATCCCACCATGGCAGCCGCCAACATCGCCAGCGCCCAGAGCGATGCGATGCGCGCAGCAGCCGCCAACCCCAACGGCGCGATGGCAGGCTTTATGGGCATGGGCATGGCAGGTGGCATGGGCGGCATGAATGCCAGCCAGCTGTTCGCCGCCTGCCAGGCACAGCAGCAGGCCGCCCCGCAGCCGGCTCCGGCACCCGCCCCGGCTCCTGCCGCCGCACCTGCGGCCGGCACATGGACCTGCAGCTGCGGCGCCACCAACACCGGCAAGTTCTGCTCCGAGTGCGGCAGTCCCGCGCCCGCCCCGGCACCGGCCAAGTGGTTCTGCCCCAACTGCGGCAGCGAAAACGGCGGCAAGTTCTGCAGCAACTGCGGAACGCCCCGGCCCTAACCCCTTTATCTGGTAATTGGCGGGGAGGTCCGCCACCCCCGCATTTGCTTCTATGGGTTTCGTTCGATGAGGGAGGACACCATGAAGACAACGTTCAAAAAGTCCGTACTCGCATTTCTGACATGCGTCCTGGCGCTTGCCTTTGCCCTGACGGGCTGCAGCGGCGGCGGCAAGGACCCCAAGGCCAACTTCGTCGGCAGCTGGGAACTCTCGGGTGGAACCATGGAGGGCGAAGAGCTGACCGATGAGTACATGAAGATGCTCGAGGATTGGGGTGTCCACTGCATCCTGATTCTCGATGAGGACGGTACAGGCGCCCTCGACCTGTTCCTTGAAGTCGTCGACCTTAAATGGGAGGCAAAGGACGCCACCACCGTAACCATCACCGCCGAAGACGAGTCGCATGACATGAAGCTCAAGGACGGAAAACTCATCCTCGAAGAAGATGATGGCAATCTTGTCTTTACCAAGTCCGACAAGGACCTGTCCGGTACGGTGAAGAAGGATCGCGAGGCGGCCGAGAAGGAAGAGGAGATCGATGAGGCCGTCGAAGACGACGATGTCCAGAGCGTCGAAATCTCCCCCGCCGTCACCGTCGCCGATGACGATCTGTGCACCATCACCATCACCGAGAAGTTCAAGGACGACTGGGGCGACATCGGCTTTGTCGTCAACATCACCAACAAGAGCGACAAGGACCTGACCTTCTACGCTCCTTCCGGCAAGACCAACGTCAACGGCACCATGAAGGAACCCTGGTTCTCGGCTCACCTGATGCCCGGTACCAACGCCACCGAGGAATTCACCTTCTCGAAGGGCACGCTCGATAGCCTTGATGACCTCGTCAATACGACCATCGGCATCGACGCCTACCTGACCGATTCCTACGAGGACGTCGCCTCCTACACCGCGACCATCGCGTAGCGGCAGACCACGACAGCCGCGGATTGGCGGACACATCCGCGCACACCAGGCGGGGCCGCAGGAGTTGATCCTGCGGCCCCGCCGCTTTATGCCGATGCGTAACGAGCGCTAGCGCTCCATGTTGGGAACGATGCTGCCCTCCGTTACTGCGCGCACGGCCAAGCGCATGATGTTGTCGTAGCCGGTCTTATTGAGAATCTCCGAGATGCGGCGTTTGATGGTGCCCTCGCTCATAAACAGCTCGGCCGCGATCTCGCGGCGGCTTTTACCCTCGCAGGCAAGGCGCAAGATCGACAGCTCGACATCGTCGAGGGCCGCCGTGCCCGAGAAGATGCTCTCGGGCGGCTTGGGAAACGTGCAGTAACCCGCCAGCGTGGAGCGCATCACGGCGAATAGCTCGTCGATACCAACGTTCTTGTACACAAAGCTGTCGACGCCCGCCTCGCGCGCCTGGTCCACAAAGGTGATTTCGGGCATACCCGTCATGATAATGACGCGGCACTCGGGCAGTTGTTCTTTGATGCGCGCCGCCGCCACGATGCCGTTGGAATCATGCTCGGTACATACGTCCATCAGTATCATGTCCGGGCGCTCCTTAAGCACAACGTCCAAGGCATCCGAGGCGTCGGCGATCGCGGCAACAACCGTCATGTCGGGCTGGTCACCGACGGAGCGCGCGAGGCTCTCGCGCAAGATAGCCTGGTCTTCGACGATTAACACGCGAATCATGAACTTCTCCTTTGGACCGTGGCGCTGGAGGCGAGCGGGATGGACACCGTAAGCGTGAAGGGCGGGGCGGTGTGGACTTCCAGGCTGCCGCCCAGATTCTGTGCGACATGCCTCATACCTGGGATACCCGTTCCCTCGCGATACGATACGGGTGCAGGCGCGCCGTCGTTAGAAACGACCATCCGCGCAACAGCGCCGTCTTCCGCCCCCTCCTGCCACAGGCGCACATGGACCTGATGGGCCTGTGCATGCTTGGTGGCATTGGTCGAGGCTTCGCGGATAATCTGCAAAAATGCTGCGGCGACACGCGCGTCGTTTGGCAGCTCGCCCTCCACATCGATCTGCACGCTCACCAGGCCAAAGGCATGGACGATATCGCCCAATTGCTCTGCCGGTTCGGTGTCGCCCCCGCTGCGCAGATCGGCAGCGATTGAGCGCAGCAGCGGGTCGATCTGCTCGAGTGACTCGTCATCCAGGCGCCCTTCCTCCAGATAACGATGGAGAATGGACAGGCGCTGCCCGATCACGTCGTGCACGCGAGCGCGCATACGCAGATAGGCCGTATTGTCAGCAACTTTTTTGACTTCTTCGATCTGGGCTTGGAGCTCTTGGCCCGCAAGCTCAAGCAGGTGGTTGGCTTGCGCTAGGCGATCATGGGCATGCGCATACTCTGTTACATCCAGACCGATAATGCGCTCGAAGAGGCGGCCCGAAACCATAACGTCATCGTGCACGAACAAGCGAATCTCGGCGGGAGAAACCTCGACCACCGCCCGCGCCTCACCAAAGCGGTCCAGATTAATCCGCACGCGGTTCTGGCTGCTTTCGGGCATTTGCATGCTGAGTTTGCGCAGGTCGTTCCATGTTCCGCTCATATCACCTAGGTCGGTGGGCATATGAAGCTCCACCAGGTTTTTTCGCATGCAGCGGTTCATGAGCAGCGGACGGCCCCTCGGGTCCAGATACAGGATGCCCACGGGAATCACGTTGATGGTTTCGATCGTCGAGAACGCGGTGATATCCTCCTGGCGGTTACGGACGTCCATCAAGAGCGCCGCGATGGAACGGAACAGGAAAAACGCTCCCTCTGCGATAAGGACAACGGTCCACGCCGAGCCCATGGCAAAAACCACCGGCGGTGTAACGGCGACAACAAGCAGCAGCTCGACCAGCATGACGGGGCGACGATAGCGCACCATAAGTACCACGCCGTAGGCAAAGATCACGGCATTGAGCCACAACGCTCCGCCCATTGCCCTGGCGCCAACGTCAAGCGGCGCCACCAGATATGAGCCAGACGACGCGAACAAGATGAGCGCCGAAATAACTAGGTGAAGCACAAGGCTCGCCTCGTAGGCACAAATCACCTTACGGTTATAGGACGAGCGGCGCGATGCGATGAGCGGGACGTGGATCGTCTGCAGACACGCAGCCAGGGCAAAGACAACATCGAGCGCAACGATTTGGGGAAGAATGAGCGAAATCTGCATCGTCACTCACCCGCCCTCGGCATCAAGACGATCATGCGCAGCTGGCCGGACTCGCCCTCAAGGCGGTATGCCACGTTGCGCCCTTGCAGAGCGCTTTCGAGCTCTTGCGCAGCGGGCGTCTGCGAAAGATCTGCATCATCGTTGGAAAAAAGCGTGGCGCGCAGCTCGACACTGCATCGGTCATGGTCGCCCAAGTGATACATAAGCGCCGGATGGTCGGTGGTGTAGGCAAAAAACGCAAAGTCATACACGCAGTCGTACAGGGCGCTTACCGTACTGGCGTGCAACGGGCGCCGTATGGCGATAATCGAGGCGCAATCGATATCGATGGTGCGCAGGTCGCTTGCGAGCTCGTTGGCAATGAGCTGAATGCGGTCGCGATCAAAACCGCTCTCCCCGTGCTGTGCCAACGTGAGCGACCCCTTGCGCTTGCAATAGGCGACGAGCATCTTGGCGCGCTGCAGCATGCGGTAACGCTCGTGCGAAGACGATTCATCGGTCAACGGCGGCAGCGAGCTCAGCAGGTCGTACATCCCTTCGAGCGCGCGGGCAAGCGCCTGGTCCACGTCTTGGACCAGCAAGGTCTCGGCCTCTTGGTCTGCCAGGTGCGTCTTAAGGTCGTAGTCGGCGGCGAGCAGCTCATTTTGACGCTGCAGCTCCATACGACGATGTGCCAGTTCACGGTTAAGCTCGTTGAGATCCGACACGTCTTGGGCAAGCAGGGCCGATCCGCCCAGCAGTGGAAAGGCACGGTACATTACATCGGGATTGGACTCCACGGCAAAGGCATGGGCATGCCCGTGTTCCTGGGCTCGCAGCTCTTCGCACACGCCCGCCGGCATTGGCTTCGACACCGGCGTGGCATAGACTTCCTGCAGGTCGCGCGTTAGAACTTTGAGGTCAAGCGGCAAGGTGTCGAAGATGCCGGCGATGTCGTGATATGACGGAATGACACCGCAATCGAGACAGATTTCCATCGCCACCACGCACAAGACGCAATAGATGAGCGAGAAGTTGAGCCTCCATGCCCAGGGCACGCGCAACGCATATGAGATGGCAAAGAACGCGCCGGCCAGCAGCACGAGCACCGCCGTGCCCGAGAAACGTTGGATGCGAAAGGACGAGGACCGGCCCACCAGGATAAAAAAGGCCACAAAGTTAAAGGCCGTCCACACGAGGACGGCGAAATAACCCCAGCCGTACGTGTAATCGTTACTCCAGGTGTCGCTTGTACGGTCAAAGTGGAAGACCTGCTGGTGAAAATCGTTGGTGAGCACAAATCCGATAAGCAGGATAGCCACAATCCACAGCGCAGCGCAGTAGCGGCGACCCAGGCGGTGTTGCTCCAGACCCGCAAGGCGCAAACCACACAACTGGTAGAGCAGCGGAATGAGCGTCATGGGCACGTAGTACAGGTACCACAGCACGGTGGCATAGAACGGCGTGAACGACTTGTACTTGAGAATGACTTCGATCATCCACAGGGCGCAGATGGTGGCGACGGCAACAAGGCGGCGGCGCAACACATAGTCCAAACAGCGCAGATAGACCGATACGCCCCAAATTGAAAATACAATTGCGGCGACAAGCAGCGGGAGAGAGCTCGAATGGACGAGCGCATCCACGACCTCTTCGGACACCTCGCTATAGGCGGGCACGGCGTTAGAAAGTTTGGGGTCGAAGGCGAACAGCGCCGGCAAGACTGCCAAAAGCATGAGGAACAGCGCGGTGATGGCGCCGGCGATAGCAAAGACGCGGTGGCGGTACACCTGATGTGTTATGCCAACAAGGAATCTCGGCATGGCGAAGAGCCTGCCACCCCTGGGATCCGCAGCCGGTGCGGTCCGGGCGGCCGCGTGGCCGATATGTCGCTCGCGGGTACCCATAGTGCTTTTAGTGTACCGACAGATGGGTCGAAAAAGCGGGCCGCATGTCCCAAAATCCGCAGACGGCAAGGCGCCCGGCAGCCTCCCCCGTCTGGCACTTCCCGATATCCGCCCGCCCCAAACCACCGCAAAGGGGACAGGCACCTTTGTGGTGGTTTGGGACGATGCGCTAGTCCACGGTGATGTCGATATTTTTGCCGATAAGACCTACGTAGCCGCCCTCGGCTGCCTTGGGGCTGTCAGCATGGCAGAGGACCCACTTGTCGGCCTTCCAGTAGCAGTAGCTGTCGCCGGCCGCAGGCATGTCGGCCGCGACCTCGGGGCGCGGGCCGTTGGTGCCGGCGGGAAGCGCCACCATCACTTGGAAGCCGCCGTCGTCGACCATGCAGGGCGTGTAGTGGAGCGTGGTGTTGAAGACTTCGACGACCGTACCCGCCGGCACGCGGAACGCCTTAACGCATGCGGTGTCGAGCTTGCCGTCCTCGATCTCCCAGCGATGCGCCACGAGCAGGATAAAGTCGCGCGCGCCCAGGTTGAACTCGCTCGCGCGGTGGTACTCCAGGCAGTTGAGACGCGTGTTGTGGCCGTTGCACCAGCCCAGCTGGAACGGACGGCCACCAAACATGAGAAAGCCAAGCTTGTTGGCATCCTTGACGTCCTCGAGCTCCGGCGCGCTTGCTACGTACTTGCTGCCCTCGGGAATGGGCGTGGCAGAGAGCGCCTCGAGCACGGGCGACGTGAGCTCGGACGAAACGTTATCCCAAACGTTGCCATAGGATTTGAACTCGGGATCGTTGACAGAGTAGATATGCATGTTCACTCCTGTTCGTAAATGTGACTATACGAACATTCTAGAACAAACATGAGCGATTTTGAACGCTCGTCCAGACCAATCAACAAAAAGGCGCCCCCGCATAAGCGAAGGCGCCCAATGCGCGCGTTTTGGGCGATAAAGCCCTTATGCCTGCTGATAGTGCAGGTGCTTCTCGTCGATATCGGCCAGGTCGCGGTCGAGGTAACGGCGCGCGAGCCAGTTAGCCATGGGAAGGTTCTGGTCCAGGTAGTTGCCGCACTCCGCGGGAGCGGCACCGGGGACATCGCCCTCAAAGTCGGCGACAAACTCGAACAGCTCACGCACGAGCGGCAGGATCTCCTCGCTCGTCACCTCGCCAAATACGACGAGGTAAAAGCCCGTGCGGCAGCCCATGGGGCCAAAGTAGACAATGCGGCTCGACCACTCGGCATTATTGCGAAGGAACGTCGCGCCCAGGTGCTCAATGGTGTGGCACTCGGCCGTGTTCATGACCGGCTCCTTGTTGGGCGTAGTCAGGCGCAGGTCAAACGTGGTGACGGCGGCACCGGTCGCCGGATCGCGGTCGATGCGGCTCACATACACGCCGGGCTCAAGCAGCAGATGATCAACGGAAAAGCTGGCGATACGCTCCATGGCAGATCCTCTCGATAGTCAAATTGGGACGGGGCTCTTTTAGCTGGTTCGAATGGTCGCACCAATCATACCAGTCAAAAAAGCCCCGTCCCAAAAAGACAACTTAGCCAAGGACACGGGCCATACGCGTCTTGAACTCGGACAGGAAGCGCGGAGCATCCACAGTCAGTGCCACAAGCGCGCTCTTGTCCGGATCGGACAGGCGGCGCTCATCGCAGATGGTGCGACCGCGGTACTCGCCCAGCAGATCGACACGCAGGTTGCAGCCGAGCGCACCTACGAGCGTGGGGTCGATCGCCACGGCAACGGCCAGCGGATCGTGCAGCGCACAACCACCCAGGTAGGGTGCGTTCATCTCGTACGAGCCAATGTAGTGCTCGACCATGCTCGCAAATGCGCAGCCCGCCATGGTGCCCGAGCCCGTCCAGCCGGCAATGTCGCGGCGTGTGAGCACCACGCGATGCGTCACGTCCAGACCCACCATGGTGAGCTTACGGCCCGAGCGCAGCACCGCGTCGGCTGCCTCGGGGTCGCTCGCCATATTGGCCTCGGCGCCCGCGCTCACGTTGCCGGGCACGGTAAGGGCGCCGCCCATCACGACCACGCGGCCGATGGACATCATCGCCGCCGCATCGCGCTCCAGGGCGAGCGCCAGGTTGGAGAGCGGGCCAGTCGCTACGTAGACCAGATCGGGACCATAGGTGCGCGCGGCATCGATCAGATAATCGACCGCAGCGTTGCCGTCGGCCGAGGTCGCCCCCACCGGCTCGTAGGGCGACGCGGGCACGCTCGCGCCGCCGATGCCGTTCTTGCCGTGAATGAGCGCGGTGGACGCCGGCGGCGTATAGGGCTCAGTCGCCTGCAGAGGACGGTCGGCACCCAGGTACACCGGAACCTCGGGGCGACCCAGCAGATCGAGCACCGCCAGGCAGTTGTGCGCCGATTGCTCGACGCGCACGTTGCCAAAGCACGTGGTGATGCCCACGAGCTCCACCTCGGGGCTCGCGATGGCATAGGCCAGCGCCATCGCATCGTCCACACCCATATCCAGATCAAGGATCAGCTTCTTGATTGCCATTGTTCTACTCCGCTTCTCCGTCTTTATCGTTTAACCAAACCAATGTTCAACTTCGGCGCGCGTGGGAATCGATTGCTGAGCGCCCAGGCGCGACACCGTCACTGCCGAGGCGCGAGCACCCGCGGCCATGCACTCAAAGAGCGGCAGGCCC
>CALLSB010000163.1:0-6156 GCA_938014225.1 uncultured Collinsella sp. | reverse complement strand
TAATGTGGCCTTCGTCTTGCGCAGGACTGTAGAGCAGGGAACTTCGTGCCCCGACGCCCGGGAGGACGTTTCATTTAGAAAGATGGACCGACCGCCGTCAGCGATGGGAGCTACTCCCCCAGCACGGCCTTTTTGGCGGCTGCAGCCATGTTGTCCAGATCTTCCTTGGTGGGGTGATCCTTTGCGGCGACCCAGTTATCGAGCAGCATCTTAAAGCGGACATTGTCGGAATCTTGCTCGAGCATGGCCTCGTAGCGCTGCTTGACCGCGGGGCCCATCTTGCCCTGGCACATCGCCCAGCCCGCAAGCTCGGCATCCCCAGCCAAATTAGAAGTTACGCGATCAATAATCTGCTGGTAATAGCTCTGGTCGGCGCCAAAACCGCAGGTGCCAAACAGGAAGACGCGCTTGCCGTGCAGGGCGGAGAGCAACGTCGCGACCGAAGTCGTGCACGCGCCCTTGTCGCACCAAAAACCGACGAGCACCGTGTCGGCCGCGCAGGCGCCCTGCGCCTCGAGCGCAACCTGATCTGCATCCGCATCGTCGCTCAACGCCGCGGCATGGACAAACTCAACGCCCGCAGCCTGCAGAGCGCGCTTGATCGCGCCCGAAACCATCCTGGTATTACCGCTCTTGCTGTTGACCACCAAAGAGCACGTCATAGTCACGTTGCCTCGTTTCCCCCAAAACTAAAGCCACTAATGCAATTTATTAGATGAATATCTTAGTACTAACAACGCAGATGTAAACCATCTGCCGCTAATCGGTAACCCCTACTGGGCAAATTGGCTGCGGTAGAGTTCGGCGTAGAAGCCGCCTGCCGCTAGCAGCTCGTCGTGCGTGCCGTGCTCGATAATCTGCCCGTCGCGCATCACCAGAATGCAGTCGGCGTTGCGGACGGTGCTCAGGCGGTGCGCCACGACAAAGCTCGTACGGCCGGCCATAAGCTCGTCGAATGCCGCCTGCACCTGCAGCTCGGTGCGGGTATCGATGCTCGACGTGGCCTCGTCCAGCAGCAGAATCGCCGGGTCGGTGAGCATGACGCGCGCGATGCACAGCAGCTGTTTTTGACCCTGGCTAAACGTGCCGCCGTCCTCGCCGATGACCGTATCGTAGCCGCCTGGCAACTGCACGATAAACTTGTGCGCGTGCGCGCGCTTGGCGGCTTCGACAACCTGCTCGCGCGTAGCTCCTGGGCAACCGTAAGCGATGTTGTCCGCCACCGTGCCCTCGAACAGCCAAGTGTCCTGCAGCACCATGCCAAAGGCGCGGCGCAGGCTTGCGCGCGTGTAGTCACGCGAGGAACGGCCATCGACCGCAATGCGACCGGCATCGATATCGTAAAAACGCAGTAGCAAATTGATGAGCGTCGTCTTGCCACAGCCCGTAGGACCGACCAGGGCAAAGCGCATGCCGGGCTTAGCCTCGATGCAGATGTCCTGCAGCAGCCTGCGGTCGGGCACGTAGCTAAAGTCCACATGCTCAAGGGCGACCTCGCCCTGCGGTGCGGCAAGTTCCACGGCATCTGGCGCATCGGGCTCCTGCTCGCGCGCATCGAGCAGCGCAAACATACGGCGCGCCGAGGCATACGCCGTCTGGATCTGCGTAATGACGTTGGTGACCTCGTTGAACGGCTTGGTGTACTGGTTAGCATAGGACAGGAAAATCTGCACGCCGCCCACCGTAAGCGCCGCCGGCACGCCCGTGATCACGCCCACGCAGCCGATCACAGCGACCACGGCATAGATGATGTTATTGATAAAGCGTGTGCCGGGGTTGGAGAGCGAACCCATAAACTGCGCGCGCTCGCCCGCGGTGTAGAGCTCGGCATTGAGGGCATCGAAGCGCTGCTGAGCGTTGGGGCCATAGGCAAAGGCGTCGACAAGCTTCTGCTCGCCTACGTACTCCTCGATATGACCGCCGAGCTGCCCTTGAATACGCTGCTGTGCCGTAAAGCTTTTGTTGGAAAGCTTGGCAATAGCACCAGCTGCAAAAATGGAAAGCGGCGTGACGAGTACCACCACGAGCGTCATGGTCAGGTTAATGGAGAGCATAAACGCGAGCGTGCCCACGATGGTGATAACACCGGTGAAGAGCTGCGTAAAGCCCTGCAGCAGACCGTCGCCCACCTGATCGACGTCGTTGACCACGCGGCTCATAAGGTCGCCGTGGGCATGGCTGTCGATAAAGCTGAGCGGCATACGGCTGAGCTTATCGCTCGCCTCCACGCGCATGTCGCGCACCGTTTCGTAGGACAGGCGGTTAACGCAATAGCCCTGTAGCCACTGGAAGGCCGCGGCCCCCACCACGACGAGCGCGAGTTTGGTAACAAGCGGCAGCAGCGCGTCGAAGTCCACCTGCCCGGCGGCGACGATAAGGTCGATGCCCTCGCCGATGAGAATGGGCGTATAGAGTTGCAAGATCACCGAGACGGCGGCACTCACAAACGACGCTACAAACGAAATGCGATGCGGGCGAACATAGCCCAGCAGGCGGCGGGTCACCGCACCCACGGGATAGCGCTCGGGATCGCCGGGCTGGCGCGGACCGTCGCCCAGGTCGTTGAGGTTATCGTTACCGGACACGTTGGCCGTCATCGTGGCGACCGAACCGGAGGAAGTGTACGGATTCATTTAGCAGCCCTCCTTTGCGCAAGTGGATGCCGGGGCAGCCGGGGCGGACGCGGGACTTGGGACGGACGTGGGCGCCGCACTCCCCTGCCGGCCCTCGAGCTCCTCGCGGCGCAGCTGCGACTGGCAGATCTCGCGATAGAGCTGGCAGGTCGCGTACAGCTCATCGTGCGTGCCCAGGCCCGCAACCGAGCCGTGGTCGAGTACGCAGATCATGTCAGCGTCGCGCACGGTCGAGACGCGCTGGCTTACGATCACCGTCGTGAGCGGCAGCCCGCCCTCGGCGGCACCGCGCACGCTACGCTCGCGGATGGCATGGCGAAGCGCCGCGTCGGTCTTAAAGTCGAGCGCCGAGGCGGAGTCGTCCATGATCAATATCTGAGGCGAACCCACCAAGGCACGCGCGATAGTCAGGCGCTGGCGCTGGCCACCGCTGAAGTTCTTGCCGCCCGCCTCGACCGGGGCGTCGAGCCCCTGCGGCTTGTTGCGCACGAACTCGCTCGCCTGCGCCATATCGAGCGCCGCCCAAAGTTCCTCGTCGGTCGCCGACTCGTCACGCCAGGTCAGGTTGCTGCGGATGGTGCCGCTCACCAGCGACGCGCGCTGCGGAACGGTCGCGACCACGTGGCGCAGCTGGCCGAGCTGCCAGGCACGCACGTCGGAGCCCATCACACTCACGCTGCCGGTGCTCGCATCGTACAGGCGCGGAATAAGCGAGACGAGTGTGGACTTGCCGCTGCCCGTGCCGCCGATAATGCCGAGCGTTTTGCCCAACGAAAGTTCCAGGGTCACATCGCTCACGGCATTGGCCGCGCCGGCGCCAAACGAGAAGCTCGCATGGTCAAAGCTCAGCGCGGGAGCCGGGGCGTCGACGTCCGTCGCGAGCGCCTGGGGCAGCGCGACCGGCTGGTTGCCCTCGTCGGTGATGCTCGGCACGCAATTGAGCACCTCGTTGATACGCGACGCGCTGGCGCTCGCCTTGGTAAAGACCACGACCAGGTTGGCGACGTACACGATGGAGGTCAGGGTCTGCGTCATGTAGTTCACAAACGCCATGACCTGGCCCTGCGTGAGCTCGCCCACGTTGACCTGGATGCCGCCCACCCACAGGATGGCGCACACGCCCAGGTTCATCACCAAAAACGTGACGGGGTTGAGAATCGACGAGAGCTTGCCCACCGCGATGGCGGTATTGGCCTGGTCATCGGCGGCTTGGGCAAAACGCTCGCGCTCGTGGTCCTCGCGCACAAAGGCGCGAACCACGCGGGCGCCCGAAAGCCCCTCGCGGCAAATGAGCGCAATGCGGTCGAGCTTTGCCTGCAGCTGCCTGTAATACGGAATGCAGCGCGCCATGACAAACCAGAACACCAGGCCGATGGCGGGCGTGCAGATCAAAAAGATGATGCCGAGCTTAAGGTCGATGGCAAGGGCCGCGCACATGGAGCCCGCCGCCAGGAAGGGCCAGCGGATGAGCATGCGCACGCCCAGCGCCACGGCCAGCTGCACCTGGTTGACGTCGTTGGTAATGCGCGTGATAAGCGACGGCGTGCCAAAGCGGTCGAGTTCGGCATAGCTCAGTTTGTTGATGTGCTCGTAGAGCGCGCCGCGAATGTCGGTGCCCATGCCCTGCGAGGTCAGCGCCGCCATCTTTTGGCAGACAAGCGTAAACGAGATGCCGATCACAGCCATGGCGCCAAGTACCATGCCGTAGTGGATAACGGCGTTGACATCGTGTGCGCCAATACCCTTATCGATCATCTGGGCAATCACGAGCGGCGTAAGCAGGTCAAAGATCACTTCGATCAGCTTGCACGCAGGGCCAATCACCATATAGCGGCGAAACTTGCCACCAAAACGCCTGAGCAGCTCAATCATGTATAGGCGCTCCCTATCATCATCCACATTCAATTCGAACCATGATAGTACCGCCACCCCAAAAGAAGCGTAAACAACTCGTCATTTCTAACGGGATTCAGTTTTCAGAGGGGTATACGCGCACACCCAGCCAGTGTCGGGTCAACTAGCATGGTATATTTACATTAGTGCTACCAAGTTAGTCGCCGACCCTTGAAATGAGGTGCCGAGATGAACGACATTCTCGCAAGAGGAGCAAGACGCGCAACCGTGGGCATCGCCCTTTCCGCGGCACTTGTCGCGGGAATCGCCCCCGTAACGGCGATCGCGGCAGAAACCAGTTCCCCCACCGGTGCAGTTGCCTTGCAGACGGAAGATGCGGCCGCCGCAAAAGAAAAAGCGTATGCAGCCATGCAGGAAGCGCTCAAAAACCTCGAGGCCGCAAAAGACGCCGCAGGTCCTGAGATATTAGAGACTATCGAGCATGTGATTACCGATTTGCAATCGCTCCGCGACAGGATGCTGAAGGAAGCCGACGACTCAAGGGGACCTCTTCTTTACCTACAAGCGCAGGTCAATGAAGCCCAAGCCAGATACGACGCGGCCCACAACCGGACAAGCGGCCTTCAGGCAGAATTAAATAAGGCAATCGGCGACGGAGCTTCTAACGAAACTATTAAGCAGTTGCGAAGTGAGATCATGTCGGCAGAAAGGCGAGAAAAATCTTGTGAAGATGATCTTCACCACTACCAACGCCGGCTCGAAAGCCAGAAAAGTGTCGTCGCGAAGTTCGAAGCCAATGCGGAAAAATGTCAAACCGATATCGACGAAGAGACAGCCAAGCGAGATGCGCTCCTCGACGATTTGAAAAAGGCACAAGCGGCCTATGACGACGCCTGCAAGGCATACGAAGAGGCAAAGGCCGCGGCAGACAAGGCCACCTCGCCCGAGATAACGAAACCGACCGAGACAGTGCCTCCCTCCGGCTCAACGCAACCCGCCGAGGCGACACCGCCCGCCAGCTCGCCCGCGACCGGCAAAGACACCGCACCGAGCTCCACCAAGCAAGCGACCACGAGCAACGGCCAGCAGGCAAATACGACCGCCGGCAAGCTCGCGAACACGGGCGACGCAGCGCCGAGCGCAATAGCACTCGCAGGAATCGCCGCCGCAGGACTCGGAATAACCGCCACGGCCACACGCCGCATCAGGAACTCAAAATAGCTGCCAGAGCATACCACCTTCGCCAATCCACAAACCCAGAAAGAAAAGAGGCCCGTTTCCCCAACCCAGGGAAACGGGCCTCTTTAACTGCAAAAATTCAAGCAACAGCACCGCCGCCTCTTGAAGCACATCGCCACCGCGCTCCAAACAACGCCAGCGAGCAACATTCCTTAAGGGATAGATTTAATTAGGCTAACGCGCCTTTACGGGTGATTTTTGGACGATGCGGTCCCGGTGCCGGCGGGCTGTTTGGTAGTCGAGCGATCCCGCAGGCAAAGCCGAGGACCAGCGAGACGCCAAACACTTCGCCGCCTCCTGGACCGCGTAGCCATCGATGTTTTGGCAAAGCCAGCGAGCGCCACCCAGAGCGAACAAGTTGGCATGAAAAAGGCGAGGCATAGACCTTCTGGTCATGCCTTGCCTTTTGAATGACAAATTGTCGCTCTGG
>CALLSB010000162.1:0-17044 GCA_938014225.1 uncultured Collinsella sp. | reverse complement strand
CCCATGGCGACAAGCGGAGCGATAACCTTATCGAGAGCGGCCATCAGCTCGGTGGCCTCCTCATAAGAAAGCTCGGGCAGGAGCTTCTCCTTCTTGTTGGCAAGCTCGACCAGGCCCTCAGCGGCATCCTCGGCGGCGAAGACAACAATCTTGCGCATATCGCCCTCGGCGTCGTCGATGCGGCCGACCAGATCGGCAGCCTCGGCCTCGGCCATCAGGCCATCGAGCTCACGGAGGCGCATGCCCAGCAGGTCGGACATTTCCTTCTGCTCCATCTTGGGCTTGAGGTCAAGAAGCTTGATGGCGCGCTCGATGTTCGCCATGCGCTCGGCCTTGGCCTCCTCCTCCTTGGAAATAGCAAAGCGACGGCTACGCAGCAGGCGGGCGGCCTTCTGCATCTTGTCCATCAGCTCTTCGTCATCGTAATCAACGGCGGCCTTGACAACCTCGGCCTCCTCCTCGGCGGAAACCTCGTCAGCAGCCTCAACCTCGGCAGCTTCGGTCTCCACGGTCTCGACTGCCTCGACCTCGGCAGCCATGGTCTCGTTCTCGGTCTCGTTCATGATCTCTTCGTTCTCAGACATGAGACTCCTTCTTGGCCCTCTCGGGCATCATCGCCCCATTCGCGGGGCCCGTCGCGCACTCTTTGCGCTTTAAACATTCATGCCTCTCGGCAAAACGTCCATTAGTTTATGGTGTCGCCATCCAATCTAGCTGCAGAATCTATGTGCACACATTAATGCGACATGTGTGACTCGCGACGAGCGTACACCAGCGACGCCACGAACCCGACCACGGCAATTACAGCCGCTACACGCACGGCAGCTGCAAATCCAATCGCCTGGGCAACGTCTGTCGCAGCGCCAGCGGCGCCGGCGGTCGCAGCAGAACTCGAGAGCAGACCGATAAACAGCGACGGGCCAAACGATGCGGCAATCATGTTCCACGTGTTGAGCAATGCCGTTCCGTGAGGATGCTCAGCGGCAGGCAGCGTCTCCAAGCCGGCCGTCTGCGAGGGACTCAGCACCAGGCCGACTCCGGCATACACCACAACGGTCAGCGCCACGACAACGCCGATGTTCATGCTTGCCGCCGTCATCGAGATTGCAATCTGTCCCACGGCAATCAGGGCAAAGCCGACCGGCAGCAGCGGCCATGCGCCACGGGCGTCCATCACGCGTCCGCCCACAATCGAGGTCACGGCGTTGCAGGCAATCGCCGGCAAAATGAGCAAGCCCGCAATAAGTGCGGTCATGCCGTATGCGCCCTCAAAATAGAGCGGCAACAAAACGCTCATCGAGAACGTCGTCATCATCGACACCACCACAAGCAAACACGCAGGCCAAAAGCGAAAGCTCGCCATGGGACGCACGTTAAGCACCGGATGCTCGAGCTTGAGCTGACGGGCCGCAAACAGGCCGAGCAGCACAATGGCGGCGAAAAGCGCCACAATGCCGGCAATCAGATTGGTCGAGAACTCGCCTACGGAATACACAAATGCCGTAATGCCGGCGGCGAGCAAAACAACCGACAGAATATCAAGCGTGGTGTTCGAGCGCTCTCCGACATTCTGAACAAGCTTAACGCCCGCCGCAGCGACCACAATGCCGCCCACCAGCGGCACTACGAACACCGCCCTCCAGCCAAATAACGTGCACATAAGACCGCTAATCACGGGTCCAAACGCCGGTCCTAGCGTAATGCAGGCGCCGCCCAGGCTCAGATACAAACCGAGCTTCTCGCGCGGGGCGCAAGACAGCACCACGTTCATCATGAGCGGGAACAAGATGCCCGATCCCGCAGCCTGCAAAATACGACTTGGCAGCAAAACGCTAAACGACGGAGCGACCAGGCACAGGACTTCGCCGGCGACCATGCATCCGCATGCGAAAAACAGCAGCTTGCGCGTCGAGAAACGGCCGGACAGGAAGGCCATGATGGCCGTAAAAATCGACGTCACGATCATGTAGCCCGAGACGAGCCACTGTGCCGTGGTGGCACTCACCGAAAAGGCTGCCATAATGTCGTGCAACGCCACGTTAATGATGTTCTCGTTAAACGCGGCAACAAAGGCTGCAATATACATTACGACGAGAATCGCCGCAGAGGCCGATGGCGTTACTTGAACTTGTTGCTGAGATTTGCTCCCCATGCATTTCCTTCCTCTTGGAACGACAGTCGCATCGCCCCAGAGGAACGGTCCAGGGCGAAAAATGAGCCCTAGACTTACGCCAGACGCCGTACACGACGAATCTGGCAACATGGTCCAACATCGAAAGATTGTAACGCGGACGCACAGCTTTCCTTCCGCGCTATTATTAAAAGTCCACGAAAGCATAAGACATGAGGAGCCCGCCATGATTAAGCCCATCATGAAATCCGAGTTCTTTTTGCGCCTGCCTTCCGAAGACGCGGGACCCGACGATGCCGCGACCGGGCAGGACCTCCTGGATACACTCCACGAGCATGAGCACGAGTGCGTGGGGCTCGCCGCCAACATGATCGGTGTGCGCAAACGCATCATCTGCGTAAAGGACGGCAACAGGGCGCTCCTGATGTACAACCCTCAAATTCTTGAGCAGGTCAATGCCTATCAGACGAGCGAAGGATGCCTCTCGCTGACCGGCGAGCGTCCCTGTACCCGCTATCGCCGCATTAAGGTTGAGTATTTGGACGAGAACTTCGTCCACCGCATCAAAAACTTCTCGGGCTACACCGCCGAAATCATCCAGCACGAAATCGACCACTGCACTGGGATGGTGATCTAGTTCCGCCGATTCAAGAAAGCTCCCTGCAGCAAAACAACTGCAGGGAGCTTTTCATAGTGCGGAGCTTCTATCCCACTAGCTTTGGCGGTAGTGTTCGAAGAAGTCGGCGAGGTCTTCGAGGGACTCTTTAAGTACTTCCATGCGCGGCAGGTACACGATACGGAAGTGGTCGGGCTCAGCCCAGTTGAAGCCGCCGCCACGCGTGATCAGGATCTTCTTCTCGTGCAGCAGGTCAAGGGCGAACTGTTCGTCATCGGTGATGTTGAACTTCTTCACATCCATCTTGGGGAAGATGTAGAACGCCGCACGCGGCTTAACCACCGAGATGCCGTCAATCTTGTTGAGCGCCTCATACACAAAGTTGCGCTGCTCGTAGACACGGCCGCCGGGACGGATGTAGTCGTTAACGGACTGATGGCCACCGAGTGCCGTCTGAACGATCGACTGAGCCGGCACGTTGGAGCACAGGCGCATGTTCGAGAGCATGTTGACGCCCATGATGAAGTCGCTCATGCAGCGCTGGTTGCCCGAAAGCACCATCCAGCCAATACGATAGCCCGCGATCATGTGCGACTTGGAAAGGCCGCTAAAGGTGACGCAAGGCAGGTCGGGGGCGAGCGAGGCAATCGAGACGTGCTCGTAGCCGTCCATGCACAGGCGGTCGTAGATCTCATCGGCAAAGATCATCAGCTGATGCCTGCGTGCAACCTCGACGATGCCCTCGAGCACCTCGCGCGGATAGACGGACCCCGTGGGGTTGTTGGGGTTGATGATGACGAGGGCTTTGGTCACGCTCGTAATCTTGGACTCCATATCCTCCAAGTCGGGATACCAATCCGCCTGCTCATCACACAGATAATGTACGGGATGACCGCCGGCAAGGGTTGCGCACGCCGTCCAGAGCGGATAGTCGGGGCTGGGAATCAGAATCTCGTCGCCGTTGTCGAGCAGCGCGTTCATCGAAAGCTGAATGAGCTCGGACACGCCGTTGCCCGTGTAGATGTGCTCCATCTGAACATTGGGCAGGCCCTTGATCTGCGAATACTGCATGATCGCCTTGCGCGCGGAGAACAGGCCACGCGAGTTGGAATAGCCTTCGCAGTCGGGCAGCTGCTGGCGCATGTCCTTGATGACCTCATCGGGTGTGCGGAAACCGAAGGGCGCCGGGTTGCCGATATTGAGCTTGAGGATGCGCTCGCCCTCGTCCTCCATACGGGCGGCCTCGTCGACGACGGGGCCGCGCACGTCATACAGGACGTTGTCGAGTTTGGTGGATTTAGAAAAAGTACGCATGGTGGTGCTCCTTGCAATTTGAGCTGAGGGATGGGGTTCGGGCTTGGAATCGTTGCGGGGTGATGATGCCTCGCCTTGATCGGCGTCGCCGGCGAGCAGCCAGGTAACATCGACCTCCAAAATACGGGCGAGCAGCTCAGCCACATCGCGCCGCGGGATCGTCTTGCCGCTCACATATTGGCTCATCTGACTCTTGCCGAGTTTTTTGCCGAGCATCTCCGATGCGCGGATTACGTCCGACTGGCGAACGTCGCGATCGGACATAGCCTGTCGCAGGCGATCGCTAAACGTCTCTTGGGCCACTAGAACCTCCTTGCTGGCAAAGTTCAATTTATAGAACACGAATTGAACCATGGTTCAATTTAGCAAGCAGTATAACGCGGCACCTCATTCGATAGTTCAATTTCATAAGAAAATGTACCGGACTCCGAGATTTGCCCAAAGCGGACAATGACATGCACGCGTTTAGAGGTATTCAAGGAATCGAGCAGCGGCAAGCGAAACGTCGGCCGTTCGATATATGGCGTTGATCTGCCGATGAGGATGTCCCTCGAGTGGGCGCACGGCAACATCGAACTGACAGCGGCGCAAGATGAGCGCGGGAAGAACACTCACGCCCAGGCCGTCCTCGACCATGGCCATAATCGCATAGTCATCCCAGGTCGACAGCTTAGAGCGCACCGCCAGGCCCGCGCGGCGAAACAGCGGCGTAATCTCGTCGTCGCTACCGCGTTCCAGCAGGATAAACTGCTCGTTGGCCAAATCGGCAAGGGAAACGACCTCCGCGGTGGCAAGCGAGGAGTCCGCTGGCACCACGGCCATCAGCTCGTCTTGCACCAACGGTCGCGATGCCATGCCGTTTTCTCGTGGCTCACGCGGGATAAAGCCCAGGTCGCAACGACCCTCAGCCACCCATTGTTCAATCTCTGAGTAATCGCCCATCAGCAACTCATAATCGACGTCCGGGTGATCGGCGCGAAAGCGCGCAATCACTGGCGGCAGCACGTGGGTCGCCACACTCGAAAACGTACCGATGCAGATTTTGCCGCGCATGAGCCCACGCATCTCATCCACGCGTCGCTGCAAGCGAGTGAATTCCTCGCAGAGCGCCTCGACCGCCGGCATGACCTGCCGCCCGTCGGCAGAAAGTACTACGCCCTCGCGACTGCGGTCGAGCACCTTAAAGCCCCAGTCGGCCTCGAGATCGGCCACCATACGGCTCACGCCCGACTGCGAATAGCTCAGGCGCTCGGCGGCGCGCGTAAAACTGCCGGCGCGCACGGTCTCGAGCAGCACCTGCATCTTTTGAATATTCGTTTCCACGGCACCCCTCCACCTTTGCATGAGCTTTTGTCATGTTATCCATGCATTATATTCGCTTTTCTTCTAAAGCCAGTTCACCCATAGTGAACATGCTCGGATATAGAAGGGATGTCAGCGCATGAACAACGGACTGTTTACGTACTTAGCAGCATTGCTATTGTTTGGCTCCAACGGCATCATCGCCGCTGCCATCGCGCTGCCGAGCTCCGATATCGTGCTACTACGCACGTTTTTGGGCGCCCTTACCCTTGCCGCCATCCTCTTCATAACCAGGCGCCATAACCTGCAGGCACCATCTCGTCCCCGCGAAGCCGCAGCACTCCTTCTCTCGGGAGCCGCGCTGGGCGCCAGCTGGATTTTCCTGTTCCGCGCCTATCAGACGATCGGCGTCGGCGTATCCTCGCTGCTGTACTACTGCGGCCCCATCATTGTCATGGCGCTCTCCCCGCTCATCTTTGGCGAAAAGCTGACCGGCGGCAAAATCGCCGGCTTTATCGCCGTTGCTTGCGGTGCTTTTCTCATTGCAGCACAAGGTCTAGGCGGCAATATGCCCATTGCGGGTATCGCCTGCGGTATCGCCTCGGCATTTTGCTATGCGCTGATGGTCATCGCTAGCAAGGATGCGCCACACATCGAAGGCCTCGAGAACTCCACGCTCCAGGTGAGCGCCGCCTTTGTGACCGCGCTGGTCCTCACGCTCATCACGCAGGGCGCTCCCTCATTCCTGTCCACCGGTGTCGCCGCCAGTATTGATTGGCGCGCCGTTGCCATGCTCGGCATTGTCAACACCGGCATCGGTTGCCTGCTCTACTTTAGCGCCGTCGCCAAACTGCCCGTGCAGACCGTCGCCGTCGTCGGCTACCTCGAGCCGCTTTCGGCGGTCGTGTTCTCGGCCGTCCTTTTGGGCGAAGCCATAACACCGGTCCGCCTGATGGGTGCCGCGCTTATCATCGGCGGCGCGATTTTTTGCGAACTCGCCGGCAAACGTGCAAGCGCCAAGGCTGGCATCGCCCAGACAGTACGTGCTTAAAAGCCCCTGCTTTGAAATACTACCTGCGTAGATAAATAATCCCCAGCTGAGGATTATTGTCTAAAATAACCCGATGTGCCAAACTGCTCTTGTATGTATAAAGACGGCATAAAGTTTTTTGTCCTAGACAGATAACCGGATGTCTAAGGGAGTCCTCGTGGCACACAATAAACTGGAGGCAAACCTCCAAGACCAGCACGGGCAAGGCGGGCACGGAGCCATCCCCCTCTCCGCTGGCATGCTACTCGTAACGCTCGGCGTCGTCTATGGTGACATCGGCACGAGCCCCATGTACACCATGAAATCAATCGTCGCCAACAACGGCGGCATCGGTACCGTCAGCAAGGACATGATCCTGGGCGCGCTTTCGCTCGTCATCTGGACCATGACGCTCGTGACCACGGTCAAGTACGTGGTAATCGCCATGAAGGCCGACAACCACAACGAAGGCGGCATCTTCGCCCTGTTCAGCCTCGTACGCAAGGTGGCACCATGGCTGATTCTGCCCGCCATGATCGGCGGTGCGGCACTGCTTGCCGACGGCATCCTCACCCCCGCCGTCACGGTCACCACAGCCATCGAGGGTCTGCGCACCATCGAATGGGGCCATGCGCTGCTGGGCGACGGCCAGACCAACGTCATCATCATCACAATCATCATTATCTGCGGCCTATTTGCCATGCAGCGCGCCGGCACCTCGTCAATCGGCAAGCTCTTCGGCCCGCTCATGACGCTGTGGTTCCTGTTCCTGGCAGGCGCCGGTCTGTTCAACATGCTCGGCAACCTGTCCATCTTGCGCGCGCTCAACCCCATCCGCGGCATTATGTTCCTGTTCTCGCCCATCAACCACTCGGGCATTATGGTGCTCGGCTTTGTCTTCCTGTCGACAACCGGTGCCGAGGCACTCTACTCGGACATGGGCCACGTGGGCAAGGCAAACATCTATGCATCCTGGCCATTTGTTAAGGCGGCTCTTATCCTCAACTATCTGGGTCAGGGAGCTTGGCTACTCGCCAATAACTCCAACCCCCAGATGCTCGCGATGGATATCGTCAACCCGTTCTATATGATGCTTCCCGAGCCCCTGCGCCCCTTTGCCATTGTGCTTTCGGCCGTGGCGGCCATCATCGCCTCGCAGGCGCTCATCACCGGCTCGTTCTCGCTGGTATCCGAGGCAACGCGCCTCAACCTTATGCCGCACCTGCGCATCCACTACCCCAGCGACACCAAGGGTCAGCTCTATATTCCGCTCGTCAACAACATCATGTGGGTCGGCTGCATCTTCATCGTGCTGCTATTCCAGAACTCCGAGCGCATGGAAAGCGCCTATGGCCTCGCCATCACCGTGACCATGCTCATGACCACCACGCTGCTGACGAGCTATATCGCCGGCATCCTCAAGCACAAGCTGGGCGCCTGCATCTTTGCCCTGCTCTTTGGTGCCATTGAGCTGTGCTTCTTCGCTTCGTGCCTCACCATGTTCTTTGACGGCGGCTACGTCATGATCTTCCTGGCCGCACTGCTGTTCGGCCTTATGTATGTGTGGCGTCGCGGCACCGCCATCGAGCGCACGCAGACGATTCTGCTGCCCGTCTCCAAGTACATCGACCAGCTCAACCGCCTGCGCAATGACGAGACCTACCCCGTGCTCGCCGACAATCTGGTGTTCCTCACCAACAGCCCCGACCCGCTCACGCTCGACCGCGACGTGCTCTATTCCATCCTGGACAAGCACCCCAAGCGCGCCAAGGCATATTGGTTCATCAACGTACACGTTACCGACGAGCCCTATACGCACGAGTATTCCGTTGAGACCTTTGGCACAGACTTCCTGTTCCGCGTGCGCTTGGACCTGGGCTTTAAGGTCAATCAGCGCATCAACGCCTACCTGCGCCAGATCGTTGGCGACCTGATGGCCTCGGGTGAGTTGCCGCCGCAGCACCACACCTACTCCATCTACGAGACGCGCGGCAACGTGGGCGACTTCCGTTTTTGCATGCTGCGCAAGATGCTTGCCCCCGAAACGGACATCAACCGCAATGACCACCGCGTGATGGCCATCAAGTACGCCGTCCGCCGCGCTTGCGGAAGCCCGGCACGCTGGTACGGTCTCGAGAACTCTGCCATCATCATCGAGTACGTGCCGCTGTTTGCCCGCATGCGCCCGGCCGTTAAGCTCGTGCGCACCCAGGTGCCGCTCGAGGTTCAGATTGAAGAGGCCGAGGAAATGGAAGTCGACATCTTCTCGGACGACTTGGTCAACGGCAACGAGGCCGGTAGGGACATGAACGTCGATCCCACCGAGCTGCTCGAGAGCGTCGCCGATACGCCCGAACAGCAACAGCTCGACGGCCTCGAAAGTGAACAACTCAACGACGCCAACTTCTAGCGACGTCACAAATCAACGAAAGCGGCCCTGCACCTCACGGGAGATGCAGGGCCGTTTTGCATTGCGGTAAAGCTATCGGCTACGAACGGCGCGGCTCGGGAACCACGAGCCTATCGGGGCTCGCGCCCTCGGCATCCATCAGGCTCACGTAGCGAATCGACGGATCCCCATACATCGCGTAGTAATAATTGCCCGTGCGCGCGCTAAAGCATCCGGTGTAGATAGTCTTCTCGAACTTGCCATCGCCCATTCTGGACGCTCCCTCGATCATCACCACGCCCTCGAGCGAGCGGAACATGCGAACGACGTTTTCGGTCTCGCTCTCCTTTTGCGGGTAATTGGCATTGAGGTACGCCGCCTTTACAAAACGGCTCGGCGAATAGCAATCGCCCGGAATGCCGCGCATGCCGGCACCGGCTCCATAGGGCTTGAGCTCGGCGCCACGCCATGTCGCCGTCTGCGGAAAATCGCTTGTGGCGGTGATATAGGTGCGCAGGTTTTCCATGTGCCACGGGAAGGTGGGCTGGTTGGCAAGGGTGTCGACCGGATCGTCGTATACATGCAGGCCGTCAGCCATCATCTCGACCACGATGCTGCGCTGGCTGTCGCCGATAATCCAATGGAGCAGCGACACGCCCAGCCCCTCTCCGGCAGATTTGGCGACAATCACCGTGTCGCGCAGCGCGGCCTCGACCTCATCGACCGTCGAGAACGTCGCTGCCACCCACAGGGGAAACTCATAGGCCGCAATATTGTTCTTGCCGTCGACAGGGCCCTCGGCATACTCGGCATAACCCGGGAAATTGAGACCTGCCACGGCAAGGCCCGCATCGTTGCCGCAGTCGAAGAACATAGGGTAGTTCTTGTAATCGATGCACATACCGATCACCGCGTGCGCCGCTGTCGCGTCGTCGATAAACGAATACGGAATGTGAAACCCGCGCGGCATCACGCGAACCTGTTGGCCGTAGTCAAAGCTCCAGTCGAGATTGCGGCCCAGATACATGTGGCCAGAATTATCGGTAAATCGAATACTCGTACACATAGCGCCTCCTAGCTTTACGTTCTTGCTAATTTCATTGTCTCCAAACAAAAAGGCGCTAAACACAAAAGCCCGGACATGACAACAATGTCATGCCCGGGCTATTCAAGCAGGATAAACTCAACCAAGTTAACCCCGCAGGTCGTCTAAGGGGTCAAAGTGCCGCAGATTGCCACGAAAGAGGAGCGAAGCGTACTTAAGGTACGCGAGCGACGATTGAGCGGCAAGGTGCGGTGCTTTGGTCCCCTTAGACCAACTTTCCAAGACAGTGGTCGATCATATGCTGGATCATCTGTGCCTCAAAGCCCGCGTAGTCGCGGCGGCACTCCTTCATCTTGCCGTCGACAATCTGGTCAAAGGCAACCTTGCACTTGATGTAGCGCGTGGACTTGGTGACCTCCTCGTGCGTCAGGCAGCTCTCCTCCATCTTGCTGGCACCCAGGCCAAACACCAGACGTGGGTTGTAGAGCACATGGGGCTCGCCGGCGTCGTCCAGATAGACGCAGACCTTCTTGGTGACGCCGATCTGGTTGGCGGCAAGGCAGCCGGCATCGTCGAGCGACTTGATGGTATCGATCAGGTCCTGTGCCACCGACTCGTCCTCGACGGTCGCGACCTCGCAACGCTGGGACAGAATAGCCTCGTCGTGGCAGAGCTCTTTAATCATACGTTCCTCCATAGGGGTCGTTGTAACTGCTTAAGTATACGGTACCCACACATTTTCATGCGAAAAATACCGTCCGTCTGCTACAAAGCGCCGAACATCAACATGCGAGGAACATCAACCTTTCAAAGGCGATATAGTAGTTGAGTTCGTGTCAATCGGCCTAAACTCGGGGCCGAACAAGGAAAGGGTATGCATGGACGAACTTTTTCACGTCAGTGAGCGCAAGTCCACAATCGGGACCGAACTCCGCGCTGGACTGACAACATTCCTGGCGATGGCCTACATCATCGCCGTCAACCCCGCGGTGCTCTCGGGCGCTGGCATCGATGCGGGAGCGCTCGCCTGCGCCACCTGCCTGGGCGCCGGCATCATGACCATCTGCATGGGCATCTTCGCCAACCGCCCGCTCGCCTGCGCGTCGGGCTTAGGCGTCAACGCGATGATCGCCGGAATCACCACCACCGTCTGCGGCGGTGACTGGCACGTGGCCATGAGCGTCATCTTCCTCGAGGGTATCGTCATCTTGCTGCTCGTGCTTTGTGGCCTGCGCGAGGCCATCATGGATGCCATCCCGGTTGTCCTGCGTCACGCCATCTCGGTGGGTCTGGGCCTGTTCATCGCCATGATTGGCCTGTGCGATGCCGGCATTATCACCGCTGGCGCCGGTACACTCGTCGGTCTGGGCGACATCACCTCCCCCACCTTCATCGTCGGCATCATCTCCATCCTGGTGACGGTCGCCCTCGCCTGCCGCAACGTCCCCGGCTCGCTGCTCATCGGCATCGTCGTCGCCGTCATCGCCGGTATCCCCCTAGGTGTGACCCAGGCTCCGACCGGTATCATCGCCCCGCTCGACTTCTCGAGCATCGGTGGCCCCATCGCCGACGCCGGCGGCGTGCCCGCCATCGTCAAGGTCCTTACCGACCCCGCGCTCCTCGTCATCTCGTTCTCGCTGCTCATGAGTGACTTCTTCGACACCATGGGCACCGCGATGGCCGTGGCCAAGCAGGGCGAGTTCCTCACCGACGACGGCAACGTCGAGAATATCAAGGAGATCCTGATCGTCGACTCCGCCGCCGCTGCTGTGGGCGGTTTCATGGGCGTCTCCTCCATCACCACCTTCGTCGAGTCCACCTCTGGCGCTGCCGACGGTGGCCGCACGGGTCTCACCTCCGTCACCACCGGTGTGCTGTTCATTCTCGCCGCGTTCTTCTCCCCCATCGTCACCATCGTTTCCAGCGCCGCCACCTGCGGTGCTCTGGTCTACGTCGGCTACCTCATGATGAGCGAGGCCTCCGAGATCGACTGGTCCGACGTGTCGCAGGGTTTCCCGGCGTTCATGATTGTCGCCGGCGTGCCCTTCACCTACTCCATCTCTGCCGGCATTGGCCTGGGCTTTATCGCCTACGTGATCGTCGCGCTCTTTAAGGGCGAGGCCTCCAAGATCAAGCCGCTCATGTGGATCGCAGCCCTTGCCTTCCTCGTCTACTTCTTCGTGGCGTAACGGCATAGTCTGCTAAAGCAAAACAACAAGGCGCGGAGTCGCTTCGAGCGGCTCCGCGCCTTTCTTTTAGCGTCTGCCCCCGTGCCAGCGTGCGACAATTGAGGCTGTCAATATCACAACACCGAGAGAAGCCTGCCTTGGAAGCGCATCAGAAGCAGATAACCGTTTATTCAGAGTGTGCAGAAGGTACGCCCGTCATCTACCTCCCTGTGGTTATGGGCGACGGCAGTGAAGTCTACGAGCGCTGCCGAGAGCTCGACTGCCCGCCATTCGCCCTTGTCGCCATTGGAGGGCTCGATTGGAATCGCGAGCTGAGCCCCTGGGAATGCGACGGAACTATACGAGATGCCGAGCCCTTTGGCGGACAGGCAGCTGGTTTTCTTGACGAGTTGTTGAAGCAGATAATCCCAGAGGCCGAATCATCGCTCCCGCAACCGCCCGCCTGGCGCGGCGTTGCCGGCTACTCGTTGGCGGGTCTTTTTGCACTGTGGGCGCTTTGGCAAACAGATGTCTTTGAGCGCGCGGCAAGTGCATCGGGGTCGCTGTGGTTCCCCGGCTTTATCGACTACGCGCGAGAGCGCACGATGACAGCTACGCCCGACGCCGCCTATCTGTCGCTCGGTAAAAAGGAAACCAAGACGCCCAACCGCATGATGCGGCACGTACTCGACGATACGCGCGCGATGGAAGAGCTGTTTATCGAGCGCGACATTCCAACAACGCTGGAGCTCAACCCCGGCAATCACTTTGCCCAAACTGACCTGCGCATGGCGCGCGGCATCCACTGGATACTGACGCATTAAAAATGGCGTCCACGCGTACATACGCATGGACGCCATTTTTAATTTGGCTGAACGCAGCTACTATTCAGCAGTCTCCTCGAGTTCAGATACGGTGGGCGTCGAGAACTGGGGCATGGATGTCCTTTCATGATGGAAGGGCGATCAGGCATATCGGATAACCTGCCCGAACGATACGATCCGAACCATTGTACGCGATACGCAATGCCTCGCACGCGCCGCCACCTGCAAACGCTAGCGTTACTTCCAAACGCACTCGGCAATGCGCTTGACCAGCGCGATCTTCGCCCATTGCTCGTCCTCGGTCAGCTTGTTGCCAATCTCGCAGCTGGCAAAGCCGCACTGGGGCGACAGGTACAGATTCTCGAGCGGCACGTACTTAGCGGCTTCGCGGATGCGCTCGACGATAACATCCTCGTTCTCGAGCTCTGCCGCCTTGGTGGTTACCAAGCCCAGCACGACCTTCTTGCCGGGAGCGACGTACTTGAGCGGCTCAAAGCCGCCGGCGCGCGGCGTGTCGAACTCCAGATAGAACGCATCGACATTCTCATGTGCGAACAGATACGGAGCGATAGGGTCGTAGCCGCCTTCAAAAGCGTAGGTGGAGTGGTAGTTGCCGCGGCACACGTGCGTGTTGATGACCAAATCGTCGGGCTTGCCCTCGATGGCGGCGTTGTTGAGCGCCACGCCCAGCTCGCTTACCTTTTGCAGGTCGACCGGGCTCATGCCGGTTTTGGCGACAAAATCGGTATCGCAATAGATGCCCCAGGTGCAGTCATCAAATTGGATGTTGCGGCAGCCTGCTGCGTACAGGTCGGCAATCACCGTGCGATAAGCGGCCGCAATGGCGTCGGCAAGTTCCTCATCGGTCTTATAGACAGCGCGCAGGCTCTCCTGCTGGCCGTCGCAGCGATCGAGCGTGACCTCAGAGAACGTCTGGATCGGCGCCGGAATGGTCTGGCGTGCGACCTGGCCCGCCCCCTCAAGCGCCTTGACGAACTTAAAATGCTCGACGAACGGGTGGTTCTCGCCGCTAATGGGACCAGTAACCACGGCGGTGTCGGCCGTCGTCTCCTCGTCATGGAACATATAACCCGTGCGTGAGGTGCGGCGCTCAATGCCGTTAAGGCCCCACATAAAATCGAGGTGCCAGTAGCTGCGGCGGAACTCGCCATCGGTGATCACCTGCAGGCCGGCGGCCTTCTGCTTGGCCACCAAATCGCGAATGGCATCGTCCTCGACGGCCTTAAGGCCGGAAGCGTCGAGTTTACCCGCGACATAGGCGGCACGGGCGTCCTTTACAGCCTGCGGACGAAGAAAGCTGCCGACGATATCGGCGCGAAACGGCGCGTTCGGTTGAATCGAAGTGCTCATAGATATCTCCCTTTGCATTGGTTGCTTTACTGGGACAGAGTATGAGCGCTCATATGACCATCGTAAAATATACGTTTATAACAGTTTGATATAGATGCTTCCTATATCAGTCTGGACTGCCATAAAGAGACTTGAACCGTGCGGAGCACAGCACCCTAGATATGCTGACGAATCGCGTCGATATAGGCCCGACCGTAGCGCGTGAGCGTCGTGTTCTTGCGCGTGATGATGCCAATCTCCATGTACTCGTCCACGTCGAGAGGAATCGAGATAATGCCGGGGCCGTTGAGCTCGTGGCTGATCACGCCCGAGCATACCGTGTAGCCGTTGAGGCCCATGGCAAGGTTGAACAGCGTCGCACGGTCACGCACGCGGATATTTTTGTGTCGCTCGAACGTCGAGGTCAGTTCCTCGGAATAGTAAAACGAGTTATAGCTGCCCTGCTCGTAGGACAGGAACGGGTAGTCTTCCAGATCCTCGAGCGTCACGCTGGAGCGGTCCGCCAGCGGATGGTCGGCGCAGACGAAGACATGCGGCGTGGCGCAGAAGAGTCCTTCGAACACGAGCTCGTTGGCCACCAGCATGCGCTCGATGACCTCGCGATTATGCTCGGATAAGTACAGGATGCCCAGTTCGCTTTTCATATGCGCGACATCCTCGATAATCTCGTGAGTCTGCTCCTCGCGCAGGGTGAAGTCGTAACGCGCGGCATCGAACTCGCGGATCACGTCGACAAACGCGTTGACGGCAAAGGAATAATGCTGGCAGCTCACACTAAAGTGCGGCACCTGCTCGGATGCGCCCTTGTACTTGCCCTCGAGCAGGTCGGCCTGGTCGAGTACCTGGCGCGCATAGCCCAAGAAGGTCTCGCCTTCCTCGGACACAATGACGCCCTTGTTGGTGCGCTCAAAGATGTGCACACCCATCTCGTTTTCGAGATCGCGAATCGACGCGGTAATCGAAGGCTGCGATACAAAGAGCCGGCGCGAGGCCTCGGTAATGCTGCCGCATTCGGCAACTTTGACGACATATCTGAGCTGCTGGAGCTTCATGGCTGTCTCCTTAGCTGTTCGTGAGATTCGCGTCGGCAGTACCCGGCAGGCGCATAAACGGCGGCATCTCCCCCGTCGCGGCGCAAGCGGCAATCTGATGCAAAGCCCCGGCAACCGCATCGTCTGCCGCAGCGCCGATATGCCAGCGCGCGGCAGCCGTGACAGCCTCGTTGGCATTGGCGACTGCAACGGAGTTGGGAACGGCATCGATCATGGGCAGGTCGTTATCGGAATCGCCAAATACGGCCACCTCATCGGGCGTCAGGCCCAAAGCGCGCGCTAGCTCCAGCGCAGCGCAGCCCTTGTCCCAACCAGCCGGAAGGATGTCAAACAGGCGCACTCGGTTGTTGGGAAACACGAGCGAGAGTTCCGGCACCTCGGCGGCAACGCGCTCACGTAGCTCCGCGAGCTCCTCACGCGAACGGGCACTCCAGATATTCGCCTTAAACACCGGCGCGTCATCGACGACGGGACGGCACGGGGCTTCTTCGCCTTTGAGCCATGCGTTGCCGCCCGACTCCATGGCGCGACGAACACGCTCGGGATCACTCGTCACGCAATAGGCATCGTTGCCCCAAAAGTCATCGCCCAGGCTATAGACCTTCAGATAGGTATCGTCGGTCTCTTGCTCAAGATAGTCGGCAAGACGCATGAGGGCACCGTTGTCGCTCGCACGGGAGGCAACAACCTCGCCGTCGACAAACATCACCTGGCCGTTACAGAACGCACCGGTCGAAAAACACTCGGAACGGTTTTTGAACATCCAGCCCATCGCGGACGGCTGACGACCCGAAACCGGCCCAAAGTGCAGACCCGCCGCCTGCATGGCATGAACACCCTCAATGGCGTAATCGCTGGCGCCGTCATGCCCGGCTGGAATCAGCGTATCGTCCATATCGGTCAGCACAAGTTTAATCATAAGGCCCCCATTCGTATCGGTCCTACCTATTGTAACGACCTGCCAAAATAAACCTGTCCCTTTTTGGCAGGTGCGCTAGTATAGGGAACAACAGATTCGATGCGGGAGTGCCGGCGGTGCAAACCACAAGGCTGAGAGGGCATGGGGCCCAATCCTTTGAACCTGTCAGTTAATGCTGGCGTAGGGAGCATGCCGCCTTTACAGGGGCGCTGTCTATGCACAGCGCCCCTTTTCTATGCCAAGGAGGCATGTACAGTGATTGATTCGGAACAGCTTAAGCAAAATGTGGTCAAGGCCGTAGAGGAGATTCGCGCCACCAATCCGATGGCCGGCTCCATCACCAACACGGTGACGATCGACTTTGTCGCCAACGCACAGCTCGCCGTGGGCGGATCGGCCGCCATGGTCTATCTGCCCGACGAGGGCGAAGCGCTCGTTGCCGGCGGCGGCGCCATCTATCTCAACATGGGCACGCTCTTCCCTATCTACGAGCAGACGATTCCCCGCGCGGCGAAGGCGGCACACGACGCCGGCAAGCCCTGGGTGCTCGATCCGGTGGGCCTGGGCATCGGTAGCCTGCGCACCCAGCTGGTAAACGAGCTCAAGCAGTACAAGCCCGCCATCGTGCGCGGCAACGCCTCCGAGATTATCGCGCTCGCCGGCCTGTGGGGTCTTGAGGGCGAGACGGCCGATCTGAGCCGCGTGCGCGGTGTCGATACCACCGACACGGTCGACGCCGCCCGTGGTGCCGCCGTGGAGCTCGCCCGCTACACCGGCGGCGCCGTAGTGGTCTCGGGCGAAGTCGACCTGATTACCGACGGCACGACCGTGGCCAAGTCCCACGGCGGCAGCCCGCTCATGTCCAAGATCACCGGCTGCGGCT
>CALLSB010000161.1:0-9132 GCA_938014225.1 uncultured Collinsella sp. | reverse complement strand
TTTGCCGGCTTGGCTTCGGGCCGCACCGGCATCGTGCTCACGACGCCCGAGTTCCTGTCCATTCACCGCGACCGCTTTGCGCGTTCGGGGCGCATCGGTTTTGTCGTTATCGATGAGGCGCATCATGCCGGTCTTGCCAAGGGCGGCGACCGCAGTGCCTATCTCGACATGCCCGATATCCTGAAAGCCCTGGGCGACCCGGTCGTTATGGCGGCGACGGCCACCGCGACGGCTCCGGTCGTTGCTGAGCTTGCCCGCGTGCTGCCGATTACCCGTACGGTGGTCGACGAGACCGTGCGTGAGAACTTGCAGCTCGAGGACGACCGCGATCTTGCGAGTCGCGAAAACCGCCTGGTGTCAATCGTGGCGACGGGGGAGAAGACCGTCATCTACGTCAACTCGCGCGACCAGTCCGTGGCGCTTGCCAAGACGCTGCGCAAGCGGGTGCCCGATTGCGCGACCCGCATCGCGTTCTATAACGCGGGGCTTGCACGCTCCGATCGTCGCCGTGTCGAGGAAGCGTTTCGAGACGGCAGCCTCAGCTGCATCGTTTCGACCTCTGCCTTTGGTGAGGGCGTCAACCTGCCCGATATTCGCCATGTCGTGCTCTACCACATGCCGTTTGGCAGCATTGAGTTCAACCAGATGAGCGGACGCGCCGGTCGCGACGGCCAACCTGCCGTGATTCACTTGCTCTATTCGTCGCGTGACGCTCGCATTAACGAGCGCCTGCTCGACTGCTACGCGCCCGAGCGCGATGAGCTCGTCACGCTCTATCGCGCGCTGCAGACCATGTGGCGCTCCAACCGCGGCAAGACCGGAGACGACTCGTTTAGTGCGAGCGATATCGACATCGCGCAGATGTGCCTCGCCATCGATGCCCGCACGCCGGTTGACGAGCGCTCGGTGGCAAGCGGCCTGGGAATCTTCGAAGAGCTTGGTTTCTGTCGCGTTTCGGGGTTTGACGACACCCGTCGCATCGCGATGGCAGAAAACCCCGGCCGTGTGCAATTGAGCAGGTCAATCCGCTATTTGGAGGGCTTGCGCTCGCGCATGGAGTTCTCGGCTTTCCGGAGTTGGGCGCTCGATTCGTGCGCTTCTGATATGCTAGCCAAAGTTAACCGCCCGATCGTTCCGCGGGCCTAGGGGAAGGGGACCTCGATGGATGCCGCAGCCCGTACCGCCCATGATTCCACCCTCCAGCCGTTTTCGGAGATGGAGCACTATAAGCATGCCGATGAGCTGCCACCCGAGATTATGGCGGACAGCTACGACAAGCTGGAACGCCTGTGCCTCAAATATATGAATGAGGAGGACTTCTCTAAGGTGGAGCAGGCCTACTGCTTTGCCGCCGAGAAGCACTGCAACCAAAAGCGCCGCTCGGGCGAGATGTACATTAACCATCCCGTCGAGGTGGCCATCATTTTGGCCGACCTCAAGATGGACTGCGATGTGGTGTGCGCCGCGCTGCTGCACGATACCGTCGAGGATACCGAGACCTCGCTTGCCGATGTGTCCGGCCTGTTTGGCGATACGGTAGCCGAGCTCGTCGATGGCGTGACCAAGCTCACCAACATCGAAGTCGACAGCATGGACGAGAAGCAGGCCCTCACGCTGCGCAAGATGTTCCTCGCCATGTCCAAGGACATCCGCGTCATTATCGTTAAGCTTGCCGACCGCCTGCATAACATGCGTACGCTGGCGGCCCTTCGCGAGGACCGTCGCCTGTTTAAGGCTCGCGAGACCATGGACGTGTATGCGCCCCTGGCCGACCGTCTGGGCATGAGCTCCATTAAATGGGAGCTCGAGGACCTGTCCTTCTTCTACCTGGAGCCCGATGCCTACCAGCGTATCGCGCGCATGGTGGCTGAGTCACGCGAGGTTCGCGAGCGCTATCTGGCCGAGACCATCAAGACGCTCACCGACGAGCTCAACCGCATTGGCCTGGAGGGCTTCCAGATCAACGGCCGCTCCAAGCACTATTGGTCCATCTACCAAAAGATGAAGCGCAAGGGCAAGGAATTCTCCGAGATCTACGACCTGGTGGCACTGCGCGTCATCACGCATTCGGTGCGCGATTGCTACTCCACGCTCGGCGCGGTGCATACGTTGTGGCACCCCATGCCCGGTCGCTTTAAAGACTATATCGCCATGCCCAAGGTCAATAACTACCAGTCGCTCCATACGACGGTTATCGGCCCCACGGCCCGCCCGCTCGAGATTCAGATTCGAACCTATGAGATGCATGAGCAGGCCGAGTACGGCATTGCCGCCCACTGGCTCTATAAGAAGTCGGGCGGATCGTCTGCTTCCAAGACCAATGACGCCCAGCGTCTGGACGACCAGATTAACTGGCTCAAACATTCGCTCGATTGGGCGGCTTCTGACGAGATTACGGACGCCAAGGAATACCTGCACTCGCTGAAGGTCGATCTGTTCGACCAGGAGATCTTCGTCTTTACACCCAAGGGCGAGGTCATGGCGCTTCGTGCCGGCTCCACGCCGCTCGACTTTGCCTACGCCGTTCACACCGAGGTGGGCAACCACTGCGTCGGAGCTAAGATCAACGGTGCGGTGGCCCCGCTCACGCACGAGATCAAGACGGGCGACCGCGTTGAAATCCTGACCAACAAGAGTTCCAAGCCGTCGCGTGATTGGCTCAAGATCGTCAAGACACCTTCGGCCAAGTCAAAGATTCGCCGTTACTTCGCCGCCGCGACCAAAGACGATGACGCCGCTGCCGGCCGCGATATACTGGCCAAGGACCTGCGCAAGCGCGGGTATGGCATCTCTACGCCGCGATCCACGCGTGCGCTCAACGCCGTGGCGGAGCAGTTTAACTACAAGCAGCTCGAGGACCTGTTTGCCGCCGTCGGCGCCGGCAAGGTTGCCCCGCGCGCTGTGGGTAACAAGGTCGAGCAAATCTTGGACCCCAAGCCCGAGGAACAGGTCACCAAGGCCGAGGCTATCGCCGAGGTTGTCAAGCAGCCTGCCCGCGGCTCCAACCGCAAGCCGCAAAAGCGCGGCAAGAGCGCCAGCAACGGCATTATCGTCAAGGGCGAGAGCAACAGCGGACTGCTGGTCCGTCTGGCGCATTGCTGCAATCCGGTGACGGGCGACGACATCGTCGGCTTCATCACGCGCGGTCGTGGCGTTTCGGTACATCGCGCCAACTGCCCCAACGTCAAGGGTCTTATGGAACATCCCGAGCGCATGATCGATGTGGAGTGGGACGGCGCTGCCGACACCCTCTTCCAGGTCGAGATCGTGGTCGAGTGCTTGGACCGTATGGGCCTGCTCAAGGATGTCACCATTGCCATTGGCGATGCGGGCGGCAATATCCTTTCTGCCGCCACGTCGACCAACCGCGAGGGTATTGCAACCCTGCGCTTTATGGTCGAGATCTCGGACGCGAGTGGTCTGGATCCGCTGCTGGCTTCCATCAGCAGTGTCGATTCGGTCTACGACGCTCGCCGTCTTATGCCCGGCGAAGGCGGAGCTCAGCTCAAGCGCCGTGTGTAGGTGCGAGAGCCTCTCAGCATCATAGATATTGGTTACGTTCGAGGCATCGTTTGGTGCCTCGAACGTATTTTAGAAGGAGGGTATGCGCATGGGCGATATGACTTTGGACCTGACACCCCGAGGCGCGGCTTCGATTGAGGCGCTCGTCAACGGCCCGATTCAGACCAACAGCTACGCCGTGATTTCGAATGACGAGTGCTTAATCGTCGATCCGGCGTGGGGGGGCGAGCGTCTTGTGGAGCATATCCGCACCGCGCATCCCGAGGTGCGCGTACTCGGCTCTGTCTGCACGCACGGTCATGCCGACCATGTTGGCGGGGTTGCCGGGGTTCGAGCTGTCGTTGGCGACAGCGCACTATATGAGTTGTGCGCTAAGGACGTGACGGTACCTCGCGCAAATATCGAGGAGCAGCGCGCCATGTGGGGTATCGAGACGCCCGATCCGGGTGAGCCGACGCGTTTGCTTGCCGAGGGCGATACAATCGAGGTGGGCGACGTCTGCCTGCAGGTGATCGAGACGCCGGGGCATACGCCGGGCGGCATCGTCCTGTTCGCCGCGACCGAGCAGGGGAACATCGCCTTTGTGGGCGACACGCTTTTCCCGGGCAGTCACGGTCGTACCGATCTTTCCGGCGGTGACGAGGCGGCGATTATGCGCTCGCTCTCCAAACTTGCCAAGACGCTTCCGCCCGATACCGTTTGCTTGACGGGCCATGGCGATTCGACCACGATGGCGCGCGAACTTATGCAGAACCCGTTTATGCAGATGTAGGCTTGAAGCCGTCTTTCGAACCACGAAGACCGCTCAATCGTCAAGCTATTTTCCCCAGTGGGTCGATTCTGTGGGGCAAACGGTCAAAATTTGTCCAATCGGATGGTATTCGTGAACAAACGAACGTTTATGCTCGGGTATGTCGTGGTAAAATCTCAGGCGTTATCGGAGCAACCTTACAGGAGGTTTCTTTTATGCTCGTCAACGCAGCAGACATGCTCAAGAAGGCCGAGGCCGGCAAGTACGGTCTCGGTGCCTTCAACACCAACAACCTCGAGTGGACCCTGGCTATTCTCCAGGCCGCCGAGGAGGCCAAGTCTCCGCTGATCCTTCAGTGCACCGCTGGTGCCGCTAAGTGGATGGGCGGTTTCAAGGTCTGCGCCGACATGGTCAAGGCTGCCGTCGAGGCCACGGGCGTTACCGTTCCCGTCGCCCTTCACCTCGATCACGGTTCTTACGAGGACTGCTTCAAGTGCATCGAGGCCGGCTTTACGTCCATCATGTATGACGGCTCTCACGAGGAGACCTTCCAGCTTAACCTCGACCGCACCAAGGAGCTCGTTGAGCTTGCCCACTCCAAGGGCATGTCCATCGAGGCCGAGGTCGGCGGCATCGGCGGCACCGAGGACGGCGTGACCTCCAGCGGCGAGCTCGCTGATCCTGCTGAGTGCAAGCAGATTGCTGACCTGGGCGTCGACTTCCTCGCCTGCGGTATCGGCAACATCCACGGCGTGTACCCTGCCGACTGGGCTGGCCTTTCCTTCGAGCGCCTGGGCGAGATTAAGGCTCAGACCGGCGACCTGCCCCTCGTCCTGCACGGTGGCACCGGCATCCCCGAGGATCAGATCAAGAAGGCCATCTCCCTGGGCATCTCCAAGATCAACGTCAACACCGATCTGCAGCTCGTCTTCGCCAAGGGCGTTCGCGAGTACATCGAGGCCGGCAAGGATCAGCAGGGCAAGGGCTTTGACCCCCGCAAGCTCCTCAAGCCTGGTCGCGACAACATCGTTGCCCGCACCAAGGAGCTCATGGAGGAGTTTGGCTCCGTCAACAAGGCGTAAGCGTCGCTAAACTTCCCGCCGGAAGCCCCGTCTCCCTACACTGTTTCCTTTGCGCTCACCTGGCTTCGCCAGAAGTCGCGCGACGGAATCAGCTCCGGGGAAACGGGGCCTCCTTTGTTAACTCGCTACAGGGTTACTGGGCTGAATTCATTTTTAGAGGTACCGTTTATCGGTGTTGAGGGTTCCTTTATTGGGGCTTTCTTTTTTATCTCGCTACAATGGGCTTCAAGAGTTCTAATGACTTGGAGTTTGGTATGGCTGTTATTAATGTGCTGCCTTCGGATGGGAAGGTCATTGACGAGGGTCCTGTTGGTTGCTCTGTTGATGTTTGCTGTGATGATTTCCGTCATCTCGATATTGGACTGCCGCCCGAGATTCTTCGTCTCAAGGATGCCGGATATTTGACGCAGGCTGTTGCGGCTTGTGATCGTCTTTTGGGGCAGAATCCCGATCCCTCGCTTGCTGCCTGCGTTCGTGCCGAGCGGTATCGCATGCTTGAGACGCCGCTTCATTTTTCGGTGTCGCGCGATCGGGCTATTGCGATGATTCGCGAGGAGTGGCCTGAGTTTACCGAGGAGCAGTTTGACGATCTGATTGACCGTAAGCGTATTGACTGGCGCTTTATCGATGGCGAGCTGTTCGTTCTCGACAACTTCCTCGATTCGCTTCGCGTATATCCCAAAGAGGTCCCCGGCATGCGTCCCGATCCTACGGACGGAATTGCACTGCGCAACGAGATGCTCAAGGAGATGGAGTCACAAAACGGATTGACTCGCGTTATTACGCTTAAGGCGTCCTTGTCTGTCCCCGGCGCTCTAGAGGGGGAGACCGTTCGCGCTTGGCTTCCCGTAGCCGCCACCTGCCGCCAACAGTCTCAGGTCGAGATTCTCGACATGACGCCGGAGGGTGCTGCTGCTCCCGCGAACGCTTCGGCGCGTACCGCCTCGTGGTCTTCTTCGAGTGAGCGCTCATTCTCGGTGACTTATCGTTATCACATCGATGCTGCTTATTGTGATGTCTACGGTGGCACACTTCCGGTTCATCCGCGTATGGACGCGCCTCTGCCCGAGGATATTTCCGAGGACCGTCCGCACATTGCATTTACGCCGTATCTGCAGCAGCTGACGGCCAGCGTTGTTGGCGGACTCGAGGATCCGCTCGATCGCGCCCGTGCTATCTATGATTACCTGACGCAGTATATCGACTATCGCTATCAGCCGCCGTACTTGCTTTTGGGATCTATTGCCGATGACTGCGCGCATTCGCTCCGCGGCGATTGCGGCGTTATGGCGCTCACGTTTATCACCATGTGCCGTATCGCGGGCGTGCCTGCCCGTTGGCAGAGCGGCCTCTACGTTGCGCCCGATTCGGTGGGGTCGCACGACTGGGCAGAGTTCTATACGCCGCAGACCGGTTGGCTCAACGCCGACGTGTCATTTGGATCTTCTGCTCGCAGGATGGGGGAGGAGTGGCGCCGCCGTCACTACTTTGGCAATCTCGACCCATGGCGTATGGTGGCCAACAATCGATTCCAGGCAGAGTTTGAGCCCTCTTTCGACGGCATGCGCGAGGACCCTTACGATAACCAGATGGGTGAGGCTTCGGTCGACGGTCGCGGATGCCGTCAGCGCGAGATGCTACGCACGGTCGAACTCATCGAAATGCTCGAAGTTCCATTTTCGGACTAATCGGTAGAAAGCTGTGATAAACTAACTCACGCATTACGTGCCCGAGTGGCGGAATTGGCAGACGCAGTGGACTCAAAATCCACCGTTGGCAACAACGTGCGAGTTCGAGTCTCGCCTCGGGCACCATACATGCAAGTGAGCGTTCGAGGGGGGGTTGCGGCCCCCTTTTTCGTGCCGAACTCGCGTGAGCGCGCGAAGCGTTAAGCAAACAGGCCTGTGGCCTGTTTGTAGCGGAGCGTGGCGAGGGCGCCGCGCGCCCGAAGCCCGGGGCTTCGCGAAGCGAAGGCCCTTCGAGTCTCGCCTCAGGCACCATACATGCAAGTGAGCGTTCAAGGGGGTTGCGGCCCCCTTTTTCGTGTACGTAATGTGATAACGCGCTGTACGTGTTATTATTCGCAAGGCGTTGTTCCCGCAATGCCCTAAAGAGGAACCCGAGGGTTCCCACCTTTTGGCGCCAATGAGCAGCTGACTGGTCATACAACTTAGATTCCCTTCCTCAAATCGAGGAACTCTATGTGTACGACCTGGTTGCTGAGAAGCGCCGGGTTATTTTTTTATGAATGGAGGTAGGGAAAATAGCTAAGTCTGATGACACCCGCATCAACGACGAGATTACTGCATCTTCGTGCCGTTTGATTGGCGTCGATGGCTCTCAGCTCGGCCTGTTCGCCATCCGCGATGCCCAGCGTGTCGCCGACGATCAGGGTCTCGACCTGGTCGAGATCGCTCCCAACGCGGAGCCGCCGGTCTGCAAGGTCATGGACTACGGTAAGTTCAAGTACCAGCAGGCCATGAAGGCCAAGGCTGCTCGTAAGAACCAGTCCAAGGTCGAGGTCAAGGAAATGAAGTTCCGACCCAAGATCGACGTTGGCGACTACGAGACCAAGAAGGGCCACGTTCTGCGTTTCCTCAAGAAGGGCGCACGCGTTAAGATCACCATCATGTTCCGCGGCCGTGAGATGGCTCACCCGGAGCAGGGCCTTAACGTTCTCGAGCGTCTCGCCGAGGATCTCAAGCCTTACGCTACGGTCGAGTCTAAGCCTAAGATGGAAGGCCGTAACATGCTTATGCTGCTCGCCCCGATTAAGGGCGCCTTCGATGAGGATAAAGCGGCAAGCGATACCAAGTAACTAGTGTTCTGTAACCGATTAAGGAGTATTTCATGCCTAAGATGAAGTCCCACAGCGGCACCAAGAAGCGTTTCCGCAAGACTGGCACCGGCAAGCTTATGCGCGCCAAGGCTTTCAAGAGCCACATCCTGAGCAAGAAGTCCACCAAGCGTAAGCGTGGCTTCCGTCAGGAGACCGAGATCGCCGCTGCCGACCGCAAGGTCATCAAGTCGCGTCTCGCCTAAGTTCGCGTTCCCGTTTTTCGTTTTACAGTCTAGGAGTTGATAGAACATGGCACGTATTAAGCGCGCTGTTGCCGCCAAGAAGAAGCGCCGTACCGTTATGCACCGTGCGAAGGGTTACTACGGTGCCGCTTCGCGTACTTACAAGCATGCTAAAGAGCAGGTCCAGCACTCTCTGCAGTATCAGTATCGTGATCGCCGCAATAAGAAGCGCGAGATCCGTTCTCTCTGGATCACTCGTATCAACGCTGCTGCTCGTCTGAACAACATCTCTTACTCTCAGTTCATGCACGGCCTGAAGGTTGCCGGCATCGAGCTCGACCGCAAGGTCCTGGCTCAGATGGCTTACGAGGACATCGAGTCCTTCAACGAGCTGGCTACCATCGCCAAGAAGGCTCTCGAGGCCTAATAGAAGGCTCTCGAGGCCTAATAGATTCTCTTGAATCGCTAGGGGAGTGTCGCGTTGTGCGCGGCGCTCCCTCTTTTTATCTGAAGCGCGGTTTACATTGCTAAAAGCGCGGGTAGATAAACACTTACAGGTGACCGATTTCTATATATTCCTGAACCAAAGGGTCATCATCTGATACGTGCGGAAGATCCGCACCAGTCTTTCTATTACCTATAGAAAGCAATATGTTGTGTAGGACTTGTGAAGAGTGGAATTGACGTCCCACAGAGCTTCGCGGTCTGGCAATATATCTCCTTGCCGCGCGGCCCGGTCGGACCGGATGAGCCGCG
>CALLSB010000160.1:0-27352 GCA_938014225.1 uncultured Collinsella sp. | reverse complement strand
ACCTGATGCGCAACCCCCTCAACGGTCTGTACTATCACGCTTACGACGCGAGCCGCAAACAGTTCTGGTGCGACCCGGTCACCGGCCTTTCGGCTAACTTCTGGCTGCGCGCCGAGGGCTGGTTTGCCATGGCGCTCATCGACACCTGGGAGCTTATGCCGCCTTCGATGTCGGCCGAGAAGGACGAGATCCGCAAGATGTTCCACGATCTGATCGACGCCATGCTGCCGTATCAGGACGAGAAGACCGGCATGTGGCACCAGGTTATCAACCTGCCCAATATCGCCCCCAACTACCTGGAGGAGTCGGGCAGCGCCATCTTTGCCAACGCCATCATGAAGGGCGTGCGTCTGGGCGTGCTGGGCGAGCGTTACTACCAGTACGGCCGTCGCGCCTTCGACGGCATCTGCGAGACCTGCCTGTCCGAGTATGACGGGCAGCTGGCGCTCGACAACATCTGCCTGGTTGCGGGCTTGGGAAACACCGCGCACCGCGAGGGCACGTTTGATTACTACATGAGCGAGCCCGTGGTCAAAAATGATGCAAAGGGTGTGGCGCCGCTGGTGCTTGCCTATATCGAGACCATGCATCACGACAAGCTGGCCGGTAAGCGCGATCCGCTCGCCCCCTCGGGCGTGTGCTCCATCGAGGACCCGTTTGGCGGATACACCCCGGGCATCAACGCTCATAAGGGATGTGAATAACGTGGGGGCTATTACTCCGGGCGTACGTTTGCACGACCTTCCGCAGGGGACCGTCGAGGAACGCATTCGCATGGCGGGAGAGCTGGGCTTTTCGTGCATTCAACTGCCGAGCAAGGTGCTCTACGCATCGATGGGGATCGATCGAGGCGGCCTGACCCACGAGCTTGCCGACCATTTGCGTGCGGTGCTCGACGAGGCGGGCGTTTCGGTCACCGTGCTCGGCTGTTATAAGAATCTGGCGACGCCCGATCGCCAACAGCTCATGGATAACTTTGCCGAGTACGAGGCATGCTTGAACTTTGCCCAGATGCTCGGCGGATGCCCGGTTGGCACCGAGACCGGTCGCCCCAATGCACAGAACCGCGTTGCTGACGACCGCATGACCGATGAGGCACTCGATGCGTTTGCAGACGGGCTTGCACACGTCTGCGATCGGGCCGAGGCCGTGGGTGGGCAAATTTTGATCGAGCCTGGTTGGAACGAAACGGTCAACACGCCGGATCGCTGCCGTGAGGTGCTAGAGCGCGTCTCGAGTCCGTCGCTCGGCGTGATCTATGACCCGGTATCACTGCTGCACCCCAGTGTTGTTGACGAAGCGCAGGAAATCACCGCGCGCATGCTCTACTTATGCGGCAGTAAGATCCGCGCGCTGCACGCCAAGGATTTTGAGGTCGTTGATAACGAGGACGAAGCCGGTTGGTGCGACGGTACGGGTTCGCGCCTGGTGTGTCATGGCGTGGGCGAGACGGGACGATATGACTTTGAGCCCGTGGTGGCCTGGGCGGCTGCCGCCTGCCCTGGGATTCCCTGCGTGGTCGAGAACAGCGTGCCGGCGACGGCGGCTGACTGCCTGGCGACACTCGAGCACATGTCCGCTCGCTGCGGGGCTTCGCATCGCGAGTTATAGCATTGGCTTTTGCCGTGTCGGCAGATTGAGATTACCTGTATGGGGGCGGCGGTGAAGGGTCTTTATCGTCGCCCCATTGGATTGCATTAAAAAGGGGAGTTGCGTGGCTATCCACATTGTCGAAGAGGCGAATCGTTGCCTGGGTTGTAAAAGGGCGTTCTGCCAGATTAAGGGCTGCCCGGTTCAGACGCCTATTCCACAGGTCATTGACCTGTTCAAACAGCGTCGTCTAGAAGAGGCGGGCGAGCTACTGTTCCAGAACAATCCCATGAGCGCGGTCTGCTCCATGGTTTGCAACCATTCGGGCCAGTGCGAGGGCGCGTGCATCCAGGGCCGCAAGGGCGCGCCGGTGCATTTCTCGAGCATCGAGAACTATATCTCCACGGCATATTTGGATCGTAAGGAGTGGAAGCCCGCACCGTCGTGCGGTAAACAGATTGCTGTGGTCGGTTCCGGTCCCGCTGGTATTACCGTGGCCATTAAGATGGCCCAGCTGGGCTGTGCCGTCACGGTATTTGAGCAGCGGCCCGAGATCGGCGGTGTGCTGGAGTACGGTATCCCCGAGTTCCGCCTGCCCCGTGCGCTCGTGCAAAAGTATCGCCACGTGATGTGCTCGCTTGGCGTGCGCGTGCGCCCCTCGACCACCATCGGTGGCGCGCTGCATATCGACGACCTGCTGCGCGACGGCTACGATGCGGTCTTTGTCGGTACTGGTACCTGGCGAGCTCGAAAGCTGGGTATTCCCGGCGAGCCGCGCGGCAACGTGCTGTTTGGTATCGATTATCTGGTCGATCCCACGAGCGTGGCAATCGGGCAGAACGTGGCGGTTATCGGCGCCGGCAATGTGGCCATGGATGTTGCCCGCACGGCCCTGCGCTCGGGTGCCCGCAAGGTCACTGTGTATGCCCGATCGCGCCATATCTCTGCCATCGATGACGAGATGGAGCTGACCGAGCTTGACGGTGCCGAGATTGTGCGCGGCAAGGCGATCTGCGCCATCGATGATAACGGTCCGGTGTTCGAGACGGCTATCTTTGACGAGGACAACAATGTGGTGGGCTACGAGGAAGAGCTCGACCATGCGTCTGCCGACACAGTTGTGATTGCGGCTTCGCAGGTGCCCAAGGACAAGCTTGTGCTTACGACGGGCGGTCTGGAGACCGACCATCGCGGCCTTCTTTCGGTCGACGAGCGCGGCATGACCACCGTGCCTGGCGTCTTTGCCGCCGGCGACGTGGTCAACGGCCCGCTGACGGTTGTTCACGCCGTAGCCGGCGCCAAGCTCGCCGTCGAAGGCATGACTACCTATCTGGGCCTCTAACTCCATCCCACCCATCAGTTGCGGTGAAATACGGACTGTTTTGGCTGTCAAAGGCCTTATCTACTCCGTATTCCACCGCAACTTTTTGTTGGGCGGGCTAGAGACGCTGCATGCGGTACCCGACACCCATGTGCGTCTGAATCATCTTGGGGTGAGAGGGGTCTGCCTCGATCTTCTTGCGCAGGGTGCGCATGAACACGCGCAGGCTCGCCAGATCGCTGTCCCAGCTCGTGCCCCATATCTCGCGGGTGATGAAGGTGTGGGTGAGCACCTTGTCGACGTTTTTCGCCAGAAGGACGAGCAATTTGTACTCGGTTGGGGTGAGCGAGAGCTCGCGTCCGTCTTTCGTAGCGTATCCCGCGGCGTAGTCGATATGCAGCGGACCGTTGTCGAACGTGCTCGCTTCTGTCGACTCGCTCGACGCCATCGAGGAGCGCCTCAAATTCGCACGGACGCGCGCGAGCAACTCATCCACAGAAAAGGGCTTGGTGAGGTAGTCGTCTGCCCCTGCGTCAAGTGCTGCAATCTTGTCGGAATCTTCGGTGCGCGCCGAAATGACGATAATGGGGACTGCCGACCAACTTCGGATCTTCGTGATGACCTCGATACCGTCAATGTCGGGAAGGCCGAGGTCGAGCATGATGAGGCTGGGGCCGTGCGACACCGCATCCATGATGGCGGCCTGGCCGTTGCAAACCTTGCTCACGACATAGCCGTGAAGGTCAAGCGCGGTCGAAACGAGGTTTTGAACGGTCAGGTCATCTTCGACCAAGAGGACGCGTGGCTTAGCGGCATTATTCATGAATCTCGATCTCCTCGGCAGGCAGGGTAAAACGGAAGACGGCCCCATGGGGGTGGTTGTCGCGAACTTCGATGACGCCGCCATGCGCCTCCACGATGGAGCGGCAGAGCGACAGCCCAAGGCCGATGCTTCGACGCGAATCCACGGGCCGCGTATTGCTTGAGGTGAAGAAGCGCTCAAAGATATGAGGCTTGTCGCAGTCTGCTACACCCGGCCCATCGTCTGCGACGTCCACCACGATGAACTCACCCTCGCGACGTGCGCTGATGGTGACAGTCGAGTCCTCGGGCGTGTATTTGAAGGCGTTCATGATGAGATTCGTAAGCACCTGCATGATGAGATGGACGTCGATGCGTACCAGCAGGATGTCGTCAGTGTGCTCGATGGTGACGGCACGTCCATGCGATGCTTGGGCGACATGGCTGAGGGCGGCCTCGATGACCTCGTCGATGAGCTCGGATGTTAAGTTGAGGCGAATGGTGCCGTCCTCGACGCGTGTGATGGCGAGGAGGTTTTCCACGGTATCGATAAGCCAGAGGGAGTCGTCGTAGATGGCATCGGCAAGATCGCAGCGTTGTTCGAGGCTGAGCTTCTCGTCGCTCTTCCGAAGGATTGCCGCAGATCCGGATATAGCCGTGAGGGGTGTCCTCAAATCGTGGCCGATGGAGCGCAAAAGGTTGGCGCGCAGCTGCTCGTTTTTCGCCAAGACCGCAGCCTCTTCGCGCTCTTGCGCCGCCCGGTCGCTTTCGAGCGCCAAGGCGCATTCACCTACGATAGATAGGACGATCGAATGCTCGAAGGCTTCGATCTCGCGCCCCTCCAGGGCGATGCCGATGACACCGAATACCTTGTCGCCGGTGCGAACCGCGAGGTAGAGACAGCGCGCCTCAGGCAGGGTCCGCGTGCTTGCGCCCGCGCGCTTGTTGTTGGTGTAGGTCCAGGTTGCAACGGCGCGCTCGTAGTCGGTGAGCAGCGACGCGGGTCGGTTTTCGGTGCCAGCGGACTCATAGAGCGCCTTGCCGAGCGTGCCGTGTTCGGCGGGGTAGAAGACCACGTCGAGTTTTAGCAGTTTGACGAGTTGGTTCATGGCGACGCGGGCGCACTCCTCCGCGCTATGGGCTTGCTGCAAGAGCTGGTTCGTTTCGAGGAGTACGCGCGTTTTGAATGCGTTCTCGGCGGATGTACGGGCGTTGTCGGCGATGCGCGCAGTTAACTCGCCGGCGACCATAGCGGTGGCGAACATGATGCCGAACGTGACCAGATAGCTTCGGTCGTAGCTGGCGAGCGAAAACAGAGGCGTGACGAAGCAGAAGTTGTAAAGCACTACAGAGAGCACGCTCGATACGATCGTGCAGATACGCCCCGTCGTGGTGACGGCGGTCAGCAGGGCCGTGAAGATATAGAGGGATATGATGCTGGAATCGGCAAATCCCAGATGGCGGAAAGCCGTGCCGATCGCCGTGGCGGCAAGAGAGAGAGCCAGCGTGCGAAGCACGTTTCGGCTGCTGGGCGGCTGCAGGGCGAGCGCATGGCGGCGTCCTTTGGGTCGGGAGGGCGGAGTCGACTGTTCTGGAATGATGTAAATGTCGAGGTTCGGGGCGAATGTTATGAGCTGTTCTACGAGAGATTTGCGGCCGAAGAGGGCCTGACGGACGCTGCTGCGCTCGCCCGTGCGCCCCATGACGATCTTCGAAATACCCGACAGGCGCGCGAACTCGGAGATCTGAAACGCGATGTCGTCGCCATAGACGGTTTCCATATGTGCTCCGAGCTGCTCGGCTAGGGCGATATTGGCTGCAAGCTTGGCGCGCTCATCATCGCTCATGGCTTGCGTGCGCGGGCTCTCTACGAACAGGGCGACGAGCTCGCTGCGAAACGCTTTCGCCATGCGTGCGGCGGCACGGACGATGCGGGGATTGGTCGGCGCCGGGGAGACACAGACTAAGATACGCTCCCTGGTGTAGTAGTCACGGTTTCCCAGCACGCGTGCGGCGTCTGTGAGGTGACCGGTGCGATCGGCGCAGCGGCGCAGCGCGATTTCTCGGAGTGCGGTGAGGTTCTCGACGGTAAAAAAATGCTGTTGCGCTCGGTCGGCTTGTGCGGGACGGTAGACGAGGCCGGCGCGAAGGCGCTCAAGTAGGTCTTCGGGCTCTATGTCGACGAGCTCGACCTGGTCGGCATCATCGAAGATACGGTCGGGGATTCGTTCGCTCACGACAACGCTGGTGATGGATGCAACCATGTCGTTTAGGCTCTCGATATGCTGAACGTTCACGGTCGTATAGACGTCGATGCCCGCATGTAGAAGTTCCTCGACGTCTTGATAGCGTTTGTCGTGGCGAGACCCCGGCGCATTCGTATGGGCGAGCTCGTCGACAAGGATGAGCTGAGGGGCGCGTTCGATAGCCGCATCTAGATCGAACTCGCTGAGCGCAATGCCGTTGTGCTCGATGAGTTTACAGGGCACGTTCTCAAGCCCTTGTGCAAGATGGGCAGTTGCCGGACGTTCGTGCGGCTCGATGTATCCCGCGACGACGTCGACACCTCGCCGCTTGGCGGCGTGGGCGGCTTGAAGCATCGCATAGGTTTTGCCTGTGCCAGCAGCGTAGCCAAAGAAAATTTTGAGGTGTCCCCGGCTGGTTCGAGTGTCATCGGCGACCCCGTCTTTCTCAATTGCCTTGAGGATGAGGTCTGGATTGACGCGAGTGTCCGATGCGTCGCGCTGCATAGCGTAGCCTTTCTGAAGCGTTGTCCATGCGTGCATACGCGGTGAAGACACCACTGTATGCTCGCGAGGTCGAGTATAGGCGCACTGCAGCTGCAATAGTGCTTTCTACCTGCATCTTTACGGCATCTTAAGGACGTGAGCCCCGGCCCTCACGCCTCTTTAATCCCTAGAAGCGTTTACTGTCCCCAGACGCTTGCGAGGGCAGGCGTCCGAGACATCGGACCGCGTGTGAAAGGGGCGGTAAATGGACATCCTCATTCCCATCATCGGAGTCGTCTGCATTGGACTTCTTATCTATTACATCTACATTCTGATGAGGAGTGATTCGTAAACTATGGACGCTGCGATTCAGTACATCTTGTACTTTGCCGTACTCGTCGTCCTGGCCGTTCCGCTCGGTCGGTTCATGGCCCATATCATGGATGGTGAGCATACGTTCCTGTCGCCTGTGATTGCTCCTGTGGAGCGTGGCGTCTATCGTCTGCTTCGCATCGACGCGGCAGAACAGATGGGGTGTAGGCGCTATCTGGCGAGCGTGCTGGTCTTTTCGGGGATCGGCCTCGTGACTCTTGTGGCACTCCAGGCGCTTCAGTCCTTCTTGCCAGGCAATCCCCAGCACCTGCCGGGTGTGTCATGGGACCTGTCGTTCAATACGGCTGCTTCCTTCATAACCAACACCAACTGGCAGTCCTACTCCGGTGAGACCACCCTGTCCTACCTTGTGCAGTTCATGGGTCTCACTGTGCAGAACTTCGTTTCCGCTGGCACCGGTATCGCGGTCATGTTCGCGCTGATCCGCGGCTTCCGTCAGGTCAAGGAGCAGGGTCTGGGTTCCTTCTGGGTCGACCTCACCCGCACCGTCCTGTATGTGCTCATCCCGCTGAACCTCGTGTTCGGCATCTGCCTGGCTGCCGGTGGCGTTATCTCCAATTTTCAGCCGGCTCAGAAGGCTGAGCTCGTAGAGCCCGTCGCTGTTCAGCCTAATGCAGACGGCGGCTGGAGCGTCATCGACGGCGCCCAGATTGAGGGCGACACGGTCAAGGTCGACGGCAAGGTTGTCGAGGGCGCGCGCGTGGTTACCGAGCAGTTCCTGCCCCAGGGTCCCGCGGCTCCTCAGGTCGCCATCAAGCAGTCCGGCACCAACGGCGGCGGCTTCTTCGGCGTGAACTCCGCCCATCCGTATGAGAACCCCAGTGCCTTCACCAACATCATCGAGATGACCAGCCTGCTGCTGATCCCGGCCGCCTGTTGCTTCGCCTTCGGTATCGGCGTCAAGAACACCAAGCAGGGCAAGGCCATCTTTGCCGCCATGTTCATCCTGCTGGTGATCTTCACCGGCATCATCGCCGTCAACGAGCATGCGGGCACCCCGCAGCTGGCCGATGGCGGAGCGGTCAATATCGAGATGACCGACGGCCAGGCCGGCGGCAACATGGAGGGCAAGGAGAGCCGTTTCGGTATCGCCTCCTCTTCTACCTGGTCCGCTTTCACGACGGCTGCTTCCAACGGCTCGGTTAACTCCATGCACGACTCCTACACCCCGCTGGGCGGTTTTGTCCAGATGCTCCAGATTGCTCTGGGCGAGGTCGTCTTCGGCGGCGTGGGCTGCGGCCTGTACGGCATGATCGGCTTCGCCATCCTCACAGTGTTCATCGCCGGCCTCATGGTCGGACGCACGCCTGAGTTCCTGGGCAAGAAGATCGAGCCGGGCGAGATGCGCTGGGCAGTTGTCCTGTGCTTGGCAACTCCGTTTGCCATTCTGGTGTGCTCGGCCATCGCCTGCATGGTGCCCGGTCTTGCCGACCAGCTCAACAATGGTGGCGCGCACGGCTTCTCCGAGGCGCTGTATGCTTTCACCTCATGCGGCGGCAACAACGGCTCGGCGTTTGCAGGCATGAACTGCAACATTCCCTGGATCAACGTCATGCTCGGCCTCGAGATGCTGTTCGCCCGCTTCATGCCTATCATCGGTACGCTGGCTATCGCCGGCTCGCTGGCCAAGAAGGGCAAGGTCGCCGAGAGCGCCGGTACCCTGTCTACCACTAACGGCATGTTCGTATTCCTGCTCGTGTTCATCGTCCTGCTGATCGGTGCCCTGAGCTTCTTCCCGGCCCTGGCGCTTGGCCCCGTTGCCGAGTTCTTCCAGATGATTGCGTAAAGGAGGGCGCAGATTTATGACTATGCAAAAATACATGATGGGCCGCGCGGTCCGCGACTCGTTTGCCAAGCTGGATCCTCGCGTCCAGATTCAAAACCCGGTCATGTTTCTGGTGTGGCTTTCCGCCGTCATGACCTCCGTCCTGGCCGTCGCTTCCATTTTCGGTGTGCAGGACGCGGGTGTGCCCACCTACTATGTGGTCGCCATCGCGGTCATCCTGTGGCTTACCGACCTGTTCTCGAACTTCGCCGAGGCGCTTGCCGAGGGCCGCGGTAAAGCCCAGGCCGATTCCCTGCGTGCGGCCAAGAAGGATGTCGAGGCCCATCGCATCGAGTCCGTTGAGGACAAGGAGCACTTCACCGTCGTTCCCGGCACCGAGCTCACACGCGGCGACCTGGTGATCGTACGCGCCGGCGAGCAGATTCCCGGCGACGGCGACGTCATCGAGGGCGCTGCTTCCGTTGACGAGTCCGCCATCACCGGCGAGTCCGCCCCCGTGGTCCGCGAGGCCGGCGGCGACCGCTCTGCCGTTACCGGCGGTACCACGGTGCTGTCCGACTGGATCATCGTCAAGATCTCCAGTGAGCCCGGCCAGAGCTTCCTGGACAAGATGATCGCGATGGTCGAGGGTGCCGCGCGCAAGAAGACCCCTAACGAGATCGCTCTGGAGATCTTCCTGGTGGCCCTCTCCATCGTCTTTATCCTGGTCACGCTGGCCCTGTATTGTTACTCCTGCTTCTCGGTCGGTCTTAACGACATGGACAACCCCACGGCCGTGACCACGCTCGTGGCGCTGCTCGTGTGCCTGGCTCCTACTACCATCGGCGCCCTTCTTTCCGCCATCGGCATCGCCGGCATGAGCCGTCTGAACGAGGCCAACGTGCTGGCCATGTCCGGCCGCGCCATCGAGGCCGCCGGCGACGTCGACATCCTCATGCTCGACAAGACCGGCACCATCACCCTGGGTAACCGCCAAGCCGCCGAGTTCATCCCGGTCGACGGCATCGATCCCGCGGAGCTGGCCGATGCCGCCCAGCTTTCCTCGCTGGCCGACGAGACCCCCGAAGGCCGTTCCATCGTCGTGCTCGCCAAGGAGCAGTTCGGTCTGCGCGGCCGCACACTCGAGGATAAGGGTATGGAGTTCATCCCCTTCACCGCGGCGACCCGCATGTCCGGTGTGAACTACGAGGGCAATGAGATCCGCAAGGGCGCTGCCGATTCCGTGCGCACCTATGTGGAGGCAGCCGGTGGCGTGTTCTCCCAGGAGTGCGACGAGGCCGTCGAGCGCATCGCCAAGGCCGGCGGCACCCCGCTGGTCGTGACCAAGAACTGCCGCGTGCTGGGCGTCGTCTACCTTAAGGACATCATCAAGTCCGGCGTGAAGGAGAAGTTCGCCGACCTGCGCAAGATGGGCATCAAGACCATCATGGTGACGGGCGACAACCCACTCACCGCCGCGGCAATCGCCGCCGAGGCCGGCGTTGACGACTTCCTGGCCGAGGCCACCCCTGAGGGCAAGCTCGAGAAGATCCGCGAGTTCCAGCGTGAGGGCCACCTGGTCGCCATGACCGGCGACGGCACCAACGACGCGCCGGCGCTGGCGCAGGCGGATGTCGCCGTGGCCATGAACACGGGCACCCAGGCTGCCAAGGAGGCCGGCAACATGGTCGACCTCGACTCCAGCCCCACCAAGCTCATCGAGGTCGTGCGTATCGGCAAGCAGCTGCTCATGACCCGCGGTTCGCTTACGACCTTCTCGGTCGCCAACGACATGGCGAAGTACTTCGCTATCATCCCGGCCCTGTTCTCGCCGATCTACCCGGGCCTTGGCGCACTCAACATCCTCGGTCTGGCAAGCCCGCTGTCCGCGGTTCTTTCGGCCATCATCTATAACGCGCTCGTTATCGTCGCGCTGATCCCGGCCGCGCTGAAGGGCGTTAAGTACCGCGAGGTACCGTCCGGACAGCTGCTGACCCACAACCTGCTCGTATGGGGTCTGGGCGGCATCGTTGCCCCGTTCGCATTTATCAAGCTCATCGACATGCTGCTCGCGTTCTGCGGCATTATGTAAGTGGAGGTTTGTATGTTCAAAGGTATCGCATCGCGCGCACTTGGCGTGTTCGCGCTGTTTACCATCGTCTGCGGCCTGGGATACACGCTCGTGGTGACCGGCGTCGCGCAGCTTGCGTTTCCGTACCAGGCGAACGGATCGCTTATTACGGTCGACGGCAAGGTTGTGGGTTCCGAGCTCATCGGCCAGAACTTCGATGACGAAGCCCATATGTGGGGTCGTATCCAGAACGTGTCAATTGTCGAAGGCGTAGACGGCGAGCTCATGGCGTATGGTGCCCCGTCCAACCTGTCCCCGGCGAGTGACGAGTATCGGCAGCTGATAGATGCGCGCGTGAAGAAGATCCGCGCCGCCAACCCCGATGCCGATATGGACGCTGTGCCCGTCGACTTGGTGACGTGTTCGGGGTCCGGCCTCGACCCGGAGATCTCTCCGGATGCCGCCGAGTACCAGGTCCCGCGCCTTGCCAAAGCCACGGGCAAAAGTGAGGACGAGGTGCGCGACATCATCGCCGCGTGCACCAAGGGCCGTTTCCTCGGCGTGTTCGGCGAGCCCACGGTCAACGTGCTCAAGGTGAACCTTATGCTGGACGGCGCGCTGTAGGTGAGGGAGTGGCGGATGAGGGCATGACTGGCTATCTGAGCCCTCAATTCCATCCCGCCCATCAGTTGCGGTGAAATACGGACTGTTTTGGCTGTCAAAAGCCTTATCTACTCCGTATTCCACCGCAACTTTTTGGGGGTTGAGCAGAGACTGGGGGAGCGCGTGCGGTCGGGTGCTGCACGGTTGCTGGTACGATAGGTACGTCAGCAACTGCCGCCGAGCGGCTCAAATGAAAGGAACCCTGTATGGAGTCCTCTGCCTATCCAATGCTCTTTAGCCCGATCAAGGTCGGTACGACCGAGGTCAAGAACCGCGTCTTTATGCCGCCGGTGTCCACCAACCTGGCCGATCGTGGCTATGTGACCGACGACTTGGTCGATCATTACCGTGCCCGCGCCAAGGGCGGCGTGGGCCTCATCATTACCGAGGTCGTGACGGTCGAGCCCACCTATACCTATCTGCCGGGTGACATGTGCTGCTACGACGACACGTTTATCCCCGGCTGGGAAAAGCTCGCCGCGGCCGTCCACGAGTATGGCTGCAAGATCATGCCGCAGCTCTTCCATCCCGCCTACATGGCCTTTAACATTCCGGGCACGCCGCGCCTGATCGCTCCGTCCTTTGTGGGCCCGTCTTACGCCCGCGAGGCACCGCGCCCCATCACGGTCGACGAGATTCACGAGCTCACGCATCAGTTTGGCGACGCTGCCGTGCGTATGCAGAAGGCCGGTGTCGATGGCGTCGAGGTTCATGCGGCCCACGCCCACGGCATGCTCGGCGGTTTTTTGACCCCGCTCTACAACAAGCGTACCGATGAGTACGGTGGCTCGCTCGACGCCCGCATGCGCTTCTTACTCGAGGTCATCGCCGAGATTCGCGAGCGCTGCGGCAAGGACTTCATCATCGACGTCCGCATCTCGGGTGATGAGTACACCGATGGCGGCCTGACCCTCAACGACATGATCTACGTCTCGCGTCGCCTGGAGAAGGCCGGCGTCGACATGATTCATGTGTCGGGTGGCACCACCATCAAGCGCGGTTCCGCCATTCCCGCCGCCGGTACGCAGCAGGCCTCGCACGCCGCCTGCTCGCGCGAGATCAAAAAGCACGTCAACATTCCTGTCGCCACCGTCGGCCGCATCAACGAGGCCTGGATTGCCGAGGAGCTGATCGAGGACGGCGCTGCCGATATCTGCATGATGGGCCGCGCCAATCTGTGCGATGCCGAGTTCTGCAACAAGGCCGCTGCCGGCAACGCCGACGACATCCGCCCCTGCATCGGCTGCCTGCGCTGCCTGAACGGCATTATGTTTGGCAAGCGCATCTCCTGCACCGTCAATCCCGATGTTGAGCGCGACGAGGCCGGCTACGAGCCTGCCGCCGAGGCTAAGAACGTGCTGGTTGTGGGCGCTGGTCCTGCGGGCATGGAGGCAGCCTACATTGCTGCCAAGCGCGGCCACAACGTAGTGCTCGTGGATAAGCAGGACGAGCCGGGTGGCGAGATGCGCATCGCGGCCGTTCCGCCGGCAAAGCAGGAACTCACCCGCGTGATCAAGTATCAGTACCGTCGCCTGGCCGAGGTCGGCGTGAAGTGCGTATTTGGCACCGAGCTTACTGCCGAGGACATTCAGCGTGACTACGCCGGCTACGAGGTCGTCCTGGCCTATGGCGCCGAGCCCATCGCCCCGGCCTTCATGCAGGGATTTAAGCAGGTCATGACGGCTGACGACCTGTTGGGCGGCAAGGCTTTCCCGGGCAAGAAGATTGTCATCGTGGGCGGCGGCACCGTCGGTTGCGAGACGGCCGACTACCTGGCCCCGTTGGTCAACGATCTGTCGCCGGCCAATCGCGACGTCACCGTCATCGAGATGACCAAGACGCTCGCCGCCAACGAGGGCGGCGCCGGTCGCGCGGTGCTCATCACGCGCATGCTCTCCAAGGGCGTTCACGTGCTGACCGAGGCCAAGGTGACCGAGATTACCGAGGATGCCATCAGCTACGAAAAGGACGGCGAGATCCACACCATCGCCGATGCCGATACGCTGGTACTTGCCATGGGCTATCGTCCCAATACCAAGTTGGCCGACGACCTTGCCGCTGCCGGTGTTGCCCCCCACGTGTTGGGCGATGCCAACAAGTGCGGCAACATCCGCGACGCCATCGGCGATGGCTACAAGGTTGCCTGCGAGCTCTAGTTAATCCCTTGGTGCATGGGGCCTGTCCCCGCGGCGTCAGTCGGTAGATAGCAAAAAGCGGCGGTCGTCCCGTACGTGGGACGACCGCCGCTTGCGTTAGCTGCAATGAGTCGTGCGATTAGAGGCCCAGGATCTCCTTGACCTTGGTGATGATGGCCTCGTCGGTTGCGTTGGCAAAGAAGTACTCCTGGAAGTGTTCGCCGGCAAGTGCGCCCTTCACCAGGTCCTGATCGATCTCGCCCAGAACGTCGACGAGCGGACGCATAGTCACAGCGCGGACGCCGTCGAGGATCTTCTTGTTGCGCTGCTCGGGCTCAACACGCTCGGCAGGATAGCCGTTGCCCGAACCAAAGCCAAAGAGCTTCTCGAAGGTGTACTCAAGGTTGAGCTCCTGGCCCCAGCCGTTCTTGAGGGCGAAGGGCATGGCAACGGCGTTGCCATCGTTGACCTGGGCAAAGGTGTAGGCGTCGAGCGGGTCGGCAACGTGGCCGCACAGCACGCCGGGGAAGGAGTTACAGGCGAGCATGGCGCCCTCGCCGGTGCCGCAGCCGGTCACGACGTAGTCGGCAGCACCGGAGTTCAGCAGCACGGCGGCAAGGATGCCGTTCTGCACGTAGGTGAGGGGCTTGGAGTCGGCGTCGGCATACATACCATAGTTAAAGACGGTGTGCCCCATGGGCTCGACAACCTTCTTAAGGGCAGCCTCGATCATGGGGTTCTTGGAGTTCTGAGAGTTCTCATTGATCAGAGCGATTTTCATTGCGAATTACCTTTCTATTTCTAACTTGCGGTGAAATACGGACTGTTTTGCCTGATAGAAGCCAAAACCAATCCTTATCTCACCGCAACTCAAATGAAAAACGAGTGGATGAAACCTGATATGGGCAGTTGCGGCGACGCTTATTGAGGCTGCTTTCCAATGTATGCGAGGATTCCGCCGTCGACGTAGAGGATGTGGCCGTTGACGAAGTTCGATGCATCGGAAGCCAAGAACACGGCGGGGCCCTTCAGGTCCTCGGGCGTGCCCCAACGGGCTGCTGGCGTCTTGGCAATGATGAACTGGTCAAACGGGTGACGGCTGCCATCGGGCTGCTTCTCGCGCAGCGGTGCGGTCTGCGGCGTGGCGATGTAGCCGGGCCCAATGCCGTTGCACTGGATATTGGCCTCGCCAAATTCCGAGCAGATGTTCTTGGTGAGCATCTTGAGTCCGCCCTTAGCGGCGGCATAGCCGGCGATGGTCTCGCGACCCAGCTCGCTCATCATCGAGCAGATGTTGATGATCTTGCCGTGGCCCTTGGCGATCATGCCAGGCAGGCAGGCCTTGGACACGATAAACGGTGCGTTGAGGTCGATATCGACGACGCGGCGGAAGTCCTCGGCGCTCATGTCGAGCATCGGGGTACGCTGGATGACGCCGGCGTTGTTGACCAGGATGTCGGGCGTGGTGCCAAAGTCGGCCTCGATCTTGGCGATGAGCTCGGCGACGACAGTCTCGTCGGTGACGTCTGCCACGTAACCATGAGCCTCAAAGCCCAGCTCGCGGTAGTGCTTCTCGGCCTCGGCTACCTTGTCGGCGTGACGTGCGTTAAAGGCGATCTTGGCGCCGGCCTCTCCGAGCGCCTCGGCGATGGCCATGCCAATGCCATAGGTGGCGCCGGTTACGAGCGCGACCTTGCCATCCAGGCGGAAGCTGTCCATAAGATCAGACATAGCGATCCTTTCAAAAGAAACGTTCATCTATATAAGTCTTGCTTTTCATACAAGGTCAGTATAGGAGAAGAGGAGGATTTAAAAATCAGATTCTCCTATAATCAGGTGACGTTCACTTTTAAAAGGTAAACGGTGATCTCGCCCTTGCCGCGCGGACGTTTATTCGCTCTGTTCCTGCGTGCCCTCTGCGATCATGTTGCGGTTGTACACCAGATGCAAATACATCGCATCGTGCGCTGCGGTGGGATTGCGCGCGGCGATGGCGTCGGCCACGCCACGGTGGGTGCGGATGGTCTCCTCAACCAGCTTTTTGCCGGTCACGTCAATAAACAGGGGGACAGACGCCTTGAGCACGCCCATTAGGCGGGGAACGACGAGGTTTCCGGAGCTCTCGGCAATGGCATTGTGGAACGCAGTGTCGGCGGCGGAGTAATCCTCACCGGCCTCGGCCAGGCGCTCGGATTCGTCGCAGAGCTCTTTGATACAGACGACCTGGTCGTTGGTCGCGTGCTCTGCGGCCATGCTGGCCATCTGCGGCTCGATCATAAAGCGCACTTCGAGTAGGTCGCGCGCCAGACGCTGCTTGTCGTCGATAAAGGTAAAGCCCAGTGGGTCGTCGGCAACGCCGGGGTTTGACGCCACATAGGTGCCCGAGCCCTGCTTAATGCGCACGATGTTGCGTGACTGCAGCAGCTTCATAGCCTCGCGTACGGTGCTCCTGCCAGCACCCAGGCGCTCGACGAGCACAGCCTCCTTGGGCAGGCGGTCGCCTTGCTCAAGATGCTCATCCAGGATCAGTTGAATAATTTTCTCCGAAATCTGCTCGGGGAGTCCCGAATCGGCTCGTGCCACGCTTCACCTCATATCAAAAGAATTCATCAGAGCTATTCTAGCTCATTTAACAGAAGCCGCGGTGGTTCGCTCCGACAATGGAGAGCTGTAAGTAGCCGTTTACCGTCAAAAACAGATCGTTCAGGAAATACATCAGATGTATTTTGAAAAAGTTTCCCTTTTAAACATCAGACCATTCCAAACACGCTATAGTCATCAGACGAATTCAAAAGGTCTGATGAATTGGAGGAAAGATGTCAGACCCAACGTTTATGGCTGATCCCACCAGGCTGGTCATCGCCGCCATCGTGGGCATCGCGCTGCTGCTTGCGCTCATCATCAAGTTCAAGCTGCACCCCGTGCTGTCGATGATGGTCTCGGCGCTCGTGATCGGTATCGGTGCCGGCATGCCGCTCGACATGGTGGCAGACACCGTCACCAAGGGCGTGGGCACCACGCTGCAAAACATCGCCTTGCTCATTGGCCTGGGATCGATGTTTGGCCAGATTTTGGAGGAGAGCGGCGGCGCCAAGAAGATCGCCCAGACCTTCATTGACACCTTTGGCCAGGGCCACTCCAGCTGGGCGCTGGGCATCACCGGTTTGGTCATCGGCACCACGGTGTTCTTTGAGGCCGGCGTGGTCGTTTTGATCCCGCTTGCCTTTAGCGTGGCATCGCAGACCAAAAAGTCGACGCTCTACTACGGCATCGCGCTGCTCGCGGGACTTGCCGCTGGCTATGCGTTCGTGCCGCCTTCGGCCGGTTCGGTCCTGGTTGCCGGCACGCTCGGTGTCGACCTGGGCACTATGATCCTCGTCGGTATCCCCACTGCCTTCACCGCCATGGCGGTAGCTGGCGTCGTGTGGGGCCGCAACGTGGGCGGCCGCATCTTTACGGACGTTCCCGAGCATTTCACTGCCGCCGAGGGGGCGAGCGACGACAAGGAGCTTCCCTCCTTTGGCATGGTGCTCGCGATCGTACTCACGCCGCTTTGCCTGATTCTGCTGGGCACGCTGTCTTCTTACATCTCCATGCCCGAGCAGGTCGCCTCGATCCTTGCCTTCCTGGGTAAGCCGTTCGTCGCTTTGACGCTCGCCACGCTCGTTGCGATGTATCTGCTGGGTGCGCGCCGCGGTTATTCCGGCGCCGAGCTCAAGGCTCTGCTCGACCGTTCGCTTAAGCCCGTCGGCATGATCTTACTGGTCATTGCCTGCGGCGGCGTGATCCGCTGGATGCTGCAGGACTGCGGCCTGGGCCAGGTCATCGGTCCCGTGCTCGAGGCCTCTCCGCTGCCCCTGGTGGTCGTCGCCTTCTTGATTGCCGTCATGGTGCGCGCCTCTGTCGGCAGCTCCATCGTCGCTATGACCATGGCATCGGGCATTATGGCTGCCATGCCCGCGGTTGCCGGAGCCTCGGTGCTCATGCGTGCCGCTATCTGTCTTGCCATCTGCGGCGGTGCCACGGCCCTCTCGCACGTCAACGATGCCGGTTTTTGGATGTGCTCCTCGTTTCTGGAGATTGACGAGAAGACCACCCTCAAGTCCTGGACCGTTATGGAGACGCTCATCGGCCTTTCGGGTCTTGTTTGCGCCCTGGTGATTTCGTTCTTCGCCTAGTTCGCGTAGCTAAACATCTTTCGCCGAGTGCATCGCTCGGTACCCATTTACACCTGATTCATTAACCAACGATTGGTACAACCGTTCAAATCAAAAGAGGAGAGCATCATGGACGAGAAGACCAAGGCACAGATTCAGCAGGAGGCCGCCGACCTGGTTGCCAAGCTGCAGCCGCGTTCTGGCAAGTTCCGCACCATCAGCCCCGAGATGGACCCGCTGCGCCTGGGCTCTGGCTGGTCCATCGAGGACCTGGACAAGCCGCAGGTCATTATCGAGTCGACGTTCGGCGACTCGCACCCGGGTTCTGCCGGCCTGTTTGAGCTGGTCGAGGAGGTCCGTGCTGGCGTTGACGAGGCTGGCGGTCACGGTGCCCGTTACTTCTGCACCGATATCTGCGACGGCGAGGCCCAGGGCCACGACGGCATTAACTACTCGCTGCCCAGCCGCGACATGATCGCCAACATGATCGAGATCCATGCCAAGGCCACCCCGTTCGACGCCGGCGTCTTTGTCGCCAGCTGCGATAAGGGCCTGCCTGCGAACCTCATGGCCATGGGCCGCATCAACATCCCCTCCATTGTCGTTACCGGCGGTGTCATGGATGCCGGTCCCGATCTGTTGACCTTGGAGCAGCTCGGCGCGATTTCTGCCCGCTACGAGCGCGGCGAGATCTCCCGCGAGGAGCTTGAGTTTGCCAAGCACAACGCATGCCCCAGCTGCGGCGCCTGCTCCTTTATGGGCACCGCCTCGACCATGCAGGTTACCGCCGAGGCCCTGGGCCTTATGCTCCCCGGCACGGCTCTGCTGCCCGCAACTAGCTCTGACCTGCGCGAGTTTGCCCGCGAGGCCGGCCGTCAGTCCGTGTGGCTCTCCGAGCACAACCTGTGCCCGCGCGACATCGTGACCAAGGAGTCCTTCGAGAACCTCATCATGGTCCACGGCGCCATCTCTGGTTCCACCAACTCCCTGCTGCACATCCCCGCAATCGCCCGTGAGTTTGGCATCGAGATGTCCGCCGACGACTTCGATCGTCTGCACCGTGGCGCCCACTACCTGCTCAACGTTCGTCCCGCAGGCGAGTGGCCGGCGCAGTTCTTCTACTATGCGGGTGGCGTGCCGCGCATCATGGAGGAGATCAAGTCGATGCTCCACCTCGACGTCATGACCGTCACCGGCAAGACCCTCGGCGAAAACCTCGAGGACCTTAAAAACAACGGCTACTACGAGAAGTGCGGCCGCTACTTGGAGAAGTGGAACCTCAAGCGCGAGGACATCATTCGCCCGTTTGACCAGGCTTTTGGTACCGATGGCTCCATCGCCATTCTCCACGGCAACCTTGCCCCCGAGGGCGCCGTCGTCAAGCACACCGTCGTTCCGCGCGAGATGTTCCAGGCCACGCTTAAGGCACGTCCGTTCGATTGCGAGGAGGACGCTATCCACGCCGTCCTGACGCACGAGGTCAAGCCCGGCGACGCCGTCATCATTCGCTACGAGGGCCCCAAGGGCTCTGGCATGCCCGAGATGTTCTACACCACCGAGGCTATCGCCAGCGACCCCGAGCTGGGCGCGAGCATTGCCCTGATCACTGACGGCCGCTTCTCCGGCGCCTCCAAGGGCCCGGCTATCGGTCACGTTTCGCCCGAGGCTGCCGTGGGCGGCCCGATTGCCCTGATTGAGGAGGGCGACCTTATCCGAATCAACATCCCCGAGCGCTCGCTGTCCATCGTGGGCATCGCCGGCAAGGAGATGGAGCCGGCCGAGGTCGACGCCGTCCTGGCCGAGCGCCGAGCCGCTTGGAAGCCCAAGGCTAATCGTTACACCTCCGGCACGCTCAAGTTCTTTACCGAGCATGCAGTTTCCGCCATTCAGGGTGGCTACATGGAGTAGCGCCCATGCGCATCAAATATCTCCTCTCATAGATGCGCGGCACAAAGAGCCTCGAGTTCAGCCACGTCACCGGGGCGCGTTGTTCAGTGCCGCCGGGGCGCTCCACTCAAACGACAAGAGACGTCTTACGCAAGCGCCCGCGTCCGTGGATAAAACCACGGGCGTGGGCGCTTCACTTTATTCCCAGCCGCTTTATTCCCAGCCCTTCCACACGTCAGGCTCGTAGCCAACGGTTGCCTGGCGGCCGTTGCGAACGATGGGCTCACGAAGAATCTGCTGGTTATCGAGCACCTTTTCGAACTTCTGGTCGGCAGCAAGATACTGTACGAGCGCAACCGTGTCGGCATCTTTCGCCTTTGGATCGATCACAACGTCGATCCCGCCGACGGCGCGCGCCACGCTTTCGAGCTCGCCTTTGCTCATCCCCTTTTCCTTCAAGTCGATGAACTGGAACTTCACACGACGTTCCTTGAAATAGCGCTGCGCCTTCTTAGTATCGAAGCTTTTCTTCGTGCCGAATATCTGGATGTTCATACGTACCGCCTTCGCTCAATTCTCGTCCGTCCATGATACGACAAGGGAGCCGAGCAAAAACAGAGCAGGCGGAGATGGAGGAGGACGGCGACCGACCGTCGGCAAGAGTCGGCCGGATCGGACTGGCGCCCAGCGCGCGCCGGCGACACGCTCGCAGCTGCACACATAGCCGATGTACAAGCTCGCCGCGGCGTTCCCTCGCCCCGCGGTGTGGCGATAGAGAAGCACGCCACCCGTCAACGATGGCGCCTCGGTGAAGAAAATCAACGTCTGGGTTACATCCCTTGAAAGGGGCGAAGACGGTTGCTAGAATACCTCCCCGCTATGAAGGATTTGACCAAAGCATACATCGCAATTCGGCGGCCCCTGGTATACGGGGCCTCTCCTGTTGTTCCCCAAGTGCGCTCTGAGCAGCCGCTTTCTTCCTGTCGTATCTGATGCACGCATAGCACGTGCATGTTATTTCGCCCGTGGGCCGGCGCGCCTTCGGCGAAGAATCGAATAGATACGAAGGAAGCTTATGTCTGATAATTGTACGGTCGCGCCCGCCAATGGGCGCATTACCGGTACCCAGATCCGCATCGTCGCGGTCGTCGTCCTGGGTGCCTTCTTGGCGCTACTGAACCAAACGGTGATGTCGCCTGCGCTGCCGGTCATCATGTCCGATTTCGCCATCGATGCCTCGACTGCCCAGTGGATCATGTCCATATACCCGCTGGTGAGCGGCATCATGGTCCCCGTTTCGGCGTTCCTTATCGACAAGTTCAGCACCCGCGCGCTATTCTTCGGGGCGACGCTGGTGTTCGCGCTGGGCACGCTGCTGTGCGCCGCAGCCCCTGATTTCCTGTTCCTCATCATCGGTCGCGTGTTGCAAGCGGCGGGCTCAGGCGTGCTCATGCCGCTTGTCTCGGTGGTTCCCATGCTGGTGTTCCCCGTCGAGAAACGAGGAACGGCTATGGGCATGGCGGGCATCGTCATGTCGGCGGGTCCCGCGGTCGGCCCCGTCGTAGGCGGCGCGGTGATCGACACGTACGGCTGGCGCACCATGATCGGCGCCATCGTCCCCCTCGCAATTCTCGTGCTGGTGCTGGGCGTGTTCATGCTGAAAAACGTGGGCGAGCTGAAGAACCCCAAGCTCGACCTGCCCTCGGTCGTCCTCTCCACCATCGCCTTCGGCGGACTTCTCTACGGGTTCTCGAGCGCCTCGTCGATGGGTTGGGGCAACCCCGTGGTGCTCGGCTCGATCGTCGCGGGTGTCGTGTGCTTGGTGCTGTTCGTCGTACGCCAGGGCAAAATCGAGGACCCGCTGCTTCAACTGGGCACGCTCAAGACGCGCGAGTTCCGCGTGGCCGCCATCATCGTCACGCTCATCAACGCCGCATGCCTGGTCACCAACACGCTGTTGCCGTTGCTGCTGCAAACCTCGCTTGGCGCTTCGGCCTTCGAAACCGGCATGGCCATGCTTCCCGCCGCGGCGGTGGGCATCATCATCAGCCCTATCTCCGGCGTGGTGTTCGACAAGTTCGGTCCGCGTGCCATCTCGATCGTCGGCCTGGCCCTCATGACCGGCGCCCTGTTCCTGCTCTCGCTTTCGACGGTAAACACGCCCATCTTGGTGGTTGCGCTGTTCTGCATGCTGCAGTCCGCCGGCCAGTCGCTCGCGAACATGCCGGTGAACACATGGGGTGTCAATGCCTTGAAAAATGACATGATCGCCCACGGCAACGCCATCGCGAACACCGGCCGCCAGGTCGCCGGCGGTTTGTGCACGGCGCTCATCATCACGGTCATGACAAGCGTCACCGCGTCGGCCGGCGTCGATGCGAGCATCCAAGTAGCCACCGCCGTGGGCGCGGGCGTCGCTTACAAGGTGTGCGCGGCAATCGGCCTCGTTTCCCTTATCTGCGCCATATTCAGCGTGCGCACCAAGAAAACCGCACCGAAAACGAAGGAGGCATAAGCGATGTCCGAGATTCTGTCCGAGCGCATCCCGCTCGAGCTCGAGGGGACGCCCGTTTCGAGCATCATGATTGAAGAGCCGTTCACCTGCACGCAGGATTGCACGATTTCCGACGTGGTGCGCATGCTCGCCGAAAACGAGGTGAGCAGCATGCCCGTAATCGATGAGCGCAACCAGGTGGTCGGGTTCATCTCCGACGGCGATGTCATGGGAGCCATCGCGCAGCATCGCGCTCACACCATCTTCACGGGCGGCGACGCGTCCATGCTGTACTTCGACGATCAGAGCCTTGAGCAGCGCATCGAAGACCTGAAGGATCGCTGCGTCATGGATTTCGCGACGCGCCAGGTAGTGTGTGCCCGTCCCGAGCAGAGCATCGCCCGCGTCGCCGCGCTGCTGGCGAAGAAGAAGTTCAAGAAGCTTCCTGTGGTTGATGACGAGGGCAAACTCGTGGGGGTCATCCGCCGCTCCGCCATCACCAAATACATCTTCGGCATCCTTTTCCAATAGGGGCAGGTCGCACTTGAGGCGAACATCTCGAGGCATCGAGCCAGCAACTGGACCAGACAACCTTGACACGCACGCGCTTTCCCTCGATGCTTCGGTAAGGGGAGCTGCGAAAATCGCAGCACGGGTGATCGGCGCCGCGCCCCCGAAGGCAAAAGCGAACACGGGAGCGATACGATGGGAAAAGTCCTGGACGAAGATTTGGTTTATGAGATTCTCTCCGTCGTGGCAGAGATTCCGGCGGGATGCGTCGCCTCGTACGGTCAGATAGCGCGCCTCATCGGCAGGGAGAAAAACTCTCGCCTGGTCGGAGCGGTGCTGAGCGAGGCGGATCGCTACGGCGATTATCCCTGCCACCGCGTCGTCAACCACGCGGGACGCCTCGCGCCAAACTTCCCCGACCAGCGAGCACTACTGACGGAGGAAGGAGTCGCCTTCCGAGACAACGGCTGCGTCGACATGAAAAAGCACCAGTGGAACGAGTAGCCAGGCAGCGTAGCGTCGAAAGGAGCGACGCCACGGGGAACGACCTGCGCCCCGCCGCCGGACAACCTATGGCAAAGTGACACGTCCCACAAAGAGCGGCGCACCAGTACGAGACACGACCGCGACGTAAAAAGACCCTATGATACTCGTAAGCATCTATCTGATTGCCCGCCTCGAGGTACCCAAAGAACGAGAGATGCCGAAACCCCTAGACAAAGAAAAAGGTCGGGAGCTTTTATGCTTCCGACCTGAAGTTTCATGGTCGCGGGGGGGCGGATTTGAACCACCGACCTTCGGGTTATGAGGTCGCTACGACGTTGTTTCATTCAGACATTTCGACCCAAATTGAAGTCAATATAACTCCAGGTCATTTGATGTTTTCATAGATTTACGAAAGAAAAGTACGCGGAATAATTCGACCCAAATTCGACCCACAACGAGCTTGAAAGCGGTCAGGCGGAGCATTACCCTTGGGGTGTGACCCCACGCAGGGCCCACCACCAAGGGTAATGCCCACCCGCCCCAGCCCTTTGCGCCATTCCGCGCAACCGAGCGCGATTCTCAGGCACTTCAGGCAAGGAACACGATGAACGACCGACCTCTCGTCATAGGCAAAGGAACGAAGCAACGCCGCGACAAATACACGTGGCGCTACCGTCACAGCCTCGGCAAGGATCCGGTCACGGGCAAATACCGCTATTCGCCGTGGCAGACCATACATACCACCAAAAGCCGAGAGGTCGACGCCGCACTCGAAGCCTACAAGGCAGAACTCAACAGCGGCACCTACGTCCAAAAATCGAGGGACACCGTCGGCTCGTACGCAAAAAAGTTCCACGACAACCGCGAAGGAACCATCACGCCGCTCGCCTACTCGACATCCTACTCAATCGAGAACCGGACGCGCACATCACATGCGTGATGCTCATGCTCGACACCGACATGAGAAGGGCAGAAGCCCTCGGGATGACGTGGTCCGATGTCTCCGTCGAGAACAGAAGCATCCTCATTGAGCAGCAGTTCGCGGCCGATCGAAGCGTTCGCTCGCCCAAAAGCAAGAAAAGCGTGCGGAGGATCTCGATAAGCGAGACGCTGACGTCGTATCTCGAATTCTGGAAAAAGGAGCAGGCCCGCGAAATGGAAGCCTTCGGCCTGGAACAAGTCAAAGGCACTCCGCTCGTCCACTCATTCGAACGAACGAAAGACAGGCATCCCCAAGTCAACTTCATGGACCTGAATGGGTTTTCGCGCTGGTTCAGAAACTTCAGCGTCGAGAACGGGTTCGGCAAGTTCGAAGGCGTTCGAACATACCATTATGTGAAGGAAACTGTCGACGGGGAAACGATTTCGAAGCGTTATGAGCATAAAGAGTGGCTCGAATTGAGGGATTACCTCAGGAAGCATCCCAAGGTTCGCGAGGCGAGGCATATCAGCACATATGAGAGCGAGCACCTTCCTTACGGATATTCGGGCCTATCGAGCCACACCGCTACTGCCGCTACTGCCCGCTACTGCCCGCCAGCTTCCGAACCAGCGGGCGGTAGCAGCACCCCGAACATCTCGCCGACAGCGCAGAGAGTCGTCGACCTGGCGGCCAAGGCCGACATCGAGGACGTGATGCTGTGCGACCTGCCCGGCGTCCTGTCCTTCCTAGGGCTGCCACCTGAGACGGAGATGCCGCCGGGCAACAAGGGGAAGACGAAGCTCAAGAAGCTCTACAGGAAGGTGGCGCCGAACAAGGCATACCACTCCGGCGAGCGCGCCAAGGATTTGATCTCGCACCTCGACATGGCAGAGATCAGGGCATCGGCGCCCGTCCCGCTCGGAGAGATAGACAGAGCGGTCGTAAGCGGCTGATGTAACTTCTGACACCCTAGAACTTACATCGAGCCCCGAGCTCGGGGCTCTTTTCGTCTAGATTGGGGACGCATGGCCGGACGAAAACAATTTGCGTCTGGTAATAAGCGTACGAAAGCGCAATTTACGTCTTAATTCCGTACGCAAATCAAGACGAAAATCGTTTACGTCTGCTTTAATCCGTACGAAAACGGTTTTCGTCTTGCAGGGCAGTTGCCGTTTCTACAGTTCAACTTCCAGTTCGGCTTTGTGCTCGTAGAGGTAGTCGCGCATGTAGGGGATGGCAAATGAGACCTTGCCGTACGAGGGAGCCTCGATAATCGATTCTCTTAACAGGCGGCTGCGGACGGAACTCACCTGTTGAGGCGTTTTGTTTAGGGCATCGGCAACCATGCTGGTCGAGCTCGTCTGCCCCAAAGATGCCATGCTCAGCAGATAAGCGATGCACGTGGGCGGAATGCGCTGTAGCGCGGGCTCAATCACCATGGCACAGAAGCGTTCGCGTGCCGTTGCAATGCCGCGCTCGGCTTCTTCTTCTCCAATAATCGGTGTATGTGCGCGTCTTGCCAACTGCCATGCGTAGTATCCAACGAGTTGGATCATGAAAGGATAACCTTGCGTTGCCTCGGCAAGTTGGCCGGCAATACCTGGCTGCAACTCCATGCCAGACGCTTCAATGGTTTCCTCGAGGGAGTACGACACTTCGGTTACTGCCACAGCCTTCAGGTCAAAGGGGAGGGCACGGCGCAAAAACGTAAGTGTCTTTCCGTTGATGATGCTTTCAATCATCGAAGGCAGCCCCGCAAAAACAAAGGCTATATCAAGGTCTTCGCCGATAACCTGCTGAATCGCAATGGAGAGCGTTCGGACCTCATCGAGCTCTGCGTCTTGAACCTCGTCGAGAGTGATGAGCAGGCCATTTTCATTCTTGGATATTGTCTGTCTCATGGCGTCGCGTAGCGATGGACCGATTCGCTCAATGTCTATGCTGCCGATGGATATGCCAGCTACGGTGGGCTCAAATCTGGCGTGTTTGGCCTGGAATTTGGGCTGCAGCTGTTCGAGAATGCGTTGGCAAAGTCCCTCGGTTGCGACCTCTTTTATGACCGTCCAGCCACGGCTTTGCGCCAAACGTGAGCACTCGTCAAGGAGGACCGTCTTGCCCGTTCCACGGACGCCGGCTATGCGCATTAGGCGCCCCGGGGCACCAGGCCCGTTGACGAGGCCCTCATTGAATTCTTCGAGCACATCTTCGCGGCCGATAATCGTGGGAGGTGTTTTACCTGCTGTGGGCTTAAAAGGGTTTGTTTGCATGTGAGCCACCTTTGCTCAAGATATAGCAAGATATAGCAAAGTATAGCAAGATATAGCAAAGTATAGTGAGATATAGCAACGTATAGCGCTGTTCGCGGGTTCTTACGGTGGTGCTATTTTCCGAATGCCGCGCGGATAAAGCGCTGGGCGAACAGCTTGTTGGCGACGTTGATGACATGGCCCAGGAACAGTGCCGAGATGGCGGTCGTGACGCCAAAGCCGCCCAGGTTGTACATAAAGATCAGCGACAACGCGAGCGAGGCGGCGACATGTGAGCAGTCAAACACGACTTTTACGTCACCAAAGCGGCGTTTAAGCTTTTCGGCAATGACTTGCACCAAGCCGTCGGGCGCGTTGGGGACAACGCCCATGTTGACGACGAGACTTACGCCAAATGCGGTGACAGCGAGGGAGAGCAGCATGGTCGCAATCTGTGTGGGGAGTGCCGTGGGATGCAGTGGGTTGACCGCCATGAAGAGGTCGGTCAAGCCGCCAATCAGCGTTGAGAAGAACAACTCGAGCAGGATGCGCGGCTGGAACTCGCTTCGCAAGATGGCTAATTGCGCCACGATGTAGGCGACGTAGGTTGCGGTGATCCAAAAGCCGAGCGTCTTGCCAGTGAGCATGGATAGGGTTGTGGCAAAGCACGTGAGCGCGGCGACGCCCAGGCCGGATGCCGTCTGGAGACTCATACCGAGTGCCAGTACTGCAACGCCCACAAGATACATCAGCATTCTGATGACGGTATGGCACCAGTCGATGTTCTCGCCATGCATGATGATGAGCGGTCGCATGTTGCTACCCGTCCTTTCGGTTGTGTGAAAAAGCTGACCCGGGCCGGCAAAAGAGGGTTATCGGAGGCACTGCTGCAAAAGCAGAAAAGCCGGCCCCACGGTCAGTCGTCTAGGAAGTGTCTCGCTGTGCCGGAATGGGACTAAAGGTCCAACGAGACGGGAAGAAAGCAAATGGCATTGCGTGGGCGATAAGATGCCAAGATGGTAGGGTGTGTCTTAGCATCCTATTGTCCACGCTCAACGAAATCGGTTTCGTTTGAGCCTAAGTATACGCACGGGATTTTATTTGCGAAGAGAAAAACAATAAAAAGGTGAACGTTCACCTAATCGCAACAACTCGTTGGCTGTAGTTGCGGTGGAATAGTTC
>CALLSB010000159.1:0-2170 GCA_938014225.1 uncultured Collinsella sp. | reverse complement strand
CTCATCCGGTCCGACCGGGCCGCGCGGCAAGGAGATATATTGCCAGACCGGAGGGGCCCCGTGGGCGGGAATCTGGGCGTACACATTTCCTACACATTTTGTGATTCTCAGCTGTGTTTGCCGGTAATAAAGAGGGGACCTCGTTTCCGAGATCCCCTCCTCCGTCTAACTGTAGAAATAGGCTTTCAAAGCCTTAGGCCAACAACTTGCGACCAGACTCCTCAATCGCGTCAAGTGCGGCATCAGCCTCGGCGGCATCCGCGCCCTTAGCGAAGATGTACAGCTTAATCTTGGGCTCGGTGCCGGAAGGACGAACAATACCCTTGTTGCCGCCCTCAAGATCGAACTCAATGACGTTAGCCTTCGGCAGGCCGTTCACGCAGGTGTTGTAATCAACGACGGCCTCAATCTTGGAACCGGCGAGCTCCGCGGGCGGGTTCTCGCGCAGACCGGCCATGATGCCGGCCATCTTTGCCGCACCCTCAGCACCCGGATAGCTCAGCGAAATCGTCTTATTGTGATAGTAGCCATACTTCTCGTACAGCTCGTGCATCGCGTCGGCAAGGTTCTTACCCTGCAGCTTGTAATACTGCGCCATCTGGCAAATCAGAAGCGAAGTGCTCACCGCGTCCTTATCGCGCACGTGGTCGCCGGCCAGATAGCCGTAGCTCTCCTCGAAACCGAAGATAAAGCGGTCGACCTCGCCAGCATCGGAAAGCGAGGTAATGATGTCGCCGATGTACTTGAAGCCCGTCAGGCAGCGACGGAGCTCAAAGCCATACTCCTCGGCCAGAGCGTCAACCATGGCGGAAGAAACGATAGTAGTAACGGCAACCTTCTTAGTGAGGTCCTCGCCACGGGCGGCACGGGTCTTGCAAATATAGTCGAGCAGCAGGACGCCCATCTCGTTACCGGTCAGCAGCAGGTAGTCATCACCATTCTTGACGGCAACGCCAACACGGTCGGCGTCGGGATCGGTTGCAAGCAGCAGATCAGGGTGAACCTGCTCGCAGAGATCGATGCCCTTCTGCATGGCCTGACGGATCTCGGGGTTAGGATACGGGCAGGTCGGGAAATCGCCGTTAGGCTCCTTCTGCTCGGGAACAACCGTGACATCGGTGATGCCAGCGCGCTCGAGCACCGTCGTGACGGGAATGAGGCCGGTGCCGTTGAGCGGAGTATAGACGAGCTTAAGCGGTGCGCCAGCGATCTCCTCGGCAGAAAGGTTGGTCACACCGCGGGCGAGAACGGCGTCATAATAACGCTCGAGGCACGAGTCATCGATCCATTTAACCAGACCCTGCTCAAGAGCCTCATCGAAGTCCATGGACTTCACGCCGGTAAACGTATCGGTCTCGGCGATAGCCCTTGAAATTGCATCGGCGGCCTCACTGGTGATCTGGCAGCCGTCGGGGCCATAGGCCTTATAGCCGTTATAAGGCGCCGGATTATGACTAGCGGTCATGCAAATGCCACCGGAGCACTTAAGGTCACGGACGGCCCAGGAAAGCGTCGGCACGGGGGAAATCTTAGGATACACGAGAGCAGTCACGCCGTTTGCCGCAAGAATGGCAGCCGTCGTCTTAACGAACAGTTCACCCTTATTGCGGCTATCGCGAGCGATGGCAACCGTCGGATGATTGAAGGTCGCATTGAGATAGTCAGCAAAACCCTGGGTCGCACGACCGACCGTATAGATATTCATACGGTTAGTGCCTGCACCGATAGTGCCGCGAAGACCGGCGGTACCGAAGGCGAGATCTTGGAAGAAAGCATCGGTGATGGCGTCTTCGTCACCCTGCTCCTTCATCGTGTTGAGCTCAGCGAGGAGCTCCTCGTCCTTGACATTGGCAATCCAAGTATCAAGCAGCTCATGAACATCTGCCATATGAGTCCTTCCGTCACAATCAATAAAACGACCCGTGTAAAACAGGACAAGCGCATCAGGGCGCTAAAGCAAATATTAGTCCATTGAGAACAGAGAACCGGCCACAGAACGGTGAACGTTTATATTCACCGGTGGATGATTGAAGTGATTTAATTGCTTAGTGAATGCCGCCTTTAACGCAAAAAAGGGGGAGGCCGCGAGGCCTCCCCCTTCTCAGTTCAAGCGTACGGCTCGGTGCCGTCCACCGGTCAGCGGCGCCCTGGCCTCCCACGGGCTGACCCC
>CALLSB010000158.1:0-7638 GCA_938014225.1 uncultured Collinsella sp. | reverse complement strand
GCGCCGGCCGTCGTTTTATGTCGCTGCCGTTTACTCGGCGAGCTGCTTTAGCACATCACAGGCGATTTCGACGGCATCGTCGATGCAGCCGGGGCAGCTGCGGAGCGGACCCTTGTCCGATCCGATGCCCTTGAGCGTGCCGCAGACGGTCGTCGTGTTCTTCTCGCCAAAGCGCTTGGCGATTTCGCGCGACAGCTTGTAGGTCTGGCCCTTAGTCTTGGGGTTTTCCATGCCGTCGCTCATTACAAACCCCATGATGGCCACGGCGCCCGAGATGGCGCCGCAGGTTTCGGTCATGCCGCCCATGCCGGCGCCAAAGCCCTCGGTGAGGGTAAAGGCGACCTGGGGGTCGAGCCCGACGGCAGGTGCGAGCGTGCAGGCGACGGCCTGGGCGCAGTTAAAGCCACGGGCGTGGTATTCGGCAGCCTGAGCCTGACAGGCGGTGATGTCGAGCTGGGCCGTATCGATTTGCTTCATCGTTGTCTCCTTGGTCACGGTGTACCCGCCTATGGTACCCGTGACGGTGCATGTAATCATCGAGAGCTTCATGGATGCCTCATTTTTATCTATCGAGCAAATGCCCAAGGTTTGAGATAAATACCCCTGATCAATTTGTCCTATAACCTACCTTGGGGATGGGTTGAGAGGGGTGCAGGGTAGCGGTATCGTGAACCGAATGAAACGTAACCCAGGCAAGGGAGCTAGATATGAGCGAGCAGACCATCGGTACCACATGTGTTCAGGGCGGCTATCACCCGGGAGATGCCGAGCCGCGCCAGGTGCCCATCTACCAGTCCACCACGTGGAAGTACGACACGTCCGAGCACATGGGCAAGCTGTTTGACCTGGAGGAGTCGGGCTACTTCTACAGCCGTCTGCAGAACCCCACGTGCGATTTGGTTGCCGCCAAGATCTGCGAGATGGAGGGCGGCACCGCAGCGATGCTCACGAGTTCGGGCATGGCTGCGAACTTCCTCGCGATCTTTAACGTTGCCGGTGCCGGCGATCACGTGGTCGCAAGCTCTGCCATTTACGGCGGTACGTATAACCTGCTCGCCCACACCATGGGCCGCATGGGCGTGACCTGCACGTTCGTCGCCCCCGACTGCACCGATGAGGAGCTGGAGGCTGCCTTTCAGCCCAACACAAAGCTCGTCTTTGGCGAGACGATCGCAAACCCCGCCCTTGCCGTGCTCGATATTGAGCGCTTTGCCAAGGCCGCACATGACCACGGCGTGCCGCTGATGGTCGACAACACCTTCCCGACTCCCGTGATGTGCCGTCCCTTTGAGTGGGGCGCCGATATCGTTACGCACTCCACCACCAAGTACATGGATGGACATGCTGCCTACCTGGGCGGCGTGATCGTCGACCATGGCCAGTTTGACTGGATGGCCCATGCGGATAAGTTCCCGGGTCTCACCACGCCCGACGAGAGCTATCACGGCGTGACCTATGCCGAGAAGTTCGGTCGTGAGGGTGCCTTCATTACCAAGGCCACCGCGCAGCTCATGCGCGATCTTGGCCCCATGCAGAACCCGCAGGCGGCGTTCTTCTTGAACAGCTCGCTCGAGAGCCTGCATGTGCGCATGCCGCGTCATTGCGAGAACGGCCTGGCCGTTGCCAAGTTCCTGCAGAGCCATCCCAAGGTACGCTTCGTGAGCTATCCGGGTCTGGAGGGCGACAAGTACTATGACATCGCTCAGAAGTACATGCCCAACGGTACCTGCGGCGTCGTGAGCTTTGGCTTTAACGGTGGCCGTGCGGCGGCCGAGACCTTTATGAAGAGCCTTAAGCTCGCCCAGATTGCCACGCATGTGGCCGACGCCCGCACTTGCTGCCTGCATCCCGCTAACGCCACGCATCGCCAGATGAACGATGAGGAGCTCATCGCCTGTGGCATCTCCGCCGACATGGTGCGCCTGTCGTGCGGCCTCGAGGACACGGCCGATCTGATTGCCGACCTTGAGCAGGCGCTCCAGCAGTGCTAGGCTAGCGTTCGTGCAAGGCGCCGATGCTGGCAGAAAGCTTCGGTGACCTTTCGTTCCGATTCCGTAGGCGGGACCCCAATTGCGGCTGTTTGCAGGCGATTGGGGCCCCGTTTTTTTTGCGTTGGGCCACTCGAAAGGATGGATATGGAGAAAACTGCAGAGCAGCTGCGCCGCGAGCACATTGCCCTAGAGGGCGACACCCATGGCAAGAACAAGTGGGCGATTCTGTTTACCGTGCTCATCATGACGTTTATGGTGTGTCTGGATTCGACCGTCGTGACCGTGGCGCTGCCCGTGATGCAAAAGGAGCTGGGCGTGGGCCTCGATCGCATTCAGCTGGTAAGCTCGGTGTATCTGCTTGCGACATGCGTGGCTATGTTGCCGTTTGGCCGTCTGGGCGACGTGCGCGGCAAGGTGAATGTGTTCCAGCTGGGCGTCATCGTCTTTTCGGTCGGTTCGCTGCTGTGCGGCCTTTCGTCCTCGCTCGAGGTTCTTATCCTGGCACGCATTGTTCAGGGCGTCGGTTGCGCGGCGGCCATGGCCAACAACATGGGTATCATCACCGAGTCGTTTCCGGCGCGCGAACGAGGCCGTGCCATGGGTATTCTCGCGACCTTCGTGGCCCTCGGCATGATGTGTGGCCCCGTGCTCGGCGGCATGCTGGTGGCAAGCTTTCCTTGGGAGAGCATCTTCCTCATCAACCTGCCCATTGGCGTCATCTCGTTTATCGTGGGACTCTACACGCTGCCGCATGTTAGGCCAGAGGCCGGCGAACGTCCCATGCCCCTTGCCGAGGCCGCTCGTCGCTGCTTTGCAAATTCGGCCTTCACCATCAACCTTGCCTGCATGCTCATCGTGTTCGTTGGCATTGGCGCATCCGAGTTTATTCTGCCGTTCTATTTTCAGGACGCCCACGGCTTTGGTTCCGACATTTCCGGACTGCTCTTTTTGGCGCTGCCAATGGTGAATGCCTTTATCGGCCCGCTTTCGGGAACGGTTTCGGACCGTGTTGGCTGCGAGGGTCCCACGGCGGTCGGCCTGGGCGTGTATGTGTGCGGTCTCTTTGCAGTAAGCACGCTCAACGAGCACTCTTCTATCCCTGTGATCGTGTGCTGCGTCGCATTTATGTCGTGCGGTACGTCGATTTTCCAGAGCCCCAACAACTCGCTGTACATGGGCTCGGCTCCGCGCGAGGCACTTGGCTTTGCAGGTAGCTTGGGCAGCTTGGCGCGCTATGCGGGCATGGCGCTGGGTATTACGGCAGGTTCGCATATCCTCTATGGGCAGATGAGCGTGGCGATGGGCGAGGCCGTGACCAGTTTTGTTGCAGGCCGTCCGGATGTATTCCTATTCGGCTTTCGCTCGGTGTTCTACGTGCTTATGGTTGTGGCCGCCGTGGGCTTTGCGCTTGCCATGGTGCGTTTGGTGAAGATGCGCGCCCGCCATTAGCGTGTTGGGAGGCTGTCTGCCACGATTCGCGCCGTCCCAAAAAGACTGGTTTGTGGTGCGATGCGGCTTGTGGGGCGGGCGGGGGTCGGTCCGTGGTAGACTATCGAACAACGTTTATTAATCGCGCGGTATCGTTGCCGCGAGAAGGGGTTGCGCCATGCAGGAGCTTGAGGATCGTATTCGCCATGACGGCATCGTAAAGGCCGGTAACGTCCTTAAGGTTGATGCCTTCCTCAACCACCAGTGCGACGTTGAGCTGTTCGACCACATGGGCGCCGAGTGGGCCCGTCTGTTCGAGGGTGTCGAGATCAACAAGATCCTGACTATCGAGGCTTCGGGCATTGGAATGGCTTGCATCGCGGCCCAGCATTTTGGCGGCGTGCCGGTGGTCTTTGCCAAGAAGGCGCAGTCCATCAACCTCGACGGCGAGCAGTATGCCACGACCATCTACTCCTTTACCAAGCAGAAGGAGTACCCGGTCATCGTTGGCAAGCGCTTCCTGTCCGAGGGCGACAAAGTCCTGATTATCGACGACTTCCTGGCCAACGGCTGCGCGCTTGAGGGCCTTATCAAGATCTGCGAGGCTGCGGGCGCCGAAGTTGCCGGCATTGGCATCGCCGTTGAGAAGGGCTTCCAGGGCGGCGGCGATAAGCTCCGCAAGCGCGGCTTCCGCGTTGAGAGCCTGGCCCGTATCGCCGAAATGGACTGCGAGAACGGCGAGATTACGTTCGCCTAGGCGCGCAGCACAAGCGATTGGTGTGCGATGTGACAAAGGGACTGTCCCTTTGTCACATTTTTTTGTATGAGGGGAGGTGTTGATATGGATGAGAACAAGATGGGATGGCGCGAGTATGCGCGCTATGCCGAGATGTCGGTCGAGGAGTTGGCGCGCGATTGCGAGGTGCAGGTGTTTCGCGCGACGGGTCCGGGCGGACAGGGCGTGAACACGACGGACTCGGCGGTACGCATGAAACATACCCCTTCGGGGATTACCGTGACGGCGCGTGAGAGCCGCAGCCAGTTTCAGAATCGCGCGAGCTGCCTGCGCAAGCTGCGCGCTGAGCTTGAGCGTCGCGGGCGTCCACCGCGCCGACGCGTAAAGACCAAGGTGCCTCAGCGCTCTCGCCAGCGCAGGCCCAACGACAAACACTTCAACGCCATTAAAAAGGCCAACCGTCGCAAACCGGGCAGCGACGAATAGCCTCCTCATAAGTTGCGGTGAAATAGGGACTGTTTTGCGGCTTTAGATGCATAAACAGTCCCTATTTCACCGCAACTTAGGTGGGGTTAGCGGGTGGGGTGCCAGACGTGGAGGGCGCCGGCAAGGATGTCGACCTCGATGCGCGAGGCGACAACGGGCTCGCCGTCGGCCTGGATGGGGTAGTTGGGCTCCTCGAACGTGAGCTCGGCATGACAGCAGCGACGCATGCGTACCGGCGGAAGCTTGGTGTGGTGGCCGTCCTTGGCCGAAAGAAACATAGGCAGGGCAACCGCGCGAGGGACGGGGCCGCAGGCGTAGCAGACGTCGAGTACGCCGTCGCAGGGGTCGGCACCGGGGCAGATGCGATAGCCTGAGCCATAGGTAGGACCCAGCTGAATCGCCATGATGATCGCCCTCACGCGCTCGGCGGGCGCGCCGTCAAAGCTGACTGTCATGGGGTAGTTGCGATAGCGTAGGCCAAACTGCTCAAGTCCCGAGAGGGTGTAGAGCGGCGCGCCTGTCAAGCCGGTCTTTTTGCGCAGCTCGGTGGTGCCAAGGCCGATGGCGGCATCGATGCCGATCGAAAGCGTCTGGTCGTAGTACTCAACGGCAGCCTCGCCGCTGCCGCTCGCAGGGCTCCACGAGCGAATGCGTCCGATATCCTGGTGCTGCAGTTCGCAGGTGAGCAGCGCGCCAAAATCCTTGCCGGAGAAATCGTCGATACCGAGGGTTTGGGCAAAATCATTGCCGGAGCCTACGGGCAGGACGGCAAGCGCTGGTCGAACCGTCTCTTCTTGCGCCATCAAGCCATTGACGACCTCGTGGATCACGCCGTCGCCGCCAAGGGCGATAACGGTGCGATAGCCCGTTGCCTGGGCGGACAGTTCCTTGGCGTGCCCCACGCGCTCGGTCAGCACCAGGTCAAACTGGGATGCGCGTGCAGTCATGTCCAAAAATCGCTGCAGGCGCTCGGCAACTTCGCGCGCGGCGCCCGACTGGGCGGCAGGGTTGGCGATGATGAGCGTGCGACCAAAATCAGTTGCGTGCATGGGGCGACTCCCGGCGTGTGACATGGCAGTGCGGTCGCGCTCAGGTCGAATTGCCCCGATTGTGGCTGCACGGCGATAATTACATCTACTCTATCAGGTCGTTGTGGCGCTCGATAGCATCCGCTACCGTACCGCCCTCATCCACAATAAGCGAACGGCGCTTGGGTGAGATGATGCGCTGGGCGGGGTACACGCCGCGGTGTCCGCCGGTTAGGTAGCTGATAAAGGCCACGATGACAAAGAACCCGGCGGCCGTGCCGTGGAACAGGTCGATGGCCATCATGCAGGTGGTGATGGGCACGTTGAGGCCGGCGCAGAACACGCCGAGCATGCCGAGAGCCGCCAGAAAACTGGGGTCGAGCCCGGTAAGGCAACCGATCCAGCCACCGAGTGCCGCGCCGATGCCAAACAGGGGCGTGACCTCGCCGCCTTGGAAGCCTGCGCCCAGGGTAAGCGCTGTGACGACCAACTTGATGGCTGCGTCGGCAAGGGTTGTGTTACCAGCGAACCCGGCACCTGAGAGCCAGGTGGCAAGGCCGGCATACTTCCAGGCGTCGAGCATCGCGTAGGCTGCGAGCACCACGAGTGCGCCTATGAGTGCGCGAACGAGGTAATTGGTGATAAAGCGACCGTACAGGCTCTTGACGGTTCGAACCGACCAGGCAAAGAGGCGTGCCGTCAGACCGAAGATGATGGCGCAGATAACAACGATGACAACCGTTTTGGGCGTCATGTTGGGAACGCTGGCGATGACATTCGCTTCGTACTCGGTACCCAGGGCAAGTGATGTAAAGTAGCCGGTAAACGAGGCGACCAGGCAGTAGATGCCCGCGGTGTAGTCGATCTTGCCGATAAAGCACATCTCCATGCCAAAGAAGGCTCCGGCGAGGGGTGAACCGAATACGGCGCCAAAGGCCGACGAGATGCCGGCGAGCATGAGGTCGTGGTGGTCATGCTTTTTGAGGTGGGCGAGGCTCGAGATGTTGCTGGCGATGGTGCCGCCAATCTGCACCGCGGCGCCCTCGCGGCCGGCCGATCCGCCTGTTAGGTGCGTGAGCGTGGAGCAGACGAAGGTGAGGACGGCCATGCGCATATGGATAAGGCGTGTGCCCAGGGCGGAGTCGATGACCAGGTTGTTACCTCGTTTGGCGGCAAGGCCGTGGTTTTTGTACACCCATGCGGTGGCAACGCCCACAACGGGAAGCAACGCGTAAATCCACACGTGGTGCTCGCGATAATCGGTCGCGATATTCAGCGAGGCCAAAAATGCCCAAGCGGCAACACCCATGGCGAGCGAGACGATGACGACGAGTGCGAGCAACTTGGCGCTCGCGAGTAGGTTGCGGACGTTGCGGCGCGTGTCGGCAGCCAAGAGATGCTCGGAGCGGGTGAGCTGATGCCTGCCTGCCATGATGACGTCGTTCAGGGAGAAAAAACCGCCATCGTCGAGCGGCTGGGGATGATCCTGCGCTTCGTTTGCGCTTTCGGGTTTGTCGTTATGAGCCATACGTTCCTCTTTTAGGTTGCAACGCAAGCATTATAAAACGCGGTAAACGCGACGGGCCGGTGGGTTGGTTTCCATTCTGTTTCGCGGCCTGCAACCGACAGGTGTATTTGCGGGTTCAGGCCGAGTCGCGGCCATGCGTCGGGGGATTATACTGAGGCAAGCATAAAGAATCGGCGCCCTTGTTGTGCGCCGTGGCATTAAGAGGTGCATATGGCAGAGAAACTCATTCCGTTGGAGGACGCGCAGTCGATTGTCCTGTCGCACGTTGCTCCGACCGATCTCGTCGAGATTCCCGTGTGGCAGGCGGCTGGTTTTCCCTTGGCCGAGGATGCGGTGGCCGATATCGACATTTCGCCGTTTGCCAACAGCGCTATGGACGGATATGCCGTGCGCTCGGCGGACTTGGCGCAGGCATCTGGCGAGGCGCCGGTGACGCTCGAC
>CALLSB010000157.1:0-7632 GCA_938014225.1 uncultured Collinsella sp. | reverse complement strand
CCGTGGTCGACGACCAGCTGGGACGCCTGACCTTCACGCGCGACATGGCCGAGGCAATCTTCCACGTGCTGGGGACGCACGCCCCCTACGGCACCTACGACTGCACGGGCTCCGGCGCCGTGAAGAGCTGGGCGGACATCGCCCGCGCCGTCTTCGAGGCCGTCAACGGCAACGGGGACAGGGTCGTGCCGGTCAGCACCGCCGACTACTACGCCGAGGCCTCCGGCCCCGTCGCCCCGCGCCCGGTCCACTCCGCGCTCGACCTGTCCAGGCTCGAGGCTGCTGGATTCCACATGCCCGACTGGGAGGAAGAGCTGGGGGAGTACCTCAAGACGCTCTAGCTGCTGTTATTGAATTTATGAGAGCAAAAGCCGCCGTTCTTAACGGCGGCTTTTCTTGTTTCTGGCGAATAGCTCCGCCGTAACAAGGGCAATGGCGGTCGCCAGACTCACTGCAAGCCCCGCAAGGGCGCCCGGAGTCTTGTAGGTCATCACGATCCTATTCGCGCCTTTCTGCATGCTCAGGGACGACAAGCCCTTATCGGCGGCGGGGTAGTGTCGAGAAAGTTGGTGTAAGGGCCCTTGCGGCCCCTGTGTCCGATATCCGGAATCAGTTGATATCCTAGGCCGCCTCCACGCTGTCGGCAAGTTCCAGGCTGGATTCGATCATCTTCCTGGCCGCCTTCTCCAGCTCCGCCCAGTCGTGCTCGCCCGCGGCACCCATTCTGAACGCGGCGTCATGCATCTCGGCCATCTTCCTCTCCGAGAAGTAGCGCGAGCCGGACCATGTCTCGGCCTGGTCGCACATGACGGCGCCCACGAGCCTGAGCAGCGAACTCTCCGACGGGAAGACCTGCACCACGCGCGAGCGGCGCTTGATTTCCCTGTTGGCGCGCTCCTGCACGTTGTTGGTGCGCAGGCGCTTCCAGTGCGACGGCGGGAAGTCCAGGTACGCGAGCGCGTCGGGCTCCGCCTCCTCGAGCACCCTCGCCGCCCTCGGGCAGCACCCCTCCAGCATCTCGCACGCCGCGTGGTACATGGCCACGGCGGTGGCGGCGTCCCTGGCGCGGAAGACCGACGAGACGATGCGCCCCACGCGGCGCCTCAGCTGCCAGGAGCCGGCCTCGCGCATGCAGTCGCGCATCAGGTGCACGGCGCAGCGCTGCCAGGCCGCCCCCTGGAAGACCTCGCCTATGGCCCTGACCAGGCCCCCGTGGGCATCGGATACGACGAGCTCGGTGCCGGTCGCGCCGCGGTCGCGCAGCTTCCGCAGGAAACCGAGCCACGATTCGTAGGACTCCGTGCCCACCACGGACACCCCCAGCACCCGCCTCCAGCCGGACTCGTCGCAGCCTATCGCCGTGACCACCGCGGTCGAAGCCACGCGGCCCCCGCGGCGGCACTTGACGTAGGTCGCGTCGAGCCAGATGTAGGGTATCGCGCGCGCATCGAGCGGCCCCTCCGCGAGGTCGGCTATCTCGGCGTCGAGGGTCGCGGCGATCGCGCTCACGCGGTCCCTGCCGAGCCTCTCGATGCCCATCTTCTCGGCTATCCTCTGCACCTTCCTGGTGCTGGTGCCGGTGGCGTACATCTCGGCCACCGCCGCGACGAGCGCGCGGTCGACGCGCTGGTAGCGCTCGAGGACGTCCTCGGGGAAGAAGCTACCCGTCCTGAGCTTGGGGATTCTCAGGTTGAGCGTGCCCACGCACGTCTCGAGCGTGCGGTTGCGGTAGCCGTTCCTGCTGTTGGCCCCCTCGCCGCAGAGCTGGTCGGCCTCCTCGTCCATGATGGCGTTGACCACCTGCTCGGCGAGCAGCCTGAGCAGCGACTGGATGTCGACCATCCCGTCGGTCGACCTCGGGATGGCGGCCCTACCCGGCATCGCGTCTGCTAATATCTCCATAGCGGTCCCTGTCCTTTCCCAGAACCTGTGTTATGTAGCAATTCCAGATTCTAGGGCAGGGGCCGCTTGCGTTTAGCGGTCAGCCGTCGGCGCGCTTACACCAACATTTCCGACGCGATCGGCGGCGGGCGTTAGTTCTGCGGCGGTGCCGTTTACCGTTACGTTCCAGCCCTCATCGTACGGCACGCTCAGCAGCAGGCTGTCGTCATCTTTGGCGGTATACTCGCCTTCGATCCTTCCGTCCTCAAAAACCGTCGGAATAAACTCGCTCGTCTTAAGCTCGTTAATGATCTGTTTGAAAACGTCCAGATTGAGGGCGTAAAAGACCGGCTCATTGTCTTGGGGCATGTCTGTATAGCCCTCTGCGACTCCGATTGACACCGTATGCTGGCTCGGGGCGTCCGATGCATCCGCAATCTGGCGGATATTATTGTCGAATCTCCAGGCCTCGTTTTCGATCGTTCGCTGGTCGATGGTAAGGGCGACGGGCCAATAGCTGCCGGCGGTCACATCTTTGTTGATGTAGAGATACCCGATGGAGCTTGCCGGTACAGTAACGCTCCATTGCTTTAAGCTTTCGCTATTCTCCGTGCTCGTGGCTTCGATCTTGGTATAGAGCTTTACCTCGCGGCCTAGGATTTTGCTGTAGAGGTCGTTCTGCTTTTCGAAGGGGTCCTCGATCTTCAGCGTGCTGTTTTGGATATCGCTTGAGGCTGCGACGCCAATGCTGAGCGCATAGGGGTTCTCGTACACCGCGCTTGTGGAGTCCGCCTGATTCGTTTTGGCCGAAACGTATCCCGCAGGCGCGTTCTCAGGAATGGCATACTTGACTCCCAGTAGGGCATCGACGGCAAGAATGGGCTCGGCATAACGGGTCGAAAACTCGCCGACACTGCTGTATCCAAGGGAGTTGAGCAGTGCAATTGCCTGCGGGTTGTTTGCCGACGAATATGAAGACAGTTGGTTGTATCCAAGCGCCAGGCCTTCGTTGAGAGCGGCGCTATCGGCGCGCGTAATCGTACGGTCGATACGGTAGAAAGATGCCGAATCCTGGCCTTGAATGGCTGTGATCGTGTTGGTTGCGGTGGCGACATAGGCACTGTTGGCTTCTTCGGAATAGCCTGTGTACAGCTGGTTCCATATAACATGGGCGTTGGTAAATAGTTCAATTGCCGTGAGTGCCAGGAGCGGCATGATAATGGCCGGACGATGGGCTCGACGAAATGTTGGCCGCTCATTGAGTTTCTGCAACGCGTATCCTGCGGCCCACAGCGCAAAGAAGCTAAGCAAAAATGCCGTGCGCGAGTAGAATCCGTTAGGAACGCGCATGCCGCACCAGACGTACTCGAGCGGGCTCAAAACGGAGCTTGCGACCAGGGTCATCGTGACGACGAGTGTTGCGATACGCGTCTTGATTGAAACCGTGCGGTTAACCAGCAAGCTCGCCGCAAGTAGCATCATGATGATGCCGCAATAGAACTGCGGTGTTCTATCGTTGTTTACCCACATGCAGGGAAGAAAGCCCCTGATGAGCGATTTGAGGCTGGTTTTAAATAGGGGGCCGAGCGCCAGAACGGGACCGCCCTTGGACATGGCAAGGATGGTCGGCAAAAAGGTCCAGGCGGACAGGAGCAGTCCAAGCGCGATGCCCCCGGCGAATCGCAGGGCCCGATCGAGCATGAGCTTCCAGCTAAATCCTTCTTCTGTAACATAATCGATAAATTCGACCAATACGAAGATGCTGAGGAACAGGATGCTGATGTAGGCCGTATACCAGCAGAACATGACATTGAGCGCCGTTGCGATGACGAGGCGGATCATGCGCTGCTTGCGGATGAGCTCGTAGCATCCGTAGGCGCAGATGGGCAGCAGGATGAGGCAATCGATCCAGAGCGGGTTGCGCAGGTTGCTGATGGTCCAGCTGCAAAATGTGAACGAGAGGGAAAGCAGGAATGCTGCGGGCTTGGGTAGGCCAAAGCGCTTTTGTACATACCAGGCGCTGCTAATGTGAATGCAGCCAAGTTTGAGCGCGCTGATAACAAACACAAAGAGCGTCAGCTTGTCTTGAGGAAACAGTACGCAGAGCAGGTTAAAGGGGCTGGCGAGATAGTAGGTCGATGAGGACGGCTTCAAAGGAGATGCAGGGGTCTTGCTGGGTCATGATGCGAACGACGCCATCGAGCTCTTTAAGAAAGATCGGAAGCGATTCCTGCTCGTTGTAGCACGGCACGACAATGGAGATGAGCGGCATGGTGGTTTACCTCTCGCTTGGATTGGAAGTAGGGTGGCCGGGCTGGTCGTCGTAGGCGTATTTGCTGTACACGTTGACCTCCCACTGCTTTTTTTCGACCTTTGCTACAGAATCCAGGATGAATCCGGTTGCAAGGCTCAGGCTGCACAGGAACATAAACGACGCGGCGAGTATGGCGGTGGGGAAGCGCGGAACGAGGCCGGTCTGGAAATACTCGACAACTATGGACATGCCCAGGGCGAGGCCGATCACCGCAAACAGAAGCGCGACGAGGCTGAAGAACTTCAGCGGGCGGTAGTCCTTGAACAGCGTGCCGATCATCGCAACGACTTTAATGCCGTCGCTCACGGTATTGAGCTTGGACTCGGAGCCTTCCGGACGGTCTCGGTACTCGATGGGCACATCTTTGATGCGCCAGCGGTGGTCGACGGCGTGGATCGAGAGCTCGGTTTCGATTTGGAAGCCCTCGGAAAGCACAGGGAAGGTTTTAACAAACGGGCGGCTCATGGCGCGGTAGCCGGTCATGACGTCATCGAAGCTGTAGCCATAGATCCACTTGATCATGGCGCGAACTAGGTTGTTGCCAAAACCATGGAAGGCGCGCTTGTTCTCCTCGGAGTAGGTGCCGTTGGAAAGGCGGTCGCCTACGGTCATGTCGGCCGTGCCGTTAAGGATGGGCTCGCAGAGGGCTTTGGCCGCCTCGGCGGGGTAGGTGTCGTCTCCGTCGACCATCAGGTAGCAATCGGCGTCGATATCGCGAAACATCTGGCGGCACACGTTGCCCTTTCCCTGGCGGGGTTCAAAGCGGACCGTGGCGCCGTGCTCGGTAGCGATGCGTGAGGTATCGTCCGATGAGTTGTTGTCGTAGACATAGACCGTCGCTTGCGGAAGCTCGCGGTGAAAGTCTTCGATGACCTTACCAATCGTGAGCGCTTCGTTGTAGCAAGGGATGATGACGGCGATGGATTCAGAATTCACTCAATGCTCCTTATATATTCAATCCTTGAAAGTATAGCCGTTTGGGCTTGGCATCCTAAGATGTGGGTTAGTTCTCCAGTTTTGTTGCGCGTATCGTTTGCATGGCCGTCGGGTCTATACTGTTCGTTTGTCAACGATTACGAGTAAAGGAGTTGTATCCGTGTCGGATCAGACAAAGCAACAAGAAACTCGCAGTCTGCCTGCGACGTTTGCTAAGAACGAATTTGAGAAGGATGCGTTTATCCTTCGTCAGCTGGTTACCAAGGATTTTAAGATCAAGTATCGCCGTAGCGTTCTGGGCGTCGCATGGTCGGTGCTCAACCCGTTGCTGATGATGATCGTCATGGCCATCGTGTTCTCGACGATTTTTGGCCAGGGCCGCAATGGCTCAATGACGCCCGAGATGTACCCGCTGTACTTGATCGTGGGTAACATTACCTTTGCCGTCATGTCCGAGTCTACGAACCAGGCCCTGACGTCTATCGTGGGTGCTGCCCCTCTGCTCAAGAAGGTTAAGGTGCACCGCTGGGTCTTCCCGGTGCAGAAGGTGCTCTTCTCGCTGGTGAACTTTGCCTTCTCGCTGGTCGCCGTCGCCATCGTCATGCTGTGGTTCCACGTTATGCCTTCTTGGCACCTCATTCTGCTGCCGGTTTGCCTGCTGCTGCTTATGTGCTTCTGCATGGGCCTGGGCATGATGCTCTCTGCTCTTACGGTCTTTTTCCGCGACGTTATGCATCTATGGAGCGTCGTCATTACGGCGTGGACTTACATTACGCCCATCTTCTGGACGACTGACTACATTGCGCAAATGCCGCATCTCGTGCGTATCTTGATGTATGCGAACCCCATGTTCAACTACCTGCAGTTTATGCGCGATATCTTTCTGTTCCAGACTACGCCCTCGCTTATGACGTTTGGTATGTGCGTTGCCTGGGCGGTTCTTGCGCTTATTATTGGCTATACCGTGTTCCATAAGTCCGAGCGCAAATTTATCCTCTACATTTAAGGAGTGCTGTGATGACTGAATCTGTTGTTGATTACAGCGAGCAGCCTCTGGCTGTCGAGGTCGACGACGTCACCATGATCTTTAACATGGCGTCCGAGTCGCTGACCAATCTCAAGGAGTACTTCATCAAGCTCGCCAAGCACGAGCTGTTTTTTGAGGAGTTTAGGGCGCTTAAGCACATCTCGTTCGAGATTCATCGCGGCGAAGTTGTCGGTCTGGTTGGCACCAATGGCTCCGGCAAGTCTACGATGCTCAAGATCATCGCCGGCGTGCTTGAGCCTAGCGAGGGCAGCGTTAAGGTGCACGGTAACATCGCGCCGTTGATTGAGCTTGGTGCCGGCTTTGACCCCGAGCTGACCGCCCGCGAGAACATCTATCTCAACGGCGGCTATACCAAGGAGTTCATCGACGCCAACTTTGACGGCATTATTGAGTTTGCCGAGCTGCAGAACTTTGTCGATATGCCGCTCAAGAACTTCTCCTCGGGCATGGTGGCGCGTATCGCCTTTGCAATCGCGACGATCACCGAGCCCGATATTCTGATCGTTGACGAGACGCTGTCCGTCGGTGACGTGTTCTTTCAACAGAAGTGTGAGGACCGTATCCAGCACTTTATCCAGAGCGGTGACGTGACGGTTCTGTTCGTTTCGCACTCCATGGAGCAGGTCGAGCGCATCTGCCAGCGTGCCGTTTGGATTGAGAAGGGTGACCTTCGCATGGACGGTCCGGTCGATGAGGTCTGCAAGGCGTACCGCGAGCAGTTCAACTAGGTTATAATTACTTGCGCCTGACAGGCTTTCGCTTGCTTGGGCGTGCGGTTATTTGCTCCATTAGCTCAGTTGGATAGAGCAGGGGACTTCTAATCCCAAGGTCGACGGTTCGAATCCGCCATGGAGCACCATCGTTTATTAAGCCCGGACCCCTTGGTGGTCTGGGCTTTTTTGTTGCTTCAGTTTTGAAGGGCGTGTTAGGGGGAGTAAAGGGTTCGATTGGATTGATATCGCTAAGGGCATTGCAATTTTCCTGCTCCATTGTGGGATACGCTGTTCCAACTCCTTCTCCTTTGCGACATTCAATCTTCTCCTTTTATATGCCGGTGTTCTTTATTCTTGCCGTGTATACTTTCAGGCCAAAGCCGTGGTGCGAGTTGCTGAGCCAGTCTGGCGATTTTTGCGATCCATGCGGTCGATTGGTTTATTTTTTGGCAGACGATGCCATTGCTTATATCATTACCGGCATCGTGGCTCTTCGCATCGATCGTGCGCTGCGGGTGCGACATGGGGCTGGCGTACGTAATTAAGAAGGCATAACAATAGGCTTATAGGACACTCATTTTGTCCTATAAGCCAAATAAGAAGAGGTCCGGGCGGAGTCCGGACCTCTTCTTATATTGAAGTGAGGCTTATTGCGTCGCACTTGGCTTAGGCTTATGCGCATCGTGGTAGTGTCGAGAAAGTTGGTGTAAGGGCCCTTGCGGCCCCTGTGTCCGATATCC
>CALLSB010000156.1:0-4537 GCA_938014225.1 uncultured Collinsella sp. | reverse complement strand
GACGCGCACGAGATCGGCCGCCTCCGGCGACACCTCGCCGATGCAGAACATACGGCTCGAATCACTAAAGTAACCGTCCAGGATCGTGGAGCAGTCCACGTTGATGATGTCGCCCTCGTGCAGCACATCCGCATCGCAGGGGATACCGTGGCAGACGACGTCGTTGATCGAGGTGCACACGCTTTTGGGGTAGCCCTCGTAGTTGAGGTCGGCCGGCGTGCCACCGTGCTCGACGGTGTAGTCGTAGATCATCTGGTCGATCTGGTTGGTGGTCATGCCCGCGGCGATGTGCTCGCCTACGTAATCGAGCACGCCCACGTTGATGGCGGCCGAGCGCTTGATGCCCTCGATATCGGCGGGCGTCTTGTAGAGCGTGCGGGGCAGAACCTCCCAGCCCTCTTCCCACAAGCGCTCGAGGCGCTCATCAAAGGCGCTGTGGCATTTCTTGTATTTCTTGCCGCTGCCGCACCAGCAAGCGTCGTTGCGGCCGGGCACGGGTCCTTTGTCATACATGGCTAACTTCCTTTCATCCGCAGCTAGTATAGCCCACTCACGCGTCCATAAAAGTTGCGGTGATATAGTTCCGATTTAAGCGGTTTAACAGCATAAATAGGAACTATATCACCGCAACTGATGGAGCGGGATGGCGGACACTGGCTGCTGCGTGGTTTTGCTAGTAGCTCACCTGGCAAGGGATGCCGAGGACGCGCACGCGCGCAGCAATGGCGTCGAGCACCTCGGGCGCCGCTTTGGCAAGGCCGGCGACCGGTGTCTCGCGCGCTACCGTGTAGATGGTTGCTTCTTGTGGGCGAATGCGCTCAAGCGCCGCGAGCCAGGGGGCAACGTACTCCTCGCCGGTGTTGTCGATGAGCTTGCCCTGATACTCGCCGGTCAAAAAGATCGTCTGGATAATGACATGACCGTCAAAGCTTGCGAACGTCTCAATCTGGTGCTCGACGTCGTAGGGGCCAACAGGCTGGTCGAGCAGCTGGATAAATGCCGGGTCGACCGTATCGAGCTTAAGAATGTTGTCGTCGACCATCATGAGCGCGTCGTGCACCTCGGGGCGGTCGGCGCGCGTGCCGTTGGAAAGCACGGCAATCTTGGTGTTCGGGGCAAGCTGGTCGCGAAGCGCGACGGCGCCGGCGATAGCCTGCGGAAACTCCGGTGCGGCGGTGGGCTCGCCGTTGCCGGCAAACGTGATCACATCGGGGAGCTCGCCCTCAGCTGCCATCTCGCGCAGCTTTGCTTCGAGCGCGTCGAGTACTACGGCAGCTGTGTTGTACGGCTCATGGCAGGGGCGTTCGGCGTTAAGACCGTTCTCACAGTAGATGCAGTCGAACGTGCAGATCTTGCCGCTCGCCGGCATCATGTTGACACCGAGCGAAAGGCCCAGGCGACGGCTGCGAACGGGCCCAAAGATGGGGCTGGCATTCAAAAACGTAGACATAGGCATATGCTCCTCAAGACAATTGTGCCTAAGCATAGCATCGGCTCCAAAGCAAGGTGCGGGCTCTTGCTTTACAAGTTTCGTTTTTTCACGTCGCTCATTATGCCGTGCCATGAAAAGCCTCGGGTCGGGTACAGTTAATCTGTTAACAAGGCGTAAGGCAATACGGGTCCATCCAACCGTACTGACGTGCAACTGGATGGGCGTTGATGATGGGGGCACAACATGGATTTTACGGTCGAGAATGCGGGCACCACGATTGCCTGTCGCGAATATGCCGGCCCGGATGTGTCGCCTGATGCTCCTGCCTTGGTGTGCGTGCACGGCGCTTGTGTCGACGGCACATTTTTCGACGGTATCGCTTGTGAGCTCAGCCGCAACTACCGCGTAATTGCCTACGACCGCCGCGGCTGCGGTGGTAGCAGCGATGCGGCAGACGGCAGCTATGATCTTGCCGCTCAGGCCGCCGACCTGCAAGCCGTGATCGAACACGTTGGCGCTCCGGCAAATGTGCTTGCGCATAGCGCCGGTACGTTGGTGGCGCTGGAGCTTCTTCGCACCGAACCCCATCTCGTCGCCCGTGCGATTCTGCATGAGCCGGCTGTGTCGGCCGAAGGCGTCGGTATGGGCGCAGCTCCGGTTTTGCTCGATATGATTGCGGCTGGAAAGGTTTCAAGGGCGCTCCGGCTTTTCTTGGGAGCCCTCGGCGACCTGGACCCCGAGGCTCCCGGGACGACCGAAGCGGAAGCCAAACATGCCCTGCGCAATGGTCGTTGCTTTATGGCCAATGAATACGGAACAAATATGACATATGCTCCCGACTGGGAGCGCGCCCGCACGTCAAAGGCAGTGTCGGCCGTGTTTTTGGGTGAGCTTTCGGTCGATACGCCCCGCGAGGCTGGCACGCGAGCGGCTGCCGAATATCTCGATTGCCCCCTTGTGACGATCCCGGGCGCGCATAACGGTCTGCGCGATCGCCCCGTTACGGCGGCAAACGCCGTTCGCGATGTCTTGGAGCGTTAGCACGCTCGATGACCTGCGGGGAGGGGGGCTGTTAGCGTTTCGTCATTGTTAACGAATGCGCCCATAACCACGCGTCCGCGACTCCATTACCGCCGTTTGCCAGGTCATAAAAATGTAACGATAATCGCGCGTTTGCCTTCAGCTGTTAGATGTTACCCTTGTACCAATTGATATGCACCGTTGCCGTGCGTAACGATAGGAAGGGCCCCATATGCTCAATAATCACGAGGTCAATCTAACCGACGAGGAGGCTGCCGCCGAGGTCGCCCGCGTCGCGAAGACCTACCCCGTGGTGCGTTTGCTGTCGGCCGATCAGATTAAGAGCGAGCCTAACTGCCTGCTTGCCGGCGATCGCTGCCCTTGTCTGCGTCAGTCGAGTCTTGAGGCCTTGGCAGATTCGGGTGAGGTGTCGGAGCAGCTGCTCAACGATGGCGTTGAGTACCGCGCCCGTCTGCGTCCTCTAAAGGTCGAGGGCGAGCCTCACGTCCTGCTAATGGTGCGTCCGATTGATGAGCAAGAGGCTGCAGAAGAGGACCTCGTCTACACCGACGTGCTGACGAGTGTGCGCAATCGCCGATATTACGAGGAAAAGCTCCGTAGTGCCCGCATGAATGCCGGCGTTGCGGTGATCGACCTTGATGATTTTAGGGTCTTCAACGATACGTGTGGCCGTCATGCCGGCGACCTCGCGCTCGGTGCTGTGGCGACGGCCATACGCAGCGGAATTCGTTCGACTGACGAGCTCGTACGCTATGGCTGCGACAAGTTTGTGGTTGTCATGCCCGATATTCCCTCCGATGACTTTACCCGTCGCCTGCATCAGGTATGCGATGCCGTTCATTCCACGGTTATTCCGGGCCATGAGTACGTGAGCTTGACGGCATGTGTTGGTGGCGCTCGCATTCATGGCGAGACGGTCGACGAGGGCGTTGGCCGCGCTGTCCAGTTACTGAGCCGCGCTAAGGCAAAAGCCGGTACGGTCGTGACCGATTCCGATTCCATCGAGGCCTTCCAAAGCGAAAAGCCTTTGGTGCTTATTATCGATGACTCCGAGATGAACCGAGCCATTCTCAACGAGATGCTCAAGGACGAGTATTGCATCCTCGAGGCCGATAACGGTCGCACGGCGCTCGACATGGTCGACCGCTATGGCGATAAGTTGTCGCTCGTGCTGCTGGATATTGTGATGCCGGGCATAAGCGGCGTTGAGGTGCTGGCCGATCTGTCGCGCCGATCGGGTATCGACAATCTGCCTGTCATCATGATCTCGAGCGAAGATTCCGATGATATGGTTCTGCGCGCGTACGAGCTGGGCGCCTCGGACTATATCAGCCGTCCATTTGACTCCCGTGTCGTACGCCGCCGTGTAAGCAACACCATCCGCCTATACGCCAGACAGCGCCGCCTGACGAGCCTGCTGTCCCAGCAGTACAACGAGCGTGTCAAGAACAGTCGCATGCTCATCGACATCATGGCCGGCGTCATGGAGCTTCGCAATGGCGAGAGCGGCAGGCACGTTACGAATATCGAAAAGCTGACCGAGCTGCTGCTTGACTGTCTGGTCCAGCGTAGCGACACCATCTCCCTCGACAATGAGGAGCGCTCCACGATTGCCTTGGCTTCGGCGCTGCACGATATCGGTAAGATGTCGATTGACGATGCGATCCTCAACAAGCCCGGACGCCTTACGCCCGAGGAGTTCGAGATTATGAAGACGCATACCACGATCGGTGCCGACATGTTGCTTGAGCTGGGCCGTCATCACGTCGGCAATGCGCTTATGGAATATGCGTACCAGATTGCGCGTTGGCATCACGAGCGCTGGGACGGCAGGGGTTATCCCGATGGCCTTAAGGGCGACGAAATTCCCATTGCCGCACAGGTGGTCTCGGTGGCCGACGTGTACGATGCTCTGACGAGCGTGCGCGTGTACAAGGACGCTATCCCGCACAAGGAGGCGATCCAGATGATCCTGGACGGTAAGTGCGGCACCTTTAACCCGCTGTTGCTCGACTGCCTGCTCGAGGTGCAAGACCGTATTGCCGAGACGTTGGCACGCCCCGC
>CALLSB010000155.1:0-10071 GCA_938014225.1 uncultured Collinsella sp. | reverse complement strand
CCGAGCAGCTCAACCTCTTTATGGGCAGCCGCCCCTTTGACCAGGAGGCAGGCAGTGACCGGGTGAAGCTGGGCATCCTGGCCCTGCTCCAGGAGAAGTACGGCATGGTGGAGGAGGACTTCCTCTCCGCCGAGATCGAGGTCGTGCCCGCCGGCCCGGCCCGCGACATGGGCCTCGACCGCTCCATGATTCTGGGCTATGGCCACGACGACCGCGTCTGCGCTTACCCCTCCATGCTCGCTCAGATCGACGTCGCCAACGTGGAGCGCACGAGCATCACGCTCATCGTCGACAAAGAGGAGATCGGCTCCGTGGGCGCCACCGGCATGACGAGCCGCTTCTTCGAGAACACCGTCGCCGAGATCATGACGCTCGCCGGCGAGGATAGCCCGCTGGCCCTGCGCCGCGCGCTCGCCCGCAGCCGTATGCTCTCCTCTGACGTGTCCGCCGGCTTCGACCCGGGCTATGCCGGCAAGTTCGAGACCAAGAACGCCGCCTTCATGGGTCGCGGCCTGTGCTTTAACAAGTACACGGGCAGCCGCGGCAAGGGCGGTTCCAACGACGCCGATGCCGAGTATGTGGCCCTCGTCCGCGACATCATGGACGAGGCCGGCGTGGACTTCCAGACCTGCGAGCTCGGCCGCGTCAATGCAGGCGGCGGCGGCACCATCGCCTACATCATGGCCAAGTACGGTATGAACGTCATCGACTCCGGCGTTGCCGTCCTGTCCATGCACGCCCTGTGGGAGGTCGCCAACAAGGCCGACATCTACGAGGCCTATCGCGGCTACAAGGCCTTCCTCGAGCGCGCCTAACCAGCCCTCGTAAAACGAGCCCAATCAGCCCTTCATAACTTGCGGTGAAATACGGATTCATTAGGCCTTCCAACAGGGAAAGCAGTCTGCATTTCACCGCAACTTTTTTAGCGGGAGGAGGATTCCGTGCTACAGGTCGTCATTTCGCCCGCCAAACAGATGCGGACAGCTCAAGATGCCTTTGACGTTTGGGGCATACCGCCTTTTGCACATCAGACGGCCCGGCTCCATCAGGCACTGCTGGGCATCGAACACGAGGACGGCGCGGCAGGCCTTCAGGCCCTTTGGAACGTGAGCGACAGGCTGCTTACAACGTGCCTGGATACGCTTCACGAATTTATGCCCGTCCTGAGCGATGCCGACCTCGCCGATTCCGGTATCGCACGTCGCCTCTCCCCCGCCGTCATGTCCTATCACGGTATTCAATACCAGAGCATGGCGCCCGAGGTGATGGATTCCACGCAGCTCGCATGGCTGCAAGACCATCTATGGATCCTCTCGGGCCTTTACGGATGCGTACGCCCCTTTCATGCCGTTGAACCGTATCGGCTGGAAATGGGCGCAAAGCTTGCCGTCGACGATGCCCGAGACCTCTACGCGTTTTGGGGCGACAAGCTCGCACGGACCATCGCTCCGGCGAGCTCCAACGCTACGATCGTCAATCTCGCCAGCGCGGAATACGCCAAAGCCGTTCTGCCCCGCCTCACCACCGATGTCACGGTCGTCACATGCCTCTTTGGTGAAGGCATCCGCAACGGCAAGCCCATCCAGCGCTCGACCGCCAGCAAAAAGGCGCGCGGCTCCATGGTGCGCTGGATGGCAGAAAACAAGCTCGAGGATGTAAGCGGGCTCACCGCGTTCGACGTTGGCTATCGTCACCTTCCCGAGCTTTCAAATATAAACACTTTGGTCTTCCTGAACGAACAGGCCTTGTAGGACCACCGCTACTCTTGAATGTGCTGCCTAGGCACGACGTCTATTCCGCCAAGCCGTCGGCTTTGGCAATTCCATTTGTCGTGCCGTCCTGATAGGTAATCTTGACATGCTCCACCTCGGACACCTTGACGCCCGACGGAGGCTCCAGACGCCATTCCGTCAGGGCGATATCCATGGTCGTGGGCACATCTCCTTGATCTTTGAGCTTCACCGTCAGCGTTTTGAGCGCCGCGTCAAACGTCACGCGTTCGATTTCTTCGCCTGGAATGGACCCACCACTCAGCTGCAACTGCACAAACTCATCGCGCGGGTACCAACAATCGCCCGGAATGGCGAGCGTATTGGCATTACCGCCAGTACTCCTCACCGTCATAATCGGTAGGCTATCATCGGCCTCAAACTCCCGGGCAGCGCCGCCGCGACCGCCAAACGTCCAAATACAAAGGGCAATCACCAGCACGGCAAGCACCGCGAAGCCAATCGCGACCAACCCATGGTGCGCACGGCCCTCCTCGGCCGATATGTCCCATTGTGTCTCTCGATATAGATGCTTGTCTTCCATGTACGCCTCCCCACAGGCACGCTCGTTAGGCCAATCGTACCCATTCAGGCTATACTTGAGCCCACTACATAAACGGGGAGCTTGCAGGACAGGACGGCAGGCTGAGATTGGGCGCGCCCGCCCTGACCCGCAAACCTGATATGGGTAATGCCAACGAAGGGAGCCGTGCTTATGAGCACACAGACCGAGTCCAAGCTTGTCACGCAAATCGACTTCGCCCGCGCCGGACAGATCACGCCGCAGATGAAGGAAGTCGCCGAGCGCGAGCATCGCGACCCCGAGTACATCCGCGAGCGCGTGGCCGACGGCCGCATCGCCATTCCCGCCAACATCGTGCACATCAAAAAGGGTATGCGCGCCTTTGGTGTCGGCGAGGGCCTGTCCACCAAGGTCAACGTGAACTTGGGCATCTCGGGCGACAAGGCCGATGCCGCCGAGGAATGGAAGAAAGTCAAGATCGCCGAGGACTTTGGCGCCGACGCCATCATGGACCTCTCCAACTCGGGCAAGACGCGCCAGTTCCGCCAGCAGCTCATCGACGAGACGCCGCTCATGGTAGGCACCGTCCCCATGTACGACGCCATCGGCTACATGGAAAAGCCGCTGGTCAAGCTCACCAAGGACGACCTGTTCGAAGTCGTGCGCGCGCATGCCGAGGACGGCGTGGACTTTATGACCATTCACTGCGGCATCAACAAGTCGGTCACCAAGACCTTTAAGGAGACCGGCCGCCTGATGAACATCGTGAGCCGCGGCGGCTCACTGCTGTTTGGCTGGATGGAGGTCACCGGTAACGAGAACCCGTTCTATGAGTTCTACGACGAGTTGCTCGAGATTTGCCACGAGTACGACGTGACGATTTCGCTCGGCGACTCCTGCCGCCCGGGCTGCCTCTACGACTCCAACGACGCCACCGAGACCGCCGAGATGATCGAGCTGGGCAAGCTGTGCAAGCGCGCATGGGCCGCCGGCGTCCAGGTTATGGTCGAGGGCCCGGGCCACATGGCGCTCGACGAGATCGCCGCCAACATGAAACTGCAGAAGCGCCTGTGCCACAATGCTCCGTTCTATGTGCTCGGGCCGCTGGTGACCGATATCGGCGTTGGTTACGACCACATCACCGCTGCCATCGGCGGCGCCATCTCCGCCAGCTCCGGTGCCGACTTCCTGTGCTACGTGACACCGGCAGAGCACCTATGCCTGCCCAACGCCCAGGATGTGCTCGACGGCCTCATGGCCACCAAGATCGCCGCACACGCCGCCGACATCGCCAAAAAGGTGCCCCACGCCCGCGACATGGACGACAAGATGGGCCAGGCACGCCGCAAGCTCGACTGGGACGCCATGTGGAAGTGCGCGCTCGACCCGGTTACGGGCAAGAAACGCTACGAGGAGTCCCCCGCCGCCACCGAGGGCACTTGCACCATGTGTGGCAAGATGTGTGCCGTCCGCACCGTCAACAAGATTTTCGAGGGCACCACGATCGACCTCGGCATGGAGGACTAGCCCTGTCGCCGCGGCCGCTTCTGGCGGCGAGCTGGTGCCTGTCAATTGTTGACGTGTGAACATTTGCTTGCATTTGCGTAAAGATTGCATCGCCCGCCCGGGTTCGACATAGAGTCGGCCCGGGCATCTTTATAATGCTGGCTTATAGGCCCATTTGATTCCGACCGAACAAGGGAGCGAACATGGATCGCAGTAAGGTACCTGCCGTTCTATCCATCGCAGGATCAGATTCCAGCGGCGGCGCCGGCATTCAGGCCGACATCAAGACCATCACGGCGCACCGCCTGTATGCCGAGACGGCCATCACCGCCATCACAGCGCAAAACACACTGGGCGTCACCGCCGTGCAGGATATCTCACCAGATATCGTAGCCGCGCAAATTGACGCCGTTTTTGACGATATCCGCCCGAGCGCCGTCAAGATCGGCATGGTTTCCTCTGTCGAGATTATCGATGTTATCGCCGACCGCCTGAGCGCCTGGAACGCGACAAACGTGGTAGTCGACCCCGTCATGATAGCCACCTCGGGCGCACGGCTGATTGCCGAAGATGCCGCCGAGGCGCTCACCCGCCGCCTGTTCCCGCTAGCGACGGTTATCACGCCCAATATTCCCGAGGCCATGGCCCTGCTCGACTACGAGGTCGACTCCGAGCGCACGCAGCAAAATGCTGCCACGCTCCTCACCCGCCGCTTTGGTTGCGCATCCCTCGTTAAGGGTGGGCATCTTGTCAACGAGGCCAACGATGTACTGGCCGAACCCGCGCCACTCGATGACGAGGGCAACCATCTGGGAGATCCACTCACCACGTGGTTCCGCCACAAGCGCATCGAGACCGACAACACGCACGGCACCGGATGCACGCTCTCGTCCGCCATCGCCTGCGCGCTGGCCCAGGGCATGGATCTTGCCGATGCCGTCAACGCGGGCAAGGCATACCTGACAGGCGCTCTGGCCGCCGGCCTGAACATGGGCAAAGGCTCCGGCCCCGTCAATCACATGTGGCAGTATTAAGATTCGCAGCCCAAGCCACCGCAAAGGCGCCCGTCCCCTTTGCGGTGGCTTGGGGTCGCGCTACTCTCCGAGCATCTCTTGGAGCTTGGCTGCCACGGCGTGACCCAGGCTCTCGTGGCTTTCGGGCATCATATGCAGATAGTCGATATCGCCCGGCTCGGCAAAATCAGCGGCATTCAAAAAGTCGCAGCCAAACTGTTTAGCAGCATACGCATAGTATTCGGCAAAATGCTCCGAGGCCTCGACGGAGCGCTCGTCAAAGTCGGTCATGTACACATCGGCGATCTGCGGTTTAATCTTGATAGGCGCCATCAGCAGAATACGCGGGCAGGGCGCGGCTTCGGTCCAGGGAAACGCGCGGACGGTGCGAATCAGCGCCATGGCACCGTCAGCGATATCGGCAGCTCCCACGTTAAAGACCGTCTTGCAGTCGTTGGTGCCCAGCATAATCACGATCGCATCCAGCGGCTTATGAGCCTCGAGCAGCATCGGCAACACGCGGATGCCGTTGAGATTAGTGTCCAGATGGCACATGTCGTCACGCACCGTCGTGCGGCCGTTGAGGCCTTCCTCAATCACGTGCCAGCCCTCGCCCAGGTCGCGCTGGGCCACGCCGCACCAGCGCACATCGTGCGCATAGCGTACCGCGGTGCCGTCGCGCATGCCCGCCGGATCATAGCCGTAGGTATTGCTGTCGCCAAAGCACAGAACGTTTTTCATCGTAAGCCCTTCCTCTAGTAAAAAGTCGGCGGGAGCAGTCTCTCCCGCCGGATCGACCTATCTGTCAGCACATACCGATTACAGGTACTTGCGCCAATCGTCATCGTCTTCATCGTCCTCGGCGGCAGCCTGGGCCTGCTCGGCGGCACGGGCTGCCGCGGCGCGGGCGGCAACCTGAGCATAGGACTCCTCGTTACGCTCGGGGAAGTTTGCCAATACGTGCTCGAACTTGGCAAAATCCTCATCCCAGCGCGTAGAGGGCACGGCAAAGAAGACCTGCTTGACCTTAAAGTCGCCCGATGCGAGCTCCTTGCGGAAGAGCTCGGCCACGGCCTCGGCGTCAAAGCCGTTGTTGTCGCAGCCCCAAGCGCCCAGCACGAGCTTCTCGCGACCCAGCTCGTCGCAGATGGCAAGCACAAAGCGAATGCGGTCGCGCAGGGCGTCCAGCAGGGCATCGTCACCCACGCGATACTCCTGGCGAGCGCGCTTGGCGTTGGGCGCGGCGGCCACGATCACGTCAGCATACGCATGCACGTGGTTGCGGTCGAAGCGCACCGCGGGCACCACCAGCGCACGGTTGCGGTAAAGCTCGCAGTTGATGTTGCGGCGACGATTCTCGCCGTACCACTTACGCTGCTTATCGAGCACGTTGTACAGGTACGAATCGGCACAGAGCGTGGCCTCCTGACCCAGATAGCCCTGGATGTAGCCGCCGCCCGGGTTGGTGAACGAGGCAAAGGCGAGCACGGCCATGTCGCAGAATTGCGCGTAGCCTCGGCCGTTATCCAGAATGGCCTGCGTGGCAGAGGCGTCGAGCACGGTGACCTCGGGCAGGACCGGAGCGGGCTCCTCGGCGGCAGGCGCGGACTCGGTCTCCGTGGCCTCCTCTGCGGGTGCAGGCTCGGCCGTAACCTCGGTCTCGGCGGACGCAACCTCAGCGGTCTCGGCCTCGGCGGCCTCAGACTCCTCGGCAACCTGTTCCTCGACAGCGTCGGCCGCTTGGACCTTGGCCTTCATCGCCGCGACAAAACCGGCAGGCATACCATCGAACTCGCACACGCCGGCAAGCGAACGCTCGATATCCTTGGCGCACGCTTCGGACACAGTTGCCACGTGACGCTCGGCGGCCTTGGCACGGGCCTCGCGCTTGGGATTGGGCTGACCCGCTCGGTTGGACCTGCGGTTACGGTTCCTGTTGTCGACGTCTGCCATAAGTGGTCACCTTTCCTGTCGCTGCCGCTATCGGCTTTTCCCATCCATGATACCCCGCCGCGTACAAAAAAGACGGCCCCGAAGGACCGCCTTTCGCATCGATTTACACGCACGGCAAGCACCGCCGCAATTCGCCACTAGTCGCGACGGCCAAGGATGTTCAGGATGCGCAGGAACACGTTGATAATGTCCACGAACAGATTGGACGCCATGAGCACGGCGTTGGGCAGCGTGGGCGGCACCGTCGTTGCCACATAGGTGTCGTAGCCAATAAAGCCAGCGAACACCACGATCACGATCAGGTCGGTGATGGTCTGCGAGACGCCCATGAACATCAGCACGATCTCAACCAGAATAGTGGCGAGCAGAATGCCAAAGCCGATGCCATATACGCGCTGGAAAAACTTGGGGAACGTCACGCCCAAGGCGCCAAAGACAAAGGTGATGGCAGCGGTGGCGATAAAGGCGGTGTTGATGGTGGGCAGGTCATAGTTGGCAAGGCCAAACGACGCGGTCAGGCCAAAGGTGCTCGCAAAGATCACGTAACCCACGAGCGACAGGCCCACGGACTGTTTGCTGGCAGCAGCCGACATCATGACGATGCCGACAATAGTCAGGATAAACGAGCCAAAGACCAGTGGCAGGGCGGCGCCGCTCATCATCATGCGGGCAAACGCCATGGTGCTCGTAAAGTAAGCACCAGCGCCCATGGCACAAAAGCCCAAGAAGATGAGGGCAGACATGGAAAGATTGTACGCACGCGGCGACATCTCCTTGGCACGGCTTGCGCCAGTTTCGATGGGGCCGTTCTGATAGCCCTGGATATCGTTCATACTTCGTCCTTTCACAAAGCGCCGTGAAAGACGGCGCAGCAGATGACAAGATTCCTGTCATTGTACCCGAATGCCGCACGTCCTTACCTACGGCGCTCGCCCTCGAGCGTGCGATCAAAGGCCCAGACCCACCAACGCATCACGTGTGCCTGCGAGCCGTCCGCCCGCTCGCGCGTCTGGTCCTCCAGATACAACTCGGTCGCGTGCCCGCCAAAACGCACCTTATAGGTCGCCGTACGGATGCCGTGGACCGTCAGGCCAAACCCGGTGGTCGAGATAATTTCATCGATTGTAAAACAACGTCCGTCGACCCAGCAGACGGTGACCGGCACGACTTGTCCGCCCGCGAGGATGCGAGCCACGACGTCCACATACTGCTTGTGTACGCGCCGAGTTTTGCCGTCTGTCTGTCGATATTCCATGCCCCCTATTATCGAACGCATGTTTGCATGTTGTAAAGCGAACAGACTGTGGTTTTGGAGTGTCGTAGTAATCGCACGTGTCCGCATGGCGTGTTAGCAAAAAGAACACCCGCGGTCAACAGGGCTAATATTCAATTTTAGTGCCAAAAAGTTCACTTCTCCCATCAGAACTCGGTAAAGAGACCCGCAGGAGGTGATACGATTTATCATGTTTTTGTAACGTGTCTGCAAACTTCGAGAAAGCCCATATATGGACGTAACGTTCTCAACCTTCCTCGGCCAAATTGTGTCGAACCCAGTCCTTGCCGTCACCGTGATCCTCGCGTTGGGCGCCATCTTCGTCAATGGATGGACCGACGCGCCCAACGCCATCGCGACCTGCGTCACTACGCGTTGCATGCCCGCCCGCGCCGCCATTCTCATGAGCGCCGCATTCAACTTCCTCGGCGTGCTCATCATGACGCACTTTAACGCGAGCGTCGCCAACACCATCTCACATATCGTCGACTTTGGCGGAAACAGCACCATGGCGCTCGCCTGCCTATGCGCGGCGCTGTTCTCCATCGTCGTCTACGGCGCCACAGCGTCGCGTTTTGGCATCCCCACCTCGCAAAGCCACAGCCTTATCGCCGGCCTGACCGGTGCCGCCATCGCCCTCGGCGGTGCGAGCAGCGTCAACGTCCACGAGTGGATGAAGGTCATCTACGGCCTGGCACTCTCCATCGGCCTGGGCTTTGTCATGGGCTGGGTCCTGTGCAAGCTCGTCTCGATCCTTTTCGCCGCCGCCAACAGGCGACGTGCCAATGTCTTCTTTAAATACGCTCAGATCGCGAGCGCTGCGGCCATGAGCTTTATGCACGGCGCGCAGGATGGACAGAAGTTCATCGGCGTGCTCTTTTTAGGCGTGGCCTTTGCCAGCGGCCAGACGAGCGTCGGCGATGCAGGCATCCCCATCTGGATTATGCTGCTGTGCTCGGCCACCATGGGTATCGGCACCAGCGTGGGCGGCGAGCGCATCATCAAGTCCGTCGGCCAGAGCATGGTTAAGCTCGAGAAGTATCAGGGCTTCTCCGCCGACCTCGCGGGCGCCGCGAACCTGCTACTTGCCACCCTTACCGGCATCCCCGTGTCCTCCACGCACATCAAAACCTGCGCCATTATGGGTGTCGGTGCCGTCAAGCGCCTTTCGGCCATCAACTTTGGCGTCGTCAAGGACATGATGTTCACCTGGTTCTTCACCTTCCCTGCCTGCGGACTCATCAGCTTTGTCATGGCCAAGCTGTTCATGATGTTCCTCTAATCAAACCGAGCGTCCATCCGGACCGCAACACTTCGCCCACCCGTCTTCGCCTCGAAAGGACCCACCCATGGCAAAGAAACCCGATTCGTTCTACTTTGACAACTACGTCGCTTGCGCCGACCTCGCCGTCCAGGCCGCAGAGCTGCTCACCAAGATTTTTGAGAACTTTGACCCCGCGCAGATCCACGACATGCTCGATAAGATGCATGCGATTGAGCATGCGGCAGACAAGAAGCACCACGAGCTCGAAGACGCCTTGCTCACCGCCTTTATCACCCCGCTCGAGCGCGAGGATCTGGATCTGATGAGCTGCTCACTCGACACCGTGCTCGACCGCATCGAGGGCGTCGTGCAGCGCGTCTACTTCACCAACATCCAGAGCATCCATCCCGACGCCATCGTCATCGCCCACAAGGTGACTGACGCCTGCCGCGCCATGAAAGACCTGATGGTCGAGCTGCCCAACTACCGCAAGTCCAAAACGCTGCGCGAACTCGTCATCCAGATCAACACCATCGAGTCCGAAGCCGACGAGCTCTATATCAACGCCATGCGCAACCTGCACGTTAACGGCAAGGACCCGCTCGAGGTCATCGCCTGGCGTGACGTGTACGCCTTCCTGGAGTACTGCGCTGACTGCTGTGAGAATGTGGCCGATGTTGTGGATTCGATTGTCATGAAGAACAGTTAATTGGGGGTACGTGCCCCGGCGGTCGCGGGCCCGGCCACTAATAACCTTTTTCACTCCGGCT
>CALLSB010000154.1:0-8313 GCA_938014225.1 uncultured Collinsella sp. | reverse complement strand
ACCGCCGAGGCACCCGAGGCTGTCGCCGCCACGACCACTGATAAGGAGTAGTTGACTGTGGCAGATTTCGAAGCTACTGATTTTGACTCGGTAAAGATCTCCCTTGCCTCCGCCGACCAGATCCGTTCCTGGTCGCACGGTGAGGTCAAGAAGCCGGAGACCATCAATTACCGTACCCTCAAGCCCGAGAAGGACGGCCTGTTCTGCGAGAAGATCTTCGGTCCCGCCAAGGACTGGGAGTGCTCCTGCGGCAAGTACAAGGGCATCCGCTTTAAGGGCATCGTCTGCGAGCGCTGCGGCGTCGAGGTCACCTCGGCCAAGGTGCGTCGTGACCGCATGGGCCACATCGAGCTCGCCGCTCCCGTGTCCCACATCTGGTACTTCAAGAGCCCCACGAGCTTCCCGATGAGCCGTATGCTCGACATCAAGTCCAAGGACCTCGAGAAGGTTCTGTACTTTGCCAGCTACATCATCACCGAGGTTGACTACGAGGCTCGCGAGGCCGACGCCGACGACCTGCGCGAGGAGCTCGCCGCCGATCTGGAAGAGATCGATGCCGAGTGCGCTCGCCAGATCGAGTCCCTCAAGGAGCAGGGCGACCCCGAGAACTTTGACGAGTTCTCCGACGAGGAGCCGCTGACCCCCGAGGAGATCGCCTCTGGCATCGTCGACATCGAGGAAGAGTGCAAGGACGAGAAGCAGCTCCGCACGGACGCCTTCAACGCCTTCATGAAGCTCACTGAGCGCGACCTCATCTCCGATGAGCCGCTGTTCCGCGAGATGACCCGTTACTACTCCATGTACTTCAAGGGTGGTATGGGTGCCGAGGCCGTTCGCGACCTGCTCGCTGCCATCGACCTCCCCTCCGAGGCCGAGAAGCTCAAGGCCATCATCGCCGACGAGGACTCCCAGAAGCAGAAGCGCGAGAAGGCCGTTAAGCGTCTCGAGGTCGTTGACGCCTTCCTGAAGGGCGGCAACAGCCCCGCAAACATGATCCTGGACGTCATCCCGGTCATTCCGCCCGATCTGCGCCCGATGGTCCAGCTCGATGGCGGCCGCTTCGCCGCGTCCGACCTCAACGACCTGTATCGTCGCGTGATCAACCGTAACAACCGACTCAAGCGCCTGCTCGACCTGGACGCCCCTGCGATTATCGTGAACAACGAGAAGCGCATGCTCCAGGAGTCCGTGGACGCCCTGTTCGACAACGGCCGTCGTGGTCGCCCGGTCTCTGGTCGTGGCGGTCGCCCGCTCAAGTCGCTCGCCGAGGCCCTCAAGGGCAAGCAGGGTCGCTTCCGTCAGAACCTGCTGGGTAAGCGTGTCGACTACTCCGGCCGTTCGGTTATCGTTACCGACCCCAAGCTGCTGCTGCACCAGTGCGGTCTGCCCAAGACCATGGCGCTGGAGCTCTTCAAGCCCTTCGTCATGAAGCGCCTGGTCGAGCTTGGCAAGGTCGAGAACATCAAGGGCGCCAAGCGCGCTATCGACCGCGGTGCCACCTTTGTGTGGGACATCCTCGAAGAGGTCATCGACGGCCGCGTCGTGCTGCTCAACCGTGCACCGACCCTGCACCGTCTGTCCATCCAGGCCTTTGAGCCGGTGCTGGTCGAGGGCAAGGCTATCCACCTGCACCCGCTGGTCTGCTCGCCCTTCAACGCCGACTTCGACGGCGACCAGATGTCTGTCCACGTGCCGCTGTCCAGCCAGGCTCAGGCCGAGGCCCGCGTGCTCATGCTCTCTGCGAACAACCTGCGCTCGCCGGCATCTGGCAAGCCGGTTAACATCCCTTCGCAGGACATGATTATCGGTGTGTACTACCTCACCCAGGTCCGCGAGGGTCTGCCGGGCGAGAACCACGTGTTCGCCAGCTTCGACGACGCGCTGCACGCCTATGACTGCCGCTCCGAGGTCGACATGCAGGCCAAGATCCAGGTCCGCGTGTCCGCTGCCGATGCCAACGTCATCAACGAGGACGGCACCCGTATCTTCCGCGTCAAGAACGGCAAGAACGAGTTTGTCGACTACGACGTCACCGGCAACAAGACCGCTCGCTTCGAGACCTCTATCGGCCGCATCATCTTCAACCGCCAGTGCCTGCCCGAAGACTACGAGTTCATGAACTACAAGATGGTCAAGGGTGACGTGGCCAAGCTGGTTGCTGACTGCTGCGATCGTTACCCCGAGGCCAAGGTCGGCCCGATCCTCGACGCCATCAAGTACTCCGGCTTCCACTACGCTACCCGCGCCGGCCTCACCATCTCGGTGTGGGACGCTCTCATCCCTGATGAGAAGCAGGAGCTGCTCGACCGCGCCCAGGCTAACGTCGACCAGATCAACGAGTACTTCGAGGAGGGCTTCATCAACGAGACGGAGCGCCACATCGAAGTCGTTAACGAGTGGACCGCTTGTACCGACAAGGTCGCAGCGCTCATGCTCGACTTGTTCGACGAGGAGAACCCGCTCTACATGATGGCCGACTCTGGCGCCCGTGGTTCTAAGACTCAGCTGCGTCAGCTCGGCGGCATGCGTGGCCTGATGGCAGACATGTCCGGCGAGACGATCGACCTTCCCATTAAGGCGAACTTCCGCGAGGGCCTGCTGCCGCTCGAGTACTTCATTTCGACCTACGGCGCCCGTAAGGGCCTGGTCGATACCGCATCCCACACCTCGGACTCTGGTTACCTGACCCGTCGTCTGGTCGACGTGGCCCAGGACGTCATCGTCCGCGAGGAGGACTGCGGTACGCACGAGGGCGTCACCTACAACCTCATCATCCCCGGCACCACCGACCTCAACACCGACCTCGTCGGCCGTTGCTTCATTGAGGACGTCGTGGCTCCCGATGGCACCGTGCTCTTTGAGCAGGACGGCTACATCGAGAAGGTCGCCGACATCCAGAAGATGGTCGATGCCGGCCTTAAGAAGGTCAAGCTCCGCGCGCTGCTCACCTGCCGTTCCAAGTACGGCGTGTGCCAGAAGTGCTACGGCTGGGATCTTTCCACCCGTCGTCCGGTCGCCATCGGTACTGCCGTCGGCATTATTGCCGCCCAGTCCATCGGCGAGCCCGGTACGCAGCTTACGATGCGTACCATTCACTCCGGCGGCGTCGCTGGCGTCGACGATATTACGCAGGGTCTGCCTACGGTCAGCCGTATGTTCGATATCGTCGGCAACGTCAACGAGAAGATCCTGGGTCGCGAGGCCGAGCTGGCTCCGTACTCCGGCCACCTCTCGATTAAGCCCGAGAAGTCCGAGTACGTGCTGACGCTCACCGACTCCGAGGATCACACCCGTGTCCTCGACGAGCGCCGCGTCCCCGCTTCGGTGCGCTTTATGCCCGAGATCGAGGACGGCTGCGAGGTTCGCGCCGGCGACCAGATCACCAAGGGCTTCGTCAACTTCCGCAACCTGCGCAAGCTGACCGACATCGAGTCGACGATGCACACCTTCGTCGAGAGCGTCAAGGACGTCTACACCAGCCAGGGCGTCGACCTGAACGACAAGCACATCGAGGTGCTCGCACGTCAGATGCTGCGTCGCGTTCAGATCACCAACCCCGGCGATTCCAAGTACCTGCTTGGTCAGTACGTCGACCGCTACGAGTTCGCCGACGAGGTCGAGCGCGTTGCCCGTCTGGGCGGTCAGGCTCCCGTGGCCGAGCCCGTCATCCTGGGTACGCTCAAGGTCGCGTCCAACATCGACTCCTGGCTGTCGAGCGCTTCGTTCATCCGTACCGCCGGCGTCCTTACCGAGGCTGCCATCGAGGGCAAGGTCGATCACCTGCTCGACCTTAAGTCCAACGTCATCGTCGGTAAGAAGATCCCGGCCGGTACCGGCCTCAAGCCGTACGCCAACGCCAAGCTGACGTATCGTACGGCCGACGGCTACGTGGACATCGACGGCCCGGCTTCGCCCAACGCCAAGTCGCTGCCCGAGTGGGCTCCTGTGGAGCTCAAGGACCTGGACGAGCAGCTCCCGCAGCAGCTCGACTGGGCCGGCTACGACGAGTTCGGTGGTGCTGACGGCTCGTTCACCCGCAACGGCCACACCATCTCCGCCGAGAAGGCTCGTCTGTACCTGTTCGACGACCTGGGCGTGTCGCAGCGCTGGACCAACAAGTTCAGCGAGGTCGGCATCGAGACGGTTGGCGACCTGGTTGGCAAGTCCGAGGAGGATCTGCTGCGCATCGATGGCATCGGTGCCAAGGCGATCGAGGAGCTCCGTGACGGCCTCGAGGCCCACGATCTGCTCTACATCCTCGAGAACAACGACGACGTTGCCGACGAGGAAGACCTCTCGCAGCTGCTGCAGATGGTCTTTAGCCCCGACGGTCCGGACGATATCCTGCTGGGTACCTCCGCTCCGACGCATCACGCCGACGCCGACGAGGAGCTCCTGGGCGCCCCGATCGACGACAAGAAGGCTCCCGCCAACGGTGCCATCAACGAGGACATGGCGTCCCTCGACGAGCTGCTCAACCAGCTCGTGGACACCGACGACGCCGAAGAGGCTAAGGACAACGACGAGGAGTAACCTCCAAGTACGTTAACCGTCCTTCCAAAGACCCGTTTCCCAACAGGGAAGCGGGTCTTTTTTGTTGAAGAAAACCTGCCAAAAGGGGATAGGTTTATTTTGGTAGGTTTTTCCTGCTTGAATTTGAAACATTCCGTTCGGTCAAAGCGTATCTATGGTGAGGGCCTCAGCAAGAAACATCAGCATCACCGGGAGGTGATTATGGAAGAACAAGCATTTAGACAGGCGGTCGAAGATCACCGGGATGTCGTGTTTCGAATCGCATTGACGTACCTGCGCGATCGCGCCGATGCCGACGATATTACCCAGGATGTCTTTCTTAAGTTGCTTAAAAGCGATGGACACTTTGAAAGTTGGGAACATCTTCGCCGCTGGCTTATCCGGGTCACGATCAATGAATGTAAATCGCTCTTTCGAAAGCCATGGAGGCGTGTGGAGGATATTGAGAACCTGGCCGATTCGCTTTCGGCGGCGCAGGATGAGACCAAGGCGGTCCTGTCAGACGTTATGCGACTTCCGGAGCGATTCCGCGTTCCCATCGTGCTCTATTACTATCTGGGCTTTTCGACCTCAGAGATTGCCGAGTTGTTGCATGTACCAGCCGCGACCGTTCGAACGCGTTTAGCTCGTGGTCGATCGAAGCTCAAATTCATCCTAGAGGAGGGCGACCGTGAAATCCAATCAAATCAAGCAGGCCTTCGAGTCCATCCAAGCCGATAGCAATCTTGCAGATCGCGTCCTTAATACCGCTGCGGGTGAGCCGCTTCATCGAAAGGGCCACGCGAAGCCTCTGTATGTTGCCGTAGTTGGATGTCTTGTCGGAGTGCTCGCGACCGGAGGGGTCGCCTACGCAGTTATCAATTCCAGCTATTTTGCCTCAGCCTGGGGAAACCATGGCAACGGGGATTCCATTACCTGGACCAACGGCGGCTCATCGGGGGCTAAATACACCTACACCAGAGAGTTTGGTGACGGCATTGCGCCCCAAAGCCTGGAGGGCACAGTCCAGAAGGTTAATCTGTCCGTCGAGGGTAACGGCTATACGCTTGATATCCATGAGATGGCTATCGATAAAAACGGTTGCGGTGCCGTGACGTTTACGCTGTCCAATCCAAATGGCATTAACTACTACAAGCCGGCAGCAGAGACGGGCGAACTTGTTCTCTATGGTGAAGAAGAACAAGGCATCGGCACGCCCAGCATGAACTTCGGCGAGGAATGGGCTGACACACGCTGCACCATTGATAAGGACACATCAAGCGACACGGTCATTAATGGCACGATGTACTTTGCCTCGTGGGATCGCGAGCGAGATTTGCAACATGCGGTTACCTGGAATATCTGCTGGACTGAGGGTGAAGGCGAGGACACGAAGCCGTTCGAGGCATCGACGCCCGAGTTTAGCGTTGGAGCGTACGTCGATAAAAAGGAACTCCGCTCCGATGACTCGCCTCTCGAGATCAGCCCGTTTTCTATCCAGACACACATCGATGATCTGGGCATTGACGCAGTCACGAAGAAGTTGATCGTTACCTACAAGGATGGATCGGAGCAGATTATCGAAGACGATGCTGCGGGCGCGTACAATTTCTATGTCTCGCTGACGCGCAATAGCGGAGAGAACATCTCGGTGCCGACAAAACTGATCAATGTCGATCAAGTGGTCTCGGTAACCCTTGAGGGCACGAGGTACACATCAACAGGAGAGACCGAAACAGAAGTACCCTTTACCATCGTTTATTCGTAAAGTCTGGGCCGCTTCCCAAGGGGGGAAGCGGCCTTTTTAGCGTTATATGGACGAGTGGATTGGACGTTATTCGTCTGATTCTCGGAAGAACGTAGCAAATGGATGCGGATCACCGTGAAGAGTGGCGTTTTCCCAGATAAAACCGACCAAAAAAACCTGTCCCTTTTTGGCAGGGAACGTTGCCCCGACGAGCACGTCGGATTCCCGGGCCGGGCGGCACAGGGGTTAAGTTTGTCGCGAGTTCCGCACGAGCCGGAGGCCACTTAATGTGGCCTCCGTGCGAGCCAGGACTGTAGAGCAGCAAACTTAACCCCTGTGCCGCCCGGACCGGGAATCCGCCCACGCGCACAGAAGGGGATTCCTTTTATGTAGGCTTTGCGGAAATGTGGGTATTTTAGGATACGCCCGGCGGCGTGGTCTGTTGACGACACAGCTAACGCCACGTATCCTATCGAACTGCGTGTTTCGTAGGGGGATGCTGACCCCTCGATTCAAGCCGTTGCACTTTACAGAAAGCTGGAATCATTCGAGAAGGAGTACGCTTTGCCTACTATTAACCAGCTGGTTCGCCAGGGCCGTCGTTCCGTGCCCAAGAAGTCCAAGAACGCTGCCCTGCAGCACAACTCCCAGAAGCGCGGCGTGTGCACCCGCGTCTTCACCACGAGCCCCAAGAAGCCGAACTCGGCTCTTCGTAAGGTTGCCCGTGTTCGCCTTGTCAACGGCATCGAAGTTACTGCTTACATCCCGGGTGAGGGCCACAACCTGCAGGAGCACTCCATCGTGCTCGTCCGCGGCGGTCGTGTCCGTGACCTCCCTGGTGTCCGTTATCACGTCATCCGTGGCGCCTACGACGCTGCTCCGGTCCAGAACCGTATGCAGGCCCGTTCCAAGTACGGTGCTAAGCGCCCCAAGGCTAAATAAGCCAGATAACGTTTTGATACTTTCGCCGTGTGCCGCCTAAGCGCCGCACGGTAGACACTTAAGGAGATTTCACATGCCGCGTCGTGCAGCAGCTAATCGTCGTGAGGTTCAGCCTGACGCCGTTTACAACAACCGCCTGGTGACTCAGCTCATCAACAAGGTCCTTCTTGACGGCAAGAAGGCCACCGCTGAGCGCATCGTTTACACCGCTTTCGAGATCGTTGCCGAAAAGTCCGAGGGTGGCGACGCTCTCGCTACCTTCAAGAAGGCTATGGACAACGTCAAGCCCACGCTCGAGGTTAAGCCCAAGCGTGTCGGTGGCGCTACCTATCAGGTCAACTCCCGTCGTTCCACCGCTCTGGGTATCCGCTGGATCGTCAACTTCTCCCGCGCTCGCAAGGAGAAGACTATGGCCGAGCGTCTCGCCAACGAGATCCTCGACGCTTCCAACGGCCTGGGCGCTTCCGTCAAGAAGCGTGAGGACGTCTTCAAGATGGCCGAGGCCAACCGCGCGTTCTCTCACTATCGTTGGTAAGTTAAGGTAAGGAACTAACATGGCTAAGCCTAAGTACAAGCTTTCCGATACCCGTAACATCGGCATCATGGCCCACATCGATGCCGGTAAGACCACCACGACCGAGCGTATTCTTTACTACACCGGTAAGACCCACAAGATCGGTGAGGTCCATGAGGGCGCTGCCACCATGGACTGGATGGTTCAGGAGCAGGAGCGCGGCGTAACCATTACCTCCGCTGCTACCACGTGCTTCTGGAACAAGGACGGTAAGGACTACCGCATCCAGATCATCGACACCCCGGGCCACGTTGACTTCACCGCCGAGGTCGAGCGCTGCCTGCGCGTCCTCGATGGCGCTGTCGCCGTCTTCGACGCCGTTGCCGGCGTTCAGCCCCAGTCTGAGACCGTTTGGCGTCAGGCTTCTACCTTCAACGTCCCCCGCATCGCCTTCATCAATAAGTATGACCGCGTGGGCGCTGACTTCTTCAACGCTATCGAGACCATGAAGGATCGTCTCGACGCTAACGCCGTGGCCGCTCAGGTCCCGATGGGCGCCGAGGACAACTTCTGGGGCGTCATCGACCTGGTCACCATG
>CALLSB010000153.1:0-6030 GCA_938014225.1 uncultured Collinsella sp. | reverse complement strand
AGTGCCGGCATCCGGGGACACTCCTTGAATGTTGCCTGTTCAAGAGTGTCCCCAATGACTAGTCGTTTAAGAACGTCCCCAATGACTGGGCCGCTTGCCTGCGATTTTTGACCGTTGGGCGGGCTTGCCGCCCTTGCCGCAAAAACGTTTTTGCATATCGGGTACAACGGGCTTTACGTGAGTAAAGTGCGCGCCGCGTCCACGTGCCGCGTTTTTAAAGGAGGCCCCATGCCTGGTGTTACCCCTGCAGAAGTTCTGTCCAATTTTGGTATTACGCTGGTCGAAGATCCCGCCGAGAATCAACCCCGTCTGCTGGTCGATCTGCCCGCCGCGGAGCTCGTCGAGCACGCTATCCGCCGCGAAGAAGGCCGCATGGCATCCAACGGCGCGCTGGTGATCGAGACGGGGGAGCGTACCGGCCGTTCCCCCAATGACCGCTTTATCGTTGACACCCCCGATGTTCACGACAAGATTGCCTGGGGCGCGGTCAACCGCCCGCTGTCCGTCGAGAGCTATGAGGCCATCAAGGCCGGCATCGTCGACTATCTCAACGAGCGCGACGTGTTCGTCACCCGCGGCATGGCAGGTGCCGACCGCAACCACACGCGTCGACTGCTCGTTGCCTGCGAGCGTGCCAGCCAGGCACTTTTTATTAAGCAGATGCTCGCCCGCCCGCTCGCTCGCGAAATCGCGCGCACCGGCGAGCCCGACTTCTGCGTGCTCGCAGCGCCCGGTTACCAGTGCGACCCCGCCATTAAGGGCCTCAACTCCAGCGCCGCGGTGGTCATCAACTTCCAGGAACGCGTGATTCTGGTCGCCGGCACCGGCTACTCCGGCGAGATTAAAAAGTCGATCTTTAGCGTTATGAATTACTTGCTGCCCGTCGAGGACGACGTGCTGCCCATGCACTGCTCGGCCAGCATGGATCCCGTCACGCACGAGACCGCCGTGTTCTTTGGCCTGTCCGGCACCGGCAAGACCACGCTTTCGGCCAATCCCACGCGCCTGCTGATCGGCGACGACGAGCACGGTTGGTCCGACATGGGTATCTTCAACATCGAGGGTGGCTGCTACGCAAAATGCGAGGGCCTGGACGCCTTCCACGAGCCCGAGATCTTCAACGCCGTCCGTTTTGGCGCCATTTGCGAAAACGTGGTGCTCGACGAGAACCGCAAACCCAACTACGACGACATCTCGATCACGCACAACACGCGCGTGGCCTATCCCGTGGAGCACATTCCTAACGCGTGGACTAAGGGCATGGGCACCACTCCGAGTGTCGTGCTGTTCCTGACTTGCGACGCTTTTGGCGTGCTGCCACCCATCTCACGTCTGACGGCCGATGCCGCCATGTACCACTTTGTGACGGGCTTTACGGCTAAGATTCCCGGCACCGAGGTCGGCGTCACCGAGCCCACGCCCACGTTCTCCTCGCTGTTTGGCGAGCCGTTTATGCCGCTCGACCCCATGGTCTATGCCAAGATGCTCGGCGAGCGTATCGCCGACGGTCGTACGCGCGTGTACCTGGTCAACACCGGCTGGATTGGCGGCGGTTATGGTGTGGGCCATCGCATCGAGCTTGCCTACACGCGCGCCCTGGTGGCCCGCGCCCTCGACGGTACCATCGAGGACAGCGAGTTCTTGCACGACGACATCTTTAACGTCGACATTCCCACGACGTGCCACGGCGTGCCCGATGGCATCCTGGTGCCGCGCCAATACTGGCAGAGCACCGCGCGCTATGACGAGGCCGCGCAAAACCTGGCGGTGATGTTCGAGGAGAACTTCGAGAAGAAGTACTCGCACCTGCCCGAGTCCGTCAAAGCCGCCGGCCCGCACGCCCAAGTACACGCCGACGCTCGTCATCGCGGCCGCGGGCTGCTGGGACTTCGCCACTAGCTTCGCCGTGAGTCCATATCCACCACAAAGGGGACAGGCGCCTTTATGGTGGTTTTGCTCGCGTGGATGACTCGGGTTACAATACGCTTGACATATCGTCCCCTTCTCCGGATGGGGACAGCGTAAGCGCTCTTGTGGCGGCACCGTAGGACTTTGAAGGTGGCCGCTGTGAGGGCGCTTTTTGTTTAGGCGCCCTCGCTCGGGCGTACGCTATGAAGGGAGAGCATATGAAGAGTTTCGTTGCCGAGGATTCGTTTTGGGAGCTGTTTCCGCAGGCGGCGGTCGGCGTCGTAGTCGTAAAGGGCATGAAGCCCGCGGCCCAGATTCCCCAGGAGGACGTGGATGCGATCGCCACGTTGCTCAATCGCGCCAATATCGATGCGGAGCGTCACCTGACAAGCGATACCATCAGCGAGAACGCGCCGGTTAAGGCATGGCGCGAGGCGTATCGCCTGTTCAAGACCAAGAAGGGCGCGCGTTGCTCAGTTGAGAACCTGCTCAAGCGCGTGCTCAAAGGCAAGCCGGTCGGCCACATCACACCGGCGGTGGATATCTACAACACGATTTCGTTGACTTATGCGCTGCCCGTTGGCGGCGAGGACCTGCATGCGATTGAGGGAGATCTTCGCTTGAAGGTGACCGATGGTGGCGATGCGTTCTTGCCGCTTGGCGAGGAGGCGGTCGATCCGACGCTGCCCGGCGAGCTCGCCTACATCGACGATGCGGGCGCTGTGTGCCGCTGCTGGAACTGGCGCGACGGCGTTCGCACGGCGCTGTCCGATGATTCGGCCGATGCGTTCCTGGCGATTGAGTGCGTGGAGCCCGAGCGGATGGGGGATTGCCAGGCCGCGATCGATCGCTTAGCCGAGCTGCTCGAGCGCTATCTGGGAGCGACGGTTGTCGTTAAGACGCTTGTGACCCGCGACAATCCCTGCGTGGAGCTGTAGCGACGCCTGCGGATCATGTTCGCCGGTCAAAACCACCACAAAGGTGCCTGTCCCCTTTGTGGTGGTTTTTATGTTGATGGGTTAACAAATGGGGTATTTGGGTACGGGTGTCGCCTTATGCGACTAAGATGTTTACCCGTAAGCATTATGCAAGCGAAAGGCGGTCGTCTCCCATGCAGCAGAACGACGAGACACGTTTCGAGGACTTTGTCGGACTGATCAGCGGGCTCTACAAGGAGATTCAGCGCATTAAGACATCCGAGGGCGCAAGGCTGGGCCTCAAGGGCTCCGACGTTATGTGCCTTTACTATCTTGAGCGCAGCAAGGACGGCCTGACTGGCGCTGACCTGGCTCGCATGGCAGGCGTGACCCGCGCCGCCGTCTCGCGTACGCTCGCGCATCTGGAGGAGGGCGGCTACGTCGAGGTCGACGATTCGGGCGATGCCGCCGTTAAGTATCGTGCTCCGGTGCGCCTGACCGCTCTGGGCGGCGAGAGCATGAGCGAAGCGGACCGCATCATTCGCGAGGTGCTCGATACCACCGGTAAGGCTATGGGTGTGGAGCAGCGCGAGCAGATGTATGCGTCGCTGCGCACGATTCTCAACACCCTGCGCGAGCTGTAGGGCCGCCAAGGCTTTTGCTTCCAATTAACAACTGCATAGTCCTGTTTGAGCGCGTATACCGTGCCGGGGCCTTGCTGTCAAAATTCCCTGCGCGGGACCTGCGCAAGAAAGGATTCGCTATGTCCGTCCGCATTATTACCGATTCCGCAAGCGATATGTCGCCGGCCGAGCACCCAGCACTGGCCGTTTTGCCGCTGTCCGTCACCTTTGGCACCGATGTGTACATGGATGGCATCGACATCGATCACCAGCGCTTTTACGAGATGCTCGTGGAGCGCGATGAGCTGCCCAAGACCGGCCAGGTCAACCCGTACGCGTTTTCGCAGGCGATTGCCAAGGTTCGTGAAGCCGGCGATGAGGCTGTGATTATTACCGTGGGCGCTAAGCTATCAGGCACCAATCAGAGTGCCCGTACCGCACTTGCCGAGGCGCCGGGCGGCGACGTGTACGTGGTGGATAGCAATAACGTCACTCTGGGCGAGCGTGTCCTGGTCGAGTATGCCCTGCGCCTGGTGGATGAGGGCCGTAGTGCGGCCCAGATCGCGGCGGCCGTCGAGGCCGTCCGTGACCGCGTGGTCGTCATCGGCCTGCTCGAGACGCTGGAGTACCTGGTGCGCGGCGGTCGTCTGTCTGCTGCGGCCGGCGCCGTGGGCACGCTGCTCAACGTAAAGCCTGTGGTGGCTGTCGAGGACGGTCTGATCGTGCAGCTGGGCAAGGCGCGCGGTTCCAAGAACGGCCGCAACCTGCTGAACCAAAAGGTCGAAAAGGCGGGCGGCATCGACTTTTCCATGCCGCTGGCGCTCGGCTATACGGGTCTTTCGGATGCGGTGCTCAAGAAGTATATCGAGGACAGTGCCGCGTTGTGGGCCGGCCATGCCGAGGGTGAGCTGCCCATCCACACTATCGGCGCCACCATCGGCACCCACGTGGGCCCCGGCGCTGTAGCCGTAGCCTTCTTCCGCCCCGCCAACTAGCTTTCCGGTCAAAACCACCACAAAGGGGACAGGTACCTTTGTGGTGGTTTATGCTGGGTTCGGTTGAAAGGAGCACGCGATGGCGTCTGAGGGCTTTTTTGAACGGGTGTACGAGGTGGTCGAGCAGATCCCCGAGGGGATGGTCGCCACGTATGGTCAGGTGGCGCTGCTTGCCGGTCGACCACGAAGTGCGCGGTATGTGGGGTATGCCCTGCATAGCAATCCGCGCCCCGGCGAGATTCCCTGTCACCGCGTGGTGTTTGCCGACGGGCGCATATGCGAGGGTTTTGCTTTTGGCGGTCCCGATGCTCAACGTGAGCTTTTGCTAGGGGAGGGTGTGGCGTTTAAGGACGACATGCACGTCGACCTGGCCGTCTGTCGTTGGCCTGCCGGACTCTAACAGCTCTGCCGTGGCCAGAACCACCACAAAGGTGCCTGTCCCCTTTGTGGTGGTTTTCTGTTGCAGGTTTACCGGGGCTAACTTATGGAGAAGGTGTGGCGGCGCATATTGAGGCTACAAAGTAAACCACGGCGAACTATATTATATTCAGCAACGGAGCAGGCAATAGGCGATGAAAAAGCCTGCCCTGTTGAGTTTGATTCGCATCCCTCCCCTCTGTGCGATTCAACGGTGTACTTCGGGAACGGGCCCGCTGGCAACTGACTGCCGGCGGGCCCGTTCTCGTTTGTCGGGGGAGTGCAATGGGCGGAGCCGAACCGGTCGGGCACCAAAAAGGCAGACGCCGTAGCGCCCGCCCTAAAGCAATCGGAAGTTCAAGTCAGCAGATCGGTTTAGTACACCATGCCCATGGCGTCCCGAACCTCGGCCAGGGTCTGCTCGGCGATCTCGTTGGCGCGACGGTTGCCCTCGTGCAGCACGTCCTTCACATAGTCCAGATCGTTCTCGTAGCGCTGACGGCGCTCGCGGATCGGTGCGAAGTACTCGTTGACGGCCTCGGTCACGTACTTCTTGAGCTGGCCGGAGCCGCCCATGCCAATCTCCTCGGCAATCTCGACCTCGGAACGGCCGGTGCAGATGGCGGCCGTCGAAAGCAGGCCAGACACGCCGGGGCGGCTCTCGGGATCAAACGTGATCATGCGCTCGGAATCGGTCTGGCTCTTCTTGATGCGCTTGGCCGTCTCCTCGGCGGTCATCGAGATGTTGATGGCGTTGCCGTAGCTCTTGCTCATCTTGCGACCGTCCAGGCCGGGCAGCAGCGGGGTCTCGGACAGCAGTGCGTCGACCTCGGGGAACACCTTGCCGTAGCGGTTGTTAAAGCGGCGGGCGATGGTGCGGGTGAGCTCGATGTGCGGCAGCTGGTCGCGGCCGACGGGCACCACATTGCCCTTGCAGAACAGGATGTCGCAGGCCTGGTGCACCGGGTAGCTGAGGAGCAGCCCCGTGAGCGCGTGGCCCGAGGCCTCCTGCTCGGCCTTCACCGTGGGGTTGCGCATGAGCTCGGATTCGGTGACGAGCGACAGGAAGGGGAGCATGAGCTGGTTTAGGGCGGGCACGGCGGAGTGGGTGAAGATGATGGTCTTCTCCGGATCGATGCCGCAGGCCAGATAATCGATGACCATGTTGTG
>CALLSB010000152.1:0-19799 GCA_938014225.1 uncultured Collinsella sp. | reverse complement strand
GGCGCGCAGCGTCGGCCCGTTACGCGGTTTGGAAAAACCGCGTAACTACAAATCCCCGCCTGCGCCCAAAAGTTTGCGCATGACCTGTTCGGGGTTAACCGAGCCGTCGCGCGGGGCCAGGGCGGTGATCTTCTTCTGCATCTTGTACTCGTGCAGCTCGTCCTCGAGCTGGCGCACGCGGGCGCGGAGCTTTTCGTTCTCGCGCTCGCGCTCCTCGGCACGCTCCTTCATATCGAGGATGCGCACCACGCCGGCAAGGTTGATGCCCTCGTCGGTCAGCTGGTTGATGAGCTCCAGGCGCTCGATATCGGCACGCGAATACAGACGCGTGTTGCCGCCCGAGCGCTGGGGATTCACCAAGCCTTTGGACTCGTAGACGCGCAGAGTCTGCGGGTGCATGCCGGTCAGCTCGGCCGCCACGCTGATCATGTACAGCGGTTTGTTCCTATTGTCCTCGGCCATGCTACCTGACCCCTTTCCGTCTCGTTATCGTCCATCATAAGCCCGTGGGCGCGGGCGTGCGCCGCGACCGCCCTAGTACGTCGCCTTGTAACGGTTGACCTTCTCGCGATAGTCGCGTGTGTCGGTCTCGCGCAGCTTGGTCATGGCATCGCGCTCGTCATCGGATAGGTTCGTGGGGACCTGCACCTTAATCTCGACGAGCAGCGCGCCTGTGCGGCCACGGTGCTTAACGTCGGGCGCCCCCATTTCCTTAAAGCGGAACTTCTTGCCCGTCTGGGTACCCGCGGGCACCTTTAGACGAACCGTCGCACCGCCGGGCGTCGGCACGTCCACCGTGCAGCCGAGCGCCGCCTCATAGACCGAGACCGGTACCTCCATGGTCACGTCGGCACCTTTACGCTTAAACAGCGGATGCTCCTCCACGTGCGTGGTCACGACCAGGTCGCCGCGCTCGCCGCCGGCAACGCCATACTCGCCGCGACGCTTGTAGCGCAGCTTGCCGCCGTCGACCGCGCCCGCAGGGACCGAGACCGTAATGGTCTGCTGCTCGCCCGTCGAGGGAATGCGGTAGGTGACCTTGTGCGTCACACCGCGAAACGCGTCCTCGGCCGTCACATCGACGGTCAGCGACAGGTCGCCGCCCTTGCGAGCACGGCTGCGGCCAGCGCCGGCACCGGCAGCGCCCGCAGCCCCGGCAAAGCCCGAGCCCCAATCGCTGCCCCAGGCGCCGTTGCCGCTAAAGATACTGTCGAAGATATCGCCCCAGCCGCTGGCACCCGCGCCGGCACCGTAGCCGCCGCCATACGCGCCGCCCGCGCCCGGCATACCGCCAAACATGAGCATCTGGTCGTACTCTTTGCGCTTCTTCTCGTCCGAAAGCGTCTCATAGGCCTCGCTGATCTCCTTAAACTTGGCCTCGTCGCCGCCGGCATCGGGGTGATATTTTTGCGCGAGCTTGCGAAACGCGCTCTTGATCTCTTTGTCGGAGGCGCTCTTGGATACGCCCAGGATGTCATAGAAGGTTTTGCCTGCAGCCATCGTAGCTCCTCTCCTGTTACATCCGCCGCCCAGCGGGCGGCGGCTCATGCTTTCATATGGCACTAGGCCAGAAAGGGCCCCGGGTGTTGCCCCGGGGCCCTTCTCAATTACTCCTCGGTGCTCTCGGCCGTATCGGCCGTAGCATCCTCGGGCGCCGCTTCGGGCTCCGGTGCGGGGCGCTTCTCGCCACCGTAGGTCACCGTCACCATGGCGGAACGCAGGATGCGATCCGCCATGCGGTAGCCCTTCTGGTACACGTCGTTGACGGTCTCGTCGTACTGCGATGCGTCCTCGACGCGGCCCACAGCCTGGTGCTCGAGCGGATCGAACGCCTCGCCCTTGGGGTCGATGGGCTCAACGCCCTCGTGCGCAAACACATCAAGCAGCTTGGCATGAACCGCATCGACGCCGTCGACGAACTGCTTAAAGTCGTCGGAAAGCTCTTGGCTGCGGGCATGGTCGATCGCGCGCTCGATATCGTCGATCACCGGCAACAGCGCGGTGACGAGCTTCTCGGTCGCGCGCTCGCGCTCGGCGATGCGCTCGTTGGCGGTGCGGCGACGGAAGTTCTCCCAGTCGGCCTGTAGACGGGCGGTGCGCTCGGTGGCGTCCTTTGCCTTATCCTCGGCGGCCTTCTGAGCCTCTGCCGCAGCATCGAGCTCGTTACGCACGTCGGCAAGCTCCTTTTGGGCCTGCTCGAACTTGAGCTTAAAGTCGTTGTCGGCGGCTTCCTCACCGGCGCGGATAGCAGCTTCCACCATCTCGTCCTCGGTCATCGTCGCCTCCTTGTTGGAATCCTCTACTTGGTTCTCGGCAGCCTCGGCGGCCTCGGCCTCGTTGGCCTCGGTATCGTCGACGGCCTCTACGGGAATCTTCACGTCCTTCTCCTCAGAGTCAACGGGGGCGGCGCCAGCGGCAGCCGCCTCCGTGCGAGCTTTACGGGCGGACATGATTACTTGTCCTCGTCGTCCACAACCTCGTAGTCGGCGTCGACGACGTCATCGTCGGCAGGCTGGGCGCCGGCGGCACCGTCGGTCTGCTGCTGAGCGTCGGCGTAGACAACCTGAGCCAGCTCGTAGGCCACGGACTGCAGGGACTCGCCGGCGGCCTTGATGGCCTCGACGTCAGAGCCCTCGAGTGCCTTCTTGGCGTCGGCGATAGCGGCCTCGGCCTTGGACTTCACGTCGGCGGAAACCTTGTCACCGAGCTCGTTGAGGGTCTGCTCGGTGGAGTAGCACAGGCTGTCGGTCTGGTTGCGGACCTCGACCTCTTCCTTCTGCTTCTTGTCCTCCTCGGCATGAGCCTCGGCGTCCTTGACCATACGATCGACTTCGTCGTCGGAAAGCGCGGTGGAGCCGGAAATGGTGATCTGCTGCTCCTTGCCGGTGCCCTTGTCCTTAGCGGAGACCTTGACGATGCCGTTGGCGTCGATGTCGAAGGTGACCTCGATCTGCGGCACGCCGCGGCGGGCAGCCGGGATACCGGTCAGCTGGAACTTACCGAGCGACTTGTTGTCGCGGGCAAGCTCGCGCTCGCCCTGGAGCACGTTGATCTCGACGCTGGTCTGGTTGTCGGCAGCGGTGGAGTAGACCTCGGTCTTGGAGGTCGGGATCGTGGTGTTGCGGTCGATCATCTTGGTCATGATGCCGCCCATGGTCTCGACGCCCAGCGACAGCGGGGTAACGTCGAGCAGCAGGATGCCCTCGACGTCGCCGGTGAGCACGCCGCCCTGGACGGCAGCGCCGTCGGCAACGACCTCGTCGGGGTTCACGGACATGTTGGGCTGCTTGCCGGTCATGGTCTTGACGAGCTCCTGAACGGCGGGCATACGGGTGGAGCCGCCGACGAGGATGACCTCGGTCAGATCGGAGAGCTTAAGCTTGGCGTCGCGCAGGGCGTTGGTGACAGGCTGCTTGCAGCGCTCGAGCAGGTCGCGGGTGATCTTCTCGAACTCGGCGCGGGTCAGCGTGTAGTTGAGGTGCAGCGGGCCGGACTGGTTCATGGTAATGAACGGCAGGTTGATGGTGGTCTGCTGGGCGGCGGAGAGCTCCTTCTTGGCGTTCTCGGCGGCCTCCTTCAGACGCTGCAGGGCCATGGGATCCTGACGCAGGTCGACACCGTTCTCCTGCTGGAACTTATCGGCCATCCAGTCGATGATGCGCTGATCCCAGTCGTCGCCGCCCAGGTGGTTGTCGCCCGAGGTGGACAGAACCTCAAACACGCCGTCTGCGAGGTCGAGGATGGAGACGTCGAAGGTGCCGCCGCCCAGGTCGAAGACCAAGATGCGCTGGTCGGTGCCCTGCTTGTCCAGACCATAGGCCAGGGCAGCAGCGGTCGGCTCGTTGACGATACGCTTGACGTTGAGGCCGGCGATCTTACCGGCATCCTTGGTGGCCTGACGCTGGGCGTCGTTGAAGTAGGCCGGGACGGTGATGACGGCGTCGGTGACGGTCTCGCCCAGATACTTCTCGGCGTCGGCCTTCATCTTGGCGAGCACCATGGCGCTCACCTGCTCGGCGGTGTAGTCCTTGCCCTCGATGTCGACGACGGCACGGCCACCCTGGCCCTCCTTGACCTCATACGGCACGGTCTTAATCTCGGAGGTGCACTCGGAGTACTTGCGGCCCATGAAGCGCTTGATGGAGAACACGGTGTTCTTGGGGTTGGTGACAGCCTGGTTCTTAGCGGCCTTACCCACGACGCGGTCGCCGTCGGCACGGAAGCCCACGACGGACGGGGTGGTGCGGTCGCCCTCGGCGTTCACGATAATGGTCGGAGAACCGCCCTCGAGGACGGCCATAGCGGAGTTAGTAGTACCAAGGTCGATACCAAGAATCTTACTCATTAGAAATTCCCTCTCTCTTTTGCGTTCGCGCCGCCTCGACGATCTGTCGCGCGGCGCTTCGGCTTGTCTTTCAGGATGTAGTGTATCCCCTTATGGGCCGGAATATACAAAATCTAAGTCAATTCATATAAGATTTCTTATTGCTGAGAGTTTAGGTTCTTAAATGCGCAGGTAGATGCGCTGATGGAGTTCTCGGCAAGTCTATCGAGATCTATGTAGAGATGGCTGAGATTTGCGTCCGGGGGTGCCTGGGGCTGCCTTATGGAAAACTCGTCCCGGTTTGATCGTGGATTCCGGGTCGCAGTTTCCGTCTGAAGACTCAACCGGAAACTGCGACCCGTTTTTCGGCCAAATAACGGGATGCCCTTTCCGCAAGCACGCTCAATCGCCCTATATTTCAAGTCACCTTTAGCTAACATTTGCGCAGCTCAACGGCCCCACCTGCGCATTTTTTAGTAAACCTTGGCATACTCGGCGAACGGTATGAAGATGCCGGTCAGAGGGTATTGCAAACGGTCGCTCCCGTGGTATGTTTTTGCCCGAATCAAACCGGCGCGCATCGCCTGTAGCGTCGGTCAACAGAGAGGAAACTACCATGGCTCATCCCGTAATTGATGCCGACGAGTGCATCGCTTGTGGCGTTTGCGTCGACTCCTGCCCCGCTGGCGTTCTGGAGCTCCAGGACGTCGCTACCGTCGCCGACGAGGACTCCTGCGTCGCCTGTGGCGCTTGCCAGGACGCTTGCCCCGCCGGCGCGATCACCGAGATCGTCGAGGAGTAACAACTCCCCCACTTGCACACTCACAAGTACACCGTGCACAAAAAGGAGGCCTCCGCATCGCCGCGGAGGCCTCCTTTTGCATATGTGGGCAGTTGCGGTGGAATAGTTCCTGGCTCATTGCTTAGGTGCCGATTGTAGGAACTATTTCACCGCAACTTATAAAGACGGTGTCGGGCTAGGACAAATCGTCTTCGTAGGGCATCAGGTCTGCTAGGTAGCCTTTTTCCTTGAGCATGGCCTCGATCTCGTCGAGGGTTTGCTCGTCCTCCGCCGCAATGCGATGGAAGTGATAGCCGCTCGTCACCGTTAGCAGCGGAAAGCTCTTGCCACTCTCGATATCGCGCAGATAGCGCTCAACATCGCGACGGTTGCGGATGTCCAGGTCGGCCGTGATCTTGCCGTACACACGATGGTTGACGATCACGTTGAGCACGGCGCCACCCGCGTCGACGATACTCGTAAGCTCGTCGCCCGCCTGCTCCACACTGTGGCGCACCTTAACAAGACGCGTGGGCACGGCGGGGCTGCTGGGGGCCTCCTGCAGCACGTAGCCGCGATTGGTCGCCACGATATCGTGCCCGTCGGCGCGCAGCAGAGCGATGTCTTGCACGACAATCTGGCGGCTCACACCCACCTCGCGGGCAAGCGCGCTGCCCGATACGGGTCCCTTGGCTCCCTCGAGCACGGCCATGATGGCACGGCGACGCTCACGGGCGTCCATTATTTACCGTCCAGCAGGCGCAGGTGCTTAAGCGAGAGGTCGAGAATCGGCGCAGAGTGCGTCAACGCCCCCGAGCTAATAAAGTCAACGCCCAGATCAGCCAGGGCGCGGATATTGCTGGCGTCCACGTTGCCCGAGCACTCGGTCTTGGCACGGCCGGCGATAAGCTCGATGGCGGCGGCCATGTCGTCGTGGGTCATGTTGTCGAACATGATGATGTCGGCGCCGGCCTCCACGGCCTCGCGCACCATGTCCAGATTCTCGCACTCGATCTCGACCGTCGTGGTAAACGATGCATGGGCGCGCGCCATCTCGATCGCGCGCGTCACGCCACCGGCGGCATCGATGTGGTTGTCCTTGAGCATGACGGCCGTCGACAGGTTGTAACGGTGGTTGCTGCCGCCGCCAATCTCAACCGCTGCCTTCTCAAACACGCGTATGCCCGGTGTGGTCTTGCGCGTGTCGACGAGCACGGTCTTGGTTCCCTCGAGCGCCGCGGCCATGCTGTGCGTATAGGTAGCGATGCCGCTCATGCGCTGCAGGTAGTTGAGCGCCACGCGCTCGCCCGAAAGCAGCACACGCGCATCGCCGCGCACCTGACCCACGTGGTCGCCGGCATGCACCTCGTCACCGTCGGCAACATCAAACAGCACCGAGCTCTGCGAATCCAGCAGCTCAAAGGTGCGAGCGAACACATCCAGGCCGGCAATGATGCCATCGGCTTTGGCGATAAGCTCCACCGTGGCGGGACGCGCCGTGGGGCACACGCTCGCCGTGCTCACGTCCTCAAACGTAATGTCCTCGCGCAGAGCTTGCAGAATCAGATCATCGACGACGAGCTTCATGGTAATGGGATTCATGGTCTACTCCTCCACGGCCTGCGTGCCGGCGGCACGGGCCAAATCATCGATTGCCAGAGGGTCGGCGCCCAGGGCGCGATGACGGCCATCGAGCGCGGGATCGCCCGCCTGCTCCACGGCCAGCGACTCGCCGGTACGCATATACCACGCGGCGCGACGACCCCAGACCAGCGCCTCGAGCAGGCTGTTTGAAGCAAGGCGGTTCTTGCCGTGAACGCCGTTGCAGGCCGTCTCGCCCGCGGCGTAGAGCTCGGGCATCGAGGTGCGGCCGTCCTTGTCGACCCACACGCCGCCCATAAAGTAGTGCTGCGTCGGCGTAACGGGAATGGGCTCATCCAGGATGTCGCGACCGTCCTCCAGGCAGCGCGCGCGGATGTTGGCGAAGTGCCCGGTCACCACGTCGCGCTCGACGGGGGCAAAGCTCAGCCACTCGTGCTCGGTGTCATCCTGCTTCATCTGCTCGCGGATGGCGGCGGCGACAACGTCGCGCGGCTGCAACTCGTCGGTAAAACGCTCGCCGGCGGCGTTGAGCAAAATCGCGCCCTCGCCGCGGCAGCTCTCGCTGATCAGGAACGTGCGACCCGGCTGCGGCGAGAACAGACCCGTGGGATGGATCTGCACGTAGTCCAGGTGCTCCATCTTAATGCCATGCTCCTGAGCGATGTAGCAGGCGTCGCCCGTGAGCTGCGGGTAGTTAGTCGAGTGGTCGTAGACGCCGCCAATGCCGCCCGTTGCCCACAGCGTGTGGCGGGCATGGATCTTAAACGGCTTACCGGCATGCACGCCCTCAGCGGCATTTGCCAGCTCGTCGGCGGGGCGAACCGAGTTGTCCTCGTCCACGGCTACGGCGACGACGCCGGTGCACACCGTGGCGTCATCGCGCTCGGCGGTCAGGATGTCGGTCATGGCCACGTGCTCCAAAATCTGCACGTTGTCCAGCTTGCGAACGGCCTGGAGCAGCTTGGTCGTGATCTCCTTGCCCGTAATGTCGGCATGGAAGGCAATGCGCGGACGGCTGTGCGCGCCCTCGCGGGTAAAATTGAGGCTGCCGTCGGCCTTGCGCTCAAAATCCACGCCCATCGCTAGCAGGTCGTTGATGACCGAGCGGCTCGAGCGAATCATGATGTCGACGCTCTCGCGGCGGTTCTCGTAGTGGCCGGCGTGCATGGTGTCCTCAAAGAAGGCATCGTAGTCCGAGCCTTCGGGCAGCACGCAGATGCCGCCCTGCGCGAGCATCGAATCGCACTCATCGACCGCGCCCTTGGAGAGCATGATCACGCGCGTGCTCGTCGGCAGATTGAGGGCCGCGTACAGACCCGCCACGCCGCAGCCGGCAATGACGACGTCGCACTCCATATCGGGGTATTGCTTGGTTTCCACAGGAATCCTCTCCCTTGAATGTGACATAAGGGACCGTCCCTCATGCAACATTGTTCTAGCGTGCTGCGTACTCGAGCATACGGTCGAGCGTGAGCTTGGCCTGGTCTGCTGCCTCGTCCGAGACGCCGATCTGCACCTCGCCCTCGCCCGTCTCCAGGCAGCGCACGAGCTTTTCGAGCGTGATGAGGTCCATGTTGACGCAGGTGGGCTGCACCGCGGGGAAATAGAACTTCTTGCCGGTGCCCTGGCAGCGGCGCTCGAGCTCGTAGAGCACGCCGCGGACCGTCACGATAATGAACTCGCTCGCGTCGGACTCCTCGGCATACTTGATGATGCCGGCGGTGGAGCCGATGTAGTCGGCCTCGGCCAGAACGTCGGCCTTGCACTCAGGATGCGCCAGCACGAGCGCGTCGGGGTGGGCCTCCGTCGCGTCGACGATCTGCTCGACGGTGATGATGTGATGGCGTGGGCAGTAGCCGTTGTTGAGGATGACGTGCTTTTGCGGCACCTGCTCGGCTACGAAGCGTCCCAGGTTTTGGTCGGGAATGAACAGGATATGCTGCTGCGGCAGCTCGGACACGATCTTAACGGCGTTGGAACTGGTGACGCACACGTCGCTCCAGCTCTTGATCTCGACCGTGGAGTTGACGTAGCACACCACGGCCAGGTCGTCGCCGTACTCGGCGCGCGCCGCGTCAACCGTCTCGCGCTTGACCATGTGCGCCATGGGACAGTCTGCGCCCGGCTCGGGCAGCAGCACGGTCTTAGTGGGATTGAGCAGCTTGGCGCTCTCGCCCATAAACTCCACGCCGCACAACACGATGGTCTGCTGCGGCAGGCTCTTGGCGAGCTTTGCCAGGTAGAAGCTATCGCCGACGTAATCGGCAACGGCTTGGACCTCGGGCGCCACGTAATAGTGCGCCAGGATCACCGCGTCACGTTGGGTTTTTAGTTGCTGAATGGCCTCGACGAGGCCTGCGGGCACCAGTGCCGCACGCTCCGTTGCCGTCGTTGCCGATGCCAAGCCGGCCGCGATATCGCGTGCAAGCTCCGACGCATCCATGTTCGCGCTCTGTGCCATCAAGGCCCCTCTCTTTTGGCGAATCTTGGGGCTTTAGTATGACACCTAGGTTTACAGCTGACAAGACAGCTGTAAACCTAGGTGTAAAGTTGAAATAAAGATTCAATCATGTGGCAGGTCCATATTCGAACTGGCAAGCTGAGGATAGCTGAGCTCTCGATGGCGCAGGAGGCATCTTTCGCCACCGCAATACCGCTTGGCGCGAGTTGCACGCCGTGGGGCGCAAACGGTCCGCACCCCCGCAAGCGGCGCGTACCCGATGTGGCAAAATCGAACTACTTAAGGGGGCCGAATGCTCAAGATTATTGCCTGCGACGATGATGTCGCTTTTCTAGATAGACTGCACCGGATGATCGACCGTTGGTCGACCGAGACGGGCACGGCGGTCGATGTTGCGCTCGTCACACGCGGCGAGGACCTGCTGGCCCGCCATGCCGCATCGCGCGCCGACATCATTCTGCTCGACATGATCATGCCGCTCGTCAACGGCATGGACACCGCACGCGAACTGCGCCAGGCCGACACCGCCGTGCGCCTGGTGTTCCTCACCTCGTCGCCCGAGTTCGCGCTGGAATCCTACGAGGTCCGCGCCTTCGACTATCTGCTCAAGCCCGTGACTTACGAACGCCTGGCGCAGTTACTCGACGAGCTTTCGAGCATGCGCCCGGCGGCAACCGACGAGCTCGTGATCAAAACTTCCTTTGGCTACCACGCCCTGCGCCTGTCCGACATCGAATATGCCGAGGCGCGCAACAAGCACGTGGTCTTCCACCTGCGCGACGGACGCGACATCGAGGCACTCGAGTCGTTCCGCAGCGTCGAGGACCGTTTGGCGCAAAATGCCACCTTCTTTAAATGCCACCGTAGTTACCAGGTCAACTTGCGCAACATCGACCACTTCGATCGCACGGACATCGTCATGCGCTCCGGCGCGTGCATTCCACTGTCGCGCAGCAGCAAGCAGGGGTTCCAAGACGCCTACTTTGCGGTGCGTTTCGAGGGCGGGAGGCGCTAATGCCCGCAACGGTCGAAATGGTCCTTTGGGCAATCCACCACGCCACGACGCTGCTCTTTGGCGTCTTTGCCTCGGCGGCGCTGTGCGGTGTCGAGATCAACCGGCGTCATGTGCTTGAACTGGTGCTGGTCGGTGCCGTAACCGGATGCGCATTTGGCCTCGCCAATGCCGTCGGCGGCGAGCTTTTCGCCCGCCAGGTATATCCGCTCGTCGTGCATCTGCCGCTCGTCATCTATTTGTGCGCGCGCTACCGCCTGAGCCCGCTGCTTGCCGTGCTCGGCATTACGAGTGCCTATCTGAGCTGCCAGTTCAGCAATTGGATGGGCATCGCCGCATTTGCCGCAACCGATTCTCAGATCGCGTACTACCTGGCGCGCATCGCGACCACACTCGCCGTCTTTGCCGTCCTGTTGCATTGGGCCGGCGACATCGGTCCACGCTTGGCGATTAAAAGCACCACCGAGCTGGGCATCCTTTTAATCCTGCCGCTCGTCTATTACGTCTTTGACTATGCCACCAACGTCTACACCACGCTGTTCCACTCGGGCTCGGTGGTGACGGTTGAGTTTTTGGCATTTGCGCTCTGTGCCTTCTATCTTATGTTTCTTGCCGTTTACCTGCGCGAATACGAAGAAAAGGAAACCGCCGAGCGAGAGCGCTGGATGCTCGAAGCCCGCGACAGCGCCGCCATCAAAGAGCTCGAGGCTTGGCGTCAATCTGGGCGCGAGCTGTCGATTCTGCGCCACGACATGCGCCACTTCCTACGCGGCCTGGCCGCTTTAATTGAGGAGGGCCACACCGACGAGGCGCTCGATCGCATCGACGAACTCTGCGAAGCCGGCGACCGCACCGCCGTACGCCGCTTCTGCGCCAACGAGACCGTAAACATCGCGCTTTCGTCATTTAACTCGGATATCAATAGAAACGGCATTACCGCCAACCTGCGCGCCGCCGTACCCGAAACCATCCACGTAGGTGACGCCGACCTGTTTAGCGTGCTCTCAAATGCCTTGGAAAACGCTATCACCGCCGCAAGCGCCGCACCCCAAGGAAAGCGATTCGTCGACTTTGACCTGCGATTAGAGGACGGCCAGCTGCTGCTGTTAGTTTCCAACACGTTTGACCGCGCGCCGCGCATGGTCGACGGCATGCCCGTAGCCGGGCACACCGGACACGGCTTTGGAACCAAGAGCATTAAGCTTGCCGTCGAACGCATGAACGGCAACTGCCAGTTCCGCATTAACGGCGATCGGTTTGAGCTGCGCGCTGTGATGTAGGGGCTGCCGCCAGCCTCGCTACAGCGGAGCGGCTGCCGGGGTCAGCTGCTTGATGTATGCCCACATGCGCTGCTTGGCGGCTTTGTCAGTGAGTGCCGCCTCAAAGCCGTCGAGCGCGAGCACGCGGCGGCCCTGCACATGGGCGACCAAGCCGGGCTTGAGCATAGCGGTATCGAAGTCGTCGATTGCCACAAGCATGTCGGCATAGGTCTCGCGCATGGTATCGGCCGCGCGATCGTCCAGCAGCAAGACCGCCTCGGGGTCCAAGGCCTCGAGCGCCTCGCGGAACAGCTCGCACGGCAGGCCCTCGCCTGTCGCGACCGCCCCGTCACCCACGCCGGCGACGCTTGACAGCACGCAAAAATCCTCGGGCGCGTAGCCGATGGCCCCAAGCGCCTTGCGCAACGCCGCGCCATCCGGGCCGGCGGCAAGCTCGCCACCCGAACGCTCGGCCTCGTCCAAATCGCCTTTGACCAGCACGATCGGCGAGCACGCGTTGCCCGCGATACGCACGCCGCGACCCGCGAGCGATGCGAGCTCCTGCTCGGCCGCCTGGGCGATGGCTTCTTTTTTCTGGCTTTGTGACGTGGACATGCGCTCTCCAATCGTTTGCGTGCCCACCATTATATAAAAGAGCTGCCCGCGAGTGGTTGCTTTGCGGGCGGCTGGGTATAAGCACGGTCGTACTGAGTTTTACGCGGCCGAGCCGCGTCGCATTATGGAGGTCACCATGGCTGACATTAATCAGATTACCCCCGAGAACTTCGATTCCATCGTTAACGACAGTCTGCCCGTGCTGGTCGATTTTTGGGCACCGTGGTGCGGGCCCTGTCGATCCCTCTCGCCCATCGTTGACGAGGTTGCCGATGAGCTGGCGGGCAAGCTTGCCGTTGCCAAATGCAACGTCGACGACAACCAGGACCTGGCCATGAAGTATGGCGTCATGAGCATCCCCACGCTGGTTGTGTTTAAGAACGGCGAGGAGATTGACCGATCGGTTGGTGCTCTGCCCAAGGCGAGGCTGCAGGCGCTGCTGGAGAAGCATCTGTAATACGCTTGTTACATGTTGCCGTCTGCCTGCCGTCCATGAGCGCTTTTGCACCGCTCGCCGGACTTCTGGATGCACCGAGTGCAACCACGGATAGTATGGTAGTCACAAACAGCCCCCAGTGAACGGGTGCGGGTCGCACAGACTCGCACCCGTTTTCTTATGCAGCTGCGCACAGAGCGGGCGTAGTAAAATCTGAACCACTGAACTGCCCCATACAAAAGGAGATTTTCCATGCATGACGTCGGAATGAACATGAGCCAGCTTGCCATGAGCGTCAAGCAGGTCGACGACACCATCGAGCTCGCTCACGAGTGGAGCCATCAGCTGCTGCATGCGACCGAGAATTTTGACATGGAGCGCATCGGCGCCAAGCTCGAGGCCGCCATGGCCGCGCTCCACGAGGCCCACGACGCACTCGAGGGCTACGAGGAAGCCATCGAGGCCGACCACAACTCCGTCGGCTCCGTGAAGCTGGTGTAAGGTGGCCGAACACGAGCACTGCTGCGGGTACGAGCACGAGCATCCGCACGGGGCGGACGGTGACGCGGGCTGCCACTGTAGTGGCTCCGGCTCCGAGCTGGTCCGTTTTTCGGTTACCGCACCCGACGACCTGCTGCGCCGTTTTGACGAGCAGATCGCGCGCCGCGGCGACGTGGCCAACCGCTCCGAGGCCGTGCGCGATTTGATTCGCGCCTCGATCGCCAAAGAGCAGATGCGCACGCCCGATGAGCACGTTATCGGGTCGCTCACCATGATCTACGACCATCACACCGGCGATCTGACGCGCCGCCTGGACGAAGTGCAGCACGACTACACCGACGAGATCGTATCGACCATGCACGTGCATCTGGATCACCACAACTGTTTGGAGATTCTGGCGCTCAAGGGTCGTGGCGAGCGCGTCTACGAACTAGCCGACCGCCTGCTGGGCCTGCGCGGCGTTAAGCACGGCGAGCTCACCTGCGCCGCCACCAAGCAGAGCCTGGGGCTATAGCGGGATTTCCCGCAGCGCACCTGCCAAAAAGGGACAGGTTTGTTTTGGCAGGTTTAGAAGTTTTACCTACCAAAATAAACCTGTCCCTTTTTGGTCGGTTTTGATGAGGGGTGTCGCATGCGGCATGCGCATATTCATGTGACGGGCATTGTGCAGGGCGTTGGCATGCGACCGTTTGTGTATCGCGAGGCCATGGCACATGGCATTTGTGGATGGGTGCTCAATGCGGGCGACGGCGTGCATATCGAGGCGCACGCTCCGGCCGATGCGCTCGATGCTTTTGTTGCCGCGCTTTCTGAGCATGCGCCTGCGGCAGCCCGCGTAGAGCATGTCGAGGTTGTGGACTTGGCAGCCAACGGTTGGGATGCCGCCAACGAACAGGGCTTTCGCATCGTAGCATCGCAGGACCAGACCGCGCACACGACGCTCGTCTCGCCCGATATCGCCACCTGCAACGATTGCTTGCGCGAATTGTTCGATCCCGCCGACCGACGCTATCACTACCCCTTTATCAACTGCACTAACTGCGGCCCACGCTTTACCATCATCCGCTCGCTGCCTTACGATCGAGCGGCCACCTCGATGGATTGTTTTCCCATGTGTCCCAAGTGCGCCGCGGAGTATGCCGACCCACTCGACCGGCGTTTTCACGCGCAACCCGATGCCTGCTTTGATTGCGGGCCGCATATTACGTGGCGCGAGGCTGTAAACGGCAATGCGTGCGGGAATTCGTCCGCGACACCGACCGTCGGCACCACACGCGAGGCCAGCGACGCTATCATCGAGCGCTGCGTTGAGCTGCTGGCCAGCGGTGGCATCGTCGCCATCAAGGGCCTGGGCGGATTCCACCTGGCCTGCGATGCTGCCAACGAACAAGCGGTGCGCGAGCTGCGCCGTCGCAAGCGTCGCAGCAACAAGCCACTTGCCGTCATGGTTCGCAGTCTTGCCGATGCCGGGCGCCTGTGTCATATCGACGATGCTGAACGCGATCTGCTCGCTGGCAGTATCCGCCCCATTGTGCTGCTGCGCCGGCGCACTGTTGGCGAGGGCAACGGCGGTTCCCCCGACATCCTCGCTCTCGCGCCATCTGTCGCGCACGACCTTCCTGAGCTCGGCGTCATGCTCCCCTATACGCCGCTTCAACATCTGTTGCTTGCCGCGGCAGAAGCCTGCGGTATGCACGCGCTCGTCATGACCAGCGGAAACCTGAGCGAAGAACCCATCGAGACCGACGACGACCTTGCCTGGGAACACCTCGTTGCCGCCGGCATCGCCGACGCGCTGCTCGGTAACGACCGCGCGATCCTCTCGCGCTACGACGACTCTGTAGTGCGCGTGGTCGACGGCGCCATTATGCCCGTTCGCCGCGCTCGCGGATATGCACCCCAGCCGCTGCCGTTGCCGGCGCTCGACGGCGCTCCGTCCTGCGTGCTCGCCTGCGGGCCACAACAAAAGGCCACGATTGCGCTCACGCGTGAAGGGACGAACGGCGAGGCGACCTGTTTTGTGTCGCAGCATATCGGCGATGTTGAAAACGGCGGGACCTTCGATGCCTGGAACGCCGCGCGCACGCGCTTGGAAGATCTCTTTGACTTGGCGCCCGCCGCCTTGGCCTGCGATGTACACCCCAGCTATCTATCGGGCCAGTGGGCGCGCGAGCAGGCGCGAAAATGCAATCTGCCGCTCGTCGAGGTGCAGCACCATCATGCGCATATCGCGAGCGTAATGGCCGAGGCCATCGCCGCGGGCCAGCTTACAACCGACGCGCGTGTCCTTGGCATCGCCTTTGACGGCACCGGCGCCGGCACCGATGGGACCATTTGGGGCGGCGAGTTTCTTGTTGCCAGCCTTGGCGGCTTTGAGCACGCCGCGCATTTGCGCACTTGGGCGCTCCCCGGTGGGGCGGCCTCCGTGCGCGACGCCCGCCGCAACGCCTTTGCCCTGCTCAGTGAGCTCGGCCTGCTCGAGCACCCAGGTGCCGCTCGGCTTTTGGACAGCCTCGACGAGCAAACGCGCAGCGTGACAGCTACCATGATCGAGCGCGGCATCAACAGCCCGCGTACCAGCAGCATGGGGCGTCTCTTTGATGCCGCGGCGGCGATTCTGGGCATCTGCGACAAGGCGACCTACGAGGGCGAACCCGCCATAGAACTCGAAGCCGCCGCCTGGCGCTCGCTCGACAACGAAATCGCCCATTTTCCCGACGACAACGCCGGCCATTTCGCATCTGGCCCATCGTGGCTGAACGGCCCCCATGTTCTGGATCAGAAAGCACTCTTTGAGACACTTTTGGGAGGAACTGAAGCCGGAGCGCCCGCCGACAGGCTCGCACTCGACTTCCATGTCGCCGTCGCGCGCTCCTCGGCGCGCATCGCCAGCGATATCTGCGTGCACGAGGGCATCGACACCGTCGCGCTCTCGGGCGGCGTGTTCATGAACCGACTTCTGCTTCAACTCCTCACCCGCGAGCTCAAAAGCGCAGGCCTTACTGTCCTCGTCCCCCAAACCGTGCCCGTTAACGACGGCTGCATCGCCTACGGTCAGGCGGCAGTCGCACGCGCTCGCCTCGCGCAGATTGCATCACAGTAGCTCGCCCTCGCACGCCGCCGCGCCCAGCCGTCTCACAGGCGTAACGCGTTTGCCCGCGAACCCCGCGAGCGCTACCATCAACTGATGGATTATTAAGCGCCCATCCAGCGCAAAGCGTATAAAAGGGGAACAATATGTGCCTTGCCGTTCCCGGCAAAGTAGTCAAACGCGACGACGACCTCAAGGCCACCGTCGACATGATGGGCATCGAGCGCCCCGTGTCGCTGAGACTCGTGCCGACGGCGCAGGTAGGCGACTATATTCTCGTACACGCCGGCTTTGGCATCCAGATCGTCGACGAGCAGGAAGCGCAAGAAACGCTCGAGCTCGTTAATGCCATGACCGAACTGGCCGAAGAAGACCAACTGGCCAGCAACCCGGCCGAGGCATACTAGTGGCGGCCGGACAGCCGGCGCGCTCCGGTATCGACTTTTCGGCATTTCGCGATTCCAAGCTGGCTCGCGAGCTCATCGAGCGCATTCATGAGCTTGTCGGCGACCGCGCCATCAACCTTATGGAAGTCTGCGGCACACATACCGTGAGCATCGGGCGCTATGGCTTTCGCTCCATTATGCCGGCCGGGCTCAAGCTGCTGAGCGGCCCGGGCTGCCCCGTCTGCGTCACCGCCAACCGCGACATCGACCACGCAATCGCGCTCGCCAACATAGACGGCGCCATCATCACCACCTTTGGCGACATGATGCGCGTGCCCGGATCATCCACCTCGCTCGCTGCGCAAAAGGCGGCGGGGCGCGATATTCGCATCGTCTACTCCCCGCTCGATGCACTCGATATCGCCGAGCAAAACCCTGATCGCCCGGTCATTTTTATGGGCGTGGGCTTTGAGACCACAACGCCCACCATCGCCGCCGCCATTTTGGAGGCCGATGCACGCGGACTCCAAAACTTCTCGGTCTATTGCGCCCACAAGACCACGCCGCCGGCGTTGCGCGCCATCGCCAACGACCCCGAGACCGCCATCGACGGCTTTATCCTGCCGGGCCACGTCGCCACCATCACGGGCTTGGCGCCCTTTAGCTTTTTGGTCGACGAGTTTAAGACTCCAGGCGTGGTAACGGGATTTGAGCCGGTCGACATCTTGCAGGGTATCTGCATGCTGGTCCAGATGGTTGTTGAGGGGCAACCCGCGATCGACAACGCCTACCGTCGCGGCGTCAATGCCGACGGCAACCCCGTGGCGCGCCAGCTGGTCGAGCAGGTGTTTGAGCCATGCGACACCACGTGGCGCGGGCTGGGGCCGATTGCCAACTCGGGCCTTTCCATCCGCCCCGAGTTCTCGCGCTTTGATGCCCACACTCGCTTTGACGTGCCCGTTGAGGCGACGGTCGAGCCGCGCGGGTGCCGCTGCGGCGACGTGCTGCGCGGGGCCATTACGCCGAGCGACTGCCCCCTGTTCGGCCACGCTTGTACGCCCGAACATCCCGTCGGCCCCTGCATGGTGAGCTCCGAGGGCAGCTGCGCAGCATATTTCCGCTACCGAGGCTAATAGGTTCCGCCGTTCTAACGAACGGCGGACCAGTCGACGCTGCGCCTCACCCATATAATCCCACCCAAGATTGGAGTTTTCGATATGTCCCATAGCATCACCGACAGCACCGTCCTGTTAGGCCACGGCTCTGGCGGTCAGATGATGAAACGCATCATCGATGAGGTCTTTTTAGATGCCTTTGGGTCGCCCGAGCTGCTCGAGGGCAACGATGCCGGCGTCGCTACGCTGCCCGCGAGCGGGCGCATCGCCATGTCGACCGACAGCTTTGTGGTCTCGCCGCAGTTCTTCCCCGGTGGCAACATCGGCCGCCTCGCTGTATGCGGAACCGTCAACGACGTCGCGACCTCGGGCGCCAACGTGCGCTACCTATCGTGCGGCTTTATCCTCGAAGAGGGCTATCCCATGGATAAGCTCCGCCAGATTGTGCAGACGATGGCCGAGACGGCGCGCGAGGCGGGCGTGTCCATAATCACGGGCGACACTAAGGTGGTCGAGCGCGGCGGGGCCGACGGCGTCTATATCAATACCGCCGGCGTGGGCGAGGTGCCTGCGGGCGTGGCGCTCAGCGGCGCAAACTGCCAGCCCGGCGATGTCATCCTGGTCTCGGGTACACTGGGCGACCACGGCATCGCTATCATGAGCCAACGCGAGGGCCTAGCGTTTTCGAGCACGATCGAAAGCGACGCCGCACCGCTCAACCGCCTGATTGCCGATGTGCTTGCCGCAGCACCCGACACACGCTGCTTTCGCGACCCCACGCGCGGTGGCTTGGCGTCCACACTCAACGAGTTTGCCCAGGCCAGCAATGTTGCCATGGAGGTCGACGAGGATGCCGTGCCCGTGCGTCCCGACGTGCAGGCCGCCTGCGAGATGCTCGGCTACGATGTGCTGCAGGTGGCAAACGAGGGCAAGATGGTTGCCGTCGTGCCGGCCGAGCAAGCCGATGCCGCGCTGAGCGCCATGCGCGCCGCCCGCTACGGCGAGAACGCTGCCATTATCGGTCGCGTGCTGCCGCTTGCCGAGGGCGCCCGTACCGCCGTGCGCGTGCGCACCGGCTGGGGTTCGACCCGCATCCTCGACATGCTCGTAGGAGAGCAGCTGCCGAGAATTTGCTAACGACAAAGGCTCAGGGCTATTAAAGATATTCAGATTCCAAACATGCCCGGCACGCATGCCCAGTATCATGGGGTGCGTTTTACAACTCAAGCGGCAGGAGCACCCATGGCAGCAGCTTTTTCCCATGTGATCTTCGACCTGGACGGCACCATCCTCAACACGCTCGAGGACTTGGCGGCCGCCGGCAACCATACCTGCGAGACGCACGGCTGGCCCACATTTGCCGTCGACGAGTACCGCTACAAGGTGGGAAACGGCATGCTCAAGCTGGTTGAGCGTTTTATGCCTGCCGAGTATGCGGGCGACGGCCGTATGTTTGAGCAGGCGCTTGCCGAGTTTAGGGCTTACTACGGCGAGCACAAGGAGGACCACACCGCCCCCTATGCCGGCACGATTGAGATGCTCGACCGCCTGCGCGCCGCGGGTGTGCAGCTTGCCGTGCTCACCAACAAGGACCACGTCTCGGCGGCTCCGCTTATCGAGAAGTATTTTGGTTCCGAACGCTTTGCGCTGGTACAGGGCCGTGTCGATGCGTTTCCGCCCAAGCCCGAAGCACCCGTCACGCTGCATGTGATGGAGGAGCTGGGCGCCGATCCGGCAACCACGCTCTATGTGGGCGATTCCAATGTCGATATCCTGACCGGCCACAACGCCGGCCTTAAGAGCGCGGGCGTCAGCTGGGGCTTCCGCGGCCGCGCAGAGCTGGAAGCCGCCGGCGCTGACTACGTGGTGGATAGCCAGGCAGAGCTCGCGGCGCTGATTCTGGGCGAGTAACGAGCGACACTGCTTAACGCAGCTGCGGCAATTCTTCCTCGCGGAAAGCGCATCCCGTTTTGGAGCTCCGGAATGGGATGCGCTTTCCGTTTGAGGCGCATCAGGGAAACCGCATCCCGTTTCAGAGTAATATTCCGGGTCGCACTTTCCGTAACCCACCCCATCCGGAAAATGCGACCCACTATTCGGCCAAAAACCGGGTCGCGGTTTCCCAAGCACTCGATGCAACGCTGGCACAAGGAATGTCCCCAACTGCCGGCAGAGACGATATGAGCAGGACATAAAAACATTGAGAGCCCCTGCTG